>CAMDBL010000020.1 GCA_945889015.1 Devosia equisanguinis
GCTCCTGGTGCATGCGGATGGTGCCGTAGGTGCCGTTGTTGGAGACGAACACTTTCACCGGCACACGGTACTGCACGGCGGTGGCTAGCTCTGAGCCCGTCATCAGGATGCCGCCGTCGCCGATCCAAGTGATGACCTGCCGGCCAGGCAGGCGCATCCCGGCCGCGACCGCACCCGGCATGCCTGCCCCCATCGCGCCGCCGATCGAGCCGATCATCAGGTTTTCGGGTCCGAACACATAATGCTTGTGCAGCCAGCCGGAGAAATTGCCGGCGTCCGTGACGAACACGGCGTCGGCCGGCAACTTGCCTTTGATCGCGCCGACGATGGCGCCCATGTCGAGCTTGCCGTCGGCGGGCGGTGTCCAGGGCTGGCCGCCCTTGGTGTAGTCCGAGAGCTTTTTGATCCAACTAGCGCGCGCGGCCGGCGGCTTATCCACCTTCGCCTTCGCCAGCGCCTCCATGAACAGGATCGGATCGGCGACGACGGGATGGGCGGTCTGGAACACCCGGCCGACGTGCTGGGCATCGTCGTAAACGTGGATCAGCGGCTGCTTGGGCACCGGCGCGCGCGGGAAGGTGTAGCCCTGCGTCGGCGTCTCGCCGAGCCGCGTGCCGACCGCAACGATCAAATCGGCGTCGAGATAGTTGGCGAGCTGCGGCTTGGGGATCTTGAAGCCGAGATGGCCGGCGTAGAGCGGGCTGGCGTTGTCGAAATAGTCTTGCCGCTTGAACGAGGCGGCGACCGGCACCTGCAGCGACTCGGCCGCCGCCTTCAGCGCCGCGCGTCCGCGCTCCGAACCGAGGCCGCCGCCGGCGATCAGCAAGGGACGCTCGGCCTTGGCGATCGCCGATACGATCTCGTCCATGTCCGCCGGCAGACCGGGACGCGGAATGCCGAGCGGCTCGATCACCGGTGCGTCGGTCGTGTCCTCCAGCATGTCCTCGGGCAACACGACGACGACCGGGCCGGCGGTCGGCGCCATCGACACCTGGAACGCGCGCGCGACGATCTCCGGCAGGCGCTTGGCATCCTCCACCACGTAGACGGCCTTGGCCATGTCGGCGAAGGTCTTGGCGTAGTCGACCTCCTGGAACGCGTGACGGCCGATGTCGTGGCGCGGCACCTGCCCGACGAACAGGATGAACGGCACCGCGTCCTGCTCGGCAACGTGCACCGCGATCGAGGCATTGGTGGCGCCGGGGCCGCGGCTGACGAACGTGATGCCGGTGCGCCCGGTGATCTTGGCATCGGCGACGGCCATGAAGCCAGCGCCGGATTCATGCCGGGCGACGATCGTCTCGACCGAGTTGTGCGCATAGAGCGCGTCGAGCACGGAGAGATAGCTCTCGCCCGGCACGCAGAACACGCGGTCGGCGCCGTGGGCGGCGATGCAATCGATCAGCAGGTCGGCGGCGCGGCGGGACATGAGCGATCTCTCTGGCAGGGGACGGAGCGGCGGACCGCGGCAGGGGCGAGGCGGGTTGAAGGGGGGGGCAGGAAACCTAACAGCACGGCCACGGCAGGTGGAAGCCCGATGAGAAAGCCGAGCCGCGACCGCCGATCGAATCAGGTCCGCCTCGCGACGGGGGCAGTGCCTTGGGACGATGCGGAGGGTGCACCGCGCGGCAACTCGGTCACGGCCAGCACGACGCGGCGGATCAAGGGCGACACGCCGACGACGAGCGGCAGCATGGTCAGCCAGGCGATGCCCCAGTTCTTGGTCCAATGCTGGAAAAACCCGTCGCCGAACCCGGTCATCGTGTGCGTGGCGATGGCGGTCGCGACCCCCGTGGTCATCGCCGCCTGCAGAACCCCGTAAAGGAACATGCCAAAACGCGCCGGCAGTTTTCTCATTTTCGTCTCCTGCTCGGCTGCCTTCGACAACCATGCTACCGATCGCCTTGCGTCCCGCTCGTCTCACGCAGACAGGATGCCGCGGGCGGCATCCACCGCCCCGACCATCCGGCGCGCGTTGCGGGCGACCTCGCTCGCCCGCATGCCCGGCTTATAGAGTGCCGACCCGATGCCGAACCCCGACGCCCCCGCGGCGAGATAGTCCGCCATAGTATCGACGTTGACGCCACCAACCGGAATCAGGCGGACCGTCGCGGGGAACACCGCGCGCCAAGCCGCCACCACCTTGGGCGGCAGCGCCTCACCCGGAAACAGCTTGAGGGCGCTCGCCCCTGCCGCCAGTGCCGCGAAACCCTCGGTCGGCGTGGCGACGCCAGGTATGCAGGCGAGGCCGGCGCGGCGGGCAGCCGCGATAACGTCCGGATCGGAATGTGGCATCACGATCAGCTTGCCGCCGACACCGGCCACCGCCGCGACGTCGTCCGGCGACATCACGGTGCCTGCGCCGATCAGGCAGCGGTCGCCGAACCGTTGCGCCAGGCGGCCGATGGAGCGCATCGGCTCGGGCGAGTTCAGCGGCACCTCTATGATCGCGATGCCGGCGTCGGCGAGCGCCGCGCCGATCTCGAAGACCTCGTCCGGCGTGACGCCGCGCAGAATGGCGATGACCGGGGAGCGGGCAAGTGCGGTTTCGAGATCGATCACGGTCGGGCTTCCTCGACTTCATCGGGCGGCTTCAGGCAAATGCAGCGGGCTTCATACCTCGATCAGCTCAGGCCACGAGACGGGCGGCGCGGGCGATCACCCCGTGCCCGGCCGTGACACAGTCCGCGGGCGCCACCTCCGCCGAAAGTCCGAGCCGCCCGGCGGCATCGGCGTAGAGCGCGGCGAGAGCGGAGTTGGCCACGACGACGATGCCGGAGCCCACGCCCGCACTGGAGCCACCTTCATCCGGTAGCGGGGTCGCAGCTACGATCTCCGCCCCCACCAGCAGCCCCGAAAGATAGCCCGCGGCCTCGCGGGGCGCCAGCCGCTCGAACAGCCCGAGCGTGCGGGTGGAGAAAATGCGATGCAGAAGGCGACCGGGCGGTCCGCAATCGCCGCGCGCCTGCTCGACGCCGCGTGCGAAACCGCCTTCATCGATCTCCTCTCCGTCCATCGTCCGGCCGAGGATGGTATGGCCCTTCAAGGCTGCAAAAACCTCGCCGGTCATGTAGGTGGAAAAGCCGGTGATGCAGCCGTCCGCGACGCTCACCCACTTGCTGTGCGTGCCCGGCAGCACGATCCGGCCGGAGCTGCGGCCGAGCGCCGCCAGTGCGCCGAGCACCTGCGTCTCCTCGCCGCGCATGACGTCGGGGATACCCTCGCCGTCGAGCATCGCCAGACCCGGCACGATGTGGACGCCGCGCGGCCCGGCCGTCGTGACGCGACGAAGCTGGGCGGCGAGGGCGCCGGCACCGGCCGGACATGCGACATAGGGCGCCTCCGCCCAGCCCTGCCGGCTGCCGATCATGCCCGACATCAACACCGGCTCCGCCGGCCAGCCCGAGATCAGGCCGTCGAGCACGGCGCCGAACCGTCCGGCGGCCGAAAGGATGCCCTCGCTGGAAACCCGCCGTTCGAGCACGCGTCCGTCCGGATCGAGCAGATAGGCGCGCAAGGACGACGTTCCCCAATCGATGCCGATCACGTCGCGTTCTCCAGACAATCGTCCCGAAACCGGCGAGCTGCGAAGCCAGGACGCCCATGATCAAGTTTTCATATCGCGCCAACTGACATACAGTGCGTCGCTGCTGCCATGACGATCGTAGCGTCACCGCGCCGGGCTGAACGGTGTATCCCCGTAGTTCCTGGCGAGCACGCCGGAGGCGCGCCCGTGCTCTGGCGACATGGTGGTTTTTGCGCCCGGAGAGTGAGAAGAGCAAGTCATGGCGATCAGAGCCGCCGTCGTCGGAGCAGGCCTTGCGGGCCTTGCGTGCGCGCGCACGCTGCACGATGCCGGCTGGGACGTCGAGGTATTCGAGGCGGAGGAGACCATCGGCGGGCGCATGTCGTCGATGCGGATCGGTCCGGCCGTGTTCGATCACGGCACCCCCTACGTCGTGCCGCGCCTGCCGCTGTTCCAGGGTTATGTCGAGGCCAATGCCAAGCGCGGCTTCGCCGCCGCCTGGAACCCGCGCGACGGTTCGCAGGAGAGCGGGCTCGCCCGCATGCCCGCCTGGTACGTCGGCGTGCCGACCATGATGAGCCTGCTACGGCCGCTGGCCGACGGCATGCGGGTCCATACCGGCCGCTCGGTCCACACGCTGAAGCGGGTTCAGAAGCAGTGGAACGTCTGGTTCGAGGACCAGACCGCCACGGGGCCGTTCGCCGCCATCGCCATCGCGATCCCAGCACCGAGGGCGTTGATGCTGCTCGGACCGCTGGACATCTTCGAGGAGGGCCTGGCCAAGGTGAGAATGGCGCCGTGCTGGTCGCTGCAGATCCATGTGGACAAACCGATCATGGGCGAGCGCGACATCCGGGCGGAGAGTTCGGAAAGCATCCGCTGGATCGCCCGCAACAGCTCGAAGCCGCGCCGTCAGTCAAGTATCGACACGATGGTGGTGCAGACCTCGCAGACCTGGAGCCGCACCACCGAGGACGACGATCCCGAGACGATCGCCGAGGAATTGTGGGCAGAGCTCTGCCGCCTGCTCGAGGTGCCCGCCGGCACGCGGCCGGTGGCCATGAAGGCGCACCTGTGGAAGCACGGCTTCGCCACCCGCCCGCTCGGCGAGACCTATCTCTATTCGACCGAGCACAAACTCGGCGTCGCCGGCGACTGGTGCCGCGGCCGCCTCGCCGAGCACGCCTACGGCAGCGGCGTCGGCCTCGCCAAGGCGATGCTGGGCTCGATGTAGGGGCGAAGGTGGGCGCGCCACGCGTGCCGCGTGCGTTCCACCGAGCGATGCGCTATGCACCGGCCATGTCTCAACTCCCCGCGACAGAGCCTGCGGCGTCCCTCGCGCCAGACGATGCCTCCCCCGGCTTCGGCGTCTACGTGCATTGGCCGTTCTGCGCGCAGAAGTGCCCCTATTGCGACTTCAACAGCCACGTCCGCCACGGCGGCGTCGACGAGGCCCGCTATCTCAAAGCCTTCGTCGCCGAGCTGGAGAACACCCGCGCGCTGACCGGTCCTCGGCGCGTCGCGAGCATCTTCATCGGCGGCGGCACGCCCTCGCTGATGGCGCCCGCGACCACCGCCGGCATCCTCGAGGCCATCGCGCGCCTGTGGAGCGTGGATGCGGGCGCCGAGATCACCCTCGAGGCCAACCCGGGCAGCGTCGAGGCCGGGCGTTTCCGCGGCTACCGCTCAGCCGGCGTCAACCGCGTCTCGCTCGGCGTGCAATCGCTCAACGACGATGAGCTGCACCAGCTCGGCCGCATTCACACCGTGGCCGAGGCCAAGGCCGCGATCGCCATTGCGCGCGCCACCTTCGAGCGGGTTTCGTTCGACCTGATCTATGCCCGTCCTCGGCAGACGCCGGCCGCCTGGGAGACCGAGCTCGCCGAAGCGCTGGCTATGGCCGAGGGGCATTTGTCACTCTACCAGCTGACCATCGAGCCCGAGACCGCGTTCGCCAAGCTCCACGCATCCGGAAAGCTCGTGGTGCCGGGGGCGGACGACGCGCTGGCGCTCTACCAGATCACTCAGGAGATGACCGGGCTCGCCGGGTTGCCGGCCTACGAGATCTCGAACCACGCCCGGCCGGGTCAGGAATCCCGTCACAATCTGCTCTACTGGCGCTACGGCACCTATGCCGGGGTCGGACCGGGCGCGCACGGTCGTCTGCCGGTCGGGAGCGAGCGTCTGGCCAGCGAAACGCTACGGCAGCCCGAGGCCTGGCTCGCGCAGGTGGAGCACGACGGGCATGGGCGCAGCGTGCTGGAGCCGTTGACCCGCGCCGAGCAGGCCGACGAGCTGTTGCTGATGGGACTGAGGCTGGGCGAAGGGGTCGATCTCGCTCGCCTCGCCGACATCGGTGGTGTCGCGCCGTCGGAGGACACCATCGCCGGCCTCGAGCGGCTCGACCTGATCGAGCGGTTCGCCGGCGGCCAGAAGCTGCGCGCGCGCGGGGCCGGCCGCTTCGTGCTCAACGCGTTGGTGGCCGAGATTTCGACGAGCTTCGTGCCGGCCGAGCAGGTTTCGGTGCCGTCACCGAGGCGAGGGGCGCCTCAGGCTGCGACAGCGGCTCGCTTTCGGCCAGTCCCGTGATCGCCGCGACGCCCGGCGTCGCCTCGATGGCGCGGTCGCGCTCGGCCCTCAGCCAGTCACGGAACGCCCGTACCTTCGGCCGCCGCTCGTTGCCCTTGGGGCAGGCGAAATGGAAGCCGCGGCCGGTGTCGATCGCCAGGTCGAACGGCGCGATCAGGCGTCCGGTCCTCAGATCGTCCATCGCCAGCACGTTGTGGGCGAGCAGAACGCCGGCGCCCTCCACCGTCGCCTCGATGGCGTGATCGGCGCTGTTGAAGCGAAGCCCGCGGCTGAGATCGACACCCTCGATGCCGGCGGCGGCGAGCCACTGCGACCAGCCGGGCAGCTGCGCCCGCCCTGACAGCGAGTCGTCGTGGATCAGTGGCATCCGCAACAGATCGCGCGGCGCCCATAGGCCATGCTCGGCGGCGAAATGAGGACTGCACACCGGCAGCAGCCGCAACGCGAACAGCAGCTCGACCACGAGATCGGGATCGGGCGGGCCGCCGGTCTGCAGGTTGCGGATCGCGGCGTCGACGCCGTCGGTGGTGAAATTGGCGAAATCGAGCGTCGCCGAGATCCGTGTGTCGATCTCGGGCTCGGCCGCGACGAATCGGTAGAGACGGGGCACCAGCCATTTGGCGGTGAAGCCAGGGGGCGCGCTGATCACCAGAACCCGGTCGTTGCTGACCTGCTCCAGCGCCGTCACCGCCTGCCGGATCTGGCCGAAACCCGCATGCAGCCCCGGATACAGGAGCCGCCCAGCGTCGGTCAGCTCGATGCCTCGGGCACGCCGAACGAACAGCGCGAGGCCCAGCACTTCCTCGAGCCCGCGGATCTGGTGGCTGAGCGCGGCGGGCGTCACATGCAGTTCCTCGCTCGCCCGCGTCAGGCTGAGATGGCGCGCCGCGGCCTCGAACGCGCGCAGGGCGGACATTGGCGGCATCGGCTTAGACATGAGAAAAACTCAAATCTCAGTTGAGAGAAGGTCGTTTGTTACCTCAGATAAGTAGGGGTAAGTTATCCCCACAAGACAAAGTTGAGATGAGGAGCACTCAAATGTCAACCAGCCACAAGGCGGTGACGCAAGACTTCGACCGGTCGCGGATCGACGAGATCATCAAGGCGGCCCGTCGTGAGCGCAACGAGGCCATCGGCCAGCTGTTCGGCTTCGGCTTCACGGTCGTCAAGGACGCGGTTCAGGGTCTCGGCCGCGGCCACGGCGAGACTCGCGGCACGCTCGCAGGCGGTGCCAAGAGCTGACGCAGGATTTCCCGGAGGGCACCCTTTCCTCACTGACACCCCCCGGGACACGATGGCGGGACGGAGCCCAGGCTCCGCCCGCCATTTTCTTTTCAGCCACGCTCGCAAGCAGGCGTTTGCCCTAGCCCCTCGCCGGAGTGGACAGGCGATCCGAGGCCGTCTACCACCCGCAACATGATGAGATCCCTCTACGACTGGATGATGCGCAAGGCGACCGACAAGCGGGCGCCGCAGGCCCTGTTCTGGGTCTCGTTCATCGAAAGCTCGGTCTTCCCGATTCCGCCGGACGTGATGCTGATCCCCATGATCCTGGCCGAGCGGGCCAAGGCGTGGTGGTACGCCACGATCGCGACGCTGGGCTCGGTGGCGGGCGGGGTGCTCGGCTACGCCATCGGCTACTACCTGTTCGAATACCTCGGCGAGCCGATTCTCAAGGTCTACGGCTACGCCGGGAAATTCGAGGATGCGCGGACCCTGTTCAACGAATGGGGCGTCTGGATCCTGATCGCGAAGGGCTGGACGCCCTTCCCCTACAAGGTGCTGACCATCGCGGCGGGCGCATTCCACATGGCGCTGGTGCCGTTCATGGTGGCCAGCATCGTGGCGCGCGCCATGCGGTTCTATCTGGTCGCCGGCCTTCTCTACTTCTTCGGCGAGCCGATCCGTGATTTCATCGAGCGCCGGCTGACGCTGGTGACGACCGTGTTCGTGGTCGTTCTCGTCGGCGGCTTCGTCGCCATCAAGTATCTAATCTGACGCAACCGACGGCTGACCGCCCATGACCTCGCCCGCCATCCGCATGACCGCCGGCACCGAGGCCTACCGGATCGGCGCGGCCATGCTGTTCGTCGCATTCGCCGTGATCTGCGCCGCGCTCGGTTTCGAGGTCATCGGCGGCTATGTGCCCTGCCCGCTCTGTCTACAGCAGCGCTATGCCTACTATGCCGGCGTCCCGCTGCTGTTCCTCGCGCTGGTGCTGCTCAGTGCCGACGAGCGCCAATGGGCGGCTTTCATCTTCCTGGCCGTTTCGCTGTTCTTCCTCGCCAATGCCGGCTTCGGCATCTACCAGGCGGGAGCCGAGTGGAAATTGTGGGCCGGGCCTACGACATGCGCCACGGCACAGCCGATCGCCACGTCGGCAGGAGACCTTTTCAAGAACCTCGGGGAAACGAGCGTCATCCGCTGTGACGAGGCGGCGTGGCGATTCCTCGGCCTCTCGTTTGCCGGCTGGAACGTGCTGGTTTCGCTGCTGATCTTCGGCGGCTGCCTCAAGGCGGCGCACCTGACCGCTCCGAAAAATCACTGAAAACACATACATAACAACGGCTTGATTTTTTCCTCCGCGACGCACGCCGCCGCCGGACATGGCCTCCGCGCGCGGATGAATTTTCCTTCAGGCAAATACCCTGAGACGGTCTCACCTCTGTCGCAAAGTTGCCACGCCCGGGGGGTTAATTCTCCCTTGTTCGCGGAACACACAGTGAACCGGTAAACAAAAAGTAAAGGGGCGCCGGTTGACCAAGTTGCACAGTCTCCCGACATCCGAGTCGAGGTCGCAGCAGAGCCGGACCACCGGTGTTGTGCGTTCTGAAGCGACCAGGGCCACGGGCAAGGCAACCGGCACAAGCGCCGCGGCGTTCATCGCGGAAAGCACCCAAGTCCAGGTAGCAAGCGTCCAGGTTAGCCACGGTTTCAGTAAGCGTAGCGTCGGTAGCGTCAGCGTCCCGAGTTCAGTTGCGTCGCGTTCAGTCGAGTTGCGTTCGGTAGCGTCCGCGTATGGTTCGTCCCCCCCGAAGCGTGCTGGCCCGCACGCTTCACACCTTGAAGCGAGCCGCTCGTGCCTCTGTGTTCCAGCGTATCGCCGGGCGGCTCGCAGCCTTGAAGCCCAGTGAGTTGCGTTCCAGTCGTGTTGGTTGCGTATCGAAGTTCCAGTCGCGTCGGTTCCAGTTGCGTTCGCGTAGTGCCTCGCAGACGTCCCGTTCGGTCGAGTCGAGTGGCGTCGAGTTCGTGTCCGGCCATCGTGTCCTGCAGTGAGGCGTGCCGTGAGCATCCAGGTCGACAAGAGTGAGTGGCGTTCGTTGCGTGATGTGGTCCGCCTTGTCGTGCGTCCTGAGTTGTGCGGCGTCGTTGTGAGTGGCGTCAGTACGAGTGGCGTTGGTGTCAGTGGCGCCGGTGGCGGTGGCGGTGGCGTAGGTTCGAGTTGTGCCGCGTCCAAGTCGCACACTGCCGAGTTGCGTCATCAAGAGTTGCGTAACCCGCCTGTCGCGTATCCGCGTGTCGCGTAGCTCTAGTCGCGTTCCCACGAGTTGCGTCCTCGTCGCGTCAGTCGCGTCGTCAGTAGCGTTCCGTTTGCGTTCGGTAGCGTCCATCAGCGTAGCGCGGCGGCTGCGGAGAGCTTCAGCGAGCATCCCGCAGCCCCGGTGACGGGATCAGAGACATTGGGAGACCGACGGCCGCGGCGGCCGGCGCTCCTCCCCTCGAGAAGGCAAGCGTATCTGGTGCGAGACAACCGTTCTCATGATGTGTCGCATTGCCGGTTCCGCGTAGCGACACGAATGCACTGGGTGCGCTTGCCGCCTCTCTCCCCGAGGGCCGGCGCGCATCGATCGAAACAATTTGCAACAGGATAGAGGCGCACATGTCCCGCGAGCACATCAATCCCATGCAGTGGCATCAGGCGATGGGCGTGGCCCGTCAGGTCAGCGCGCGCATTTTCCGCGACGGCGGTAGTGCCGCGGAAGCGCTGGCGGCGTTCGGCATCACGGCCAGCGCCGATCAGAGCCCGGATTGGAGCCGCGCGGTCGAGGTGATCGCCGAATCGCTCTGCGGCCAGGGGCAGGTTCGCCCGGCGATGAAGCGCGCGGCTTGATCTCCGGGTGCCGACGCAGAAATCGACGGGTGTCGACAGCGCATTGCGAGGTCTCGGCCTGAGCAGTCGTGTCAGGCCGGCTCGCCGCCTCAGCGGGTCGGCACCGGCTTGTCGCCGCGATAGTCGTAGAAGCCGCGCTGCGTCTTGCGACCGAGCCAGCCGGCCTCGACGTACTTCACGAGCAGCGGGCAGGGGCGGTACTTGCTGTCTGCCAGTCCCTCGTACAGCACCTGCATCACCGACAGGCACGTATCGAGACCGATGAAATCGGCGAGCTCGAGCGGGCCCATCGGGTGATTCGCGCCGAGCTTCATCGCCTTGTCGATCGCCTCGACCGTGCCGACGCCCTCATACAGGGTGTAGACGGCCTCGTTGATCATCGGCAGCAGGATGCGGTTGACGATGAAGGCCGGGAAATCCTCCGACACGGCGATGGTCTTGCCGAGCGTCTCGACGAAGCCGCGCGCCAGCGCAAAGGTGTCGTCCTCGGTGGCGATGCCGCGAATCAGCTCGACGAGCTGCATCAGCGGCACCGGGTTCATAAAGTGCATGCCGATGAAACGCTCGGGCCGATCCGTGGATGCGCCGAGGCGCGTGATCGAGATCGACGAGGTATTGGAGGCGACGATCGCCGCCGGCTTCAGCTTGGGCGAGAGTTCGGCGAAGATCTTGCGCTTGACGCTCTCCTCCTCGGTCGCCGCCTCGATCACCAGATCGCACTCGCCGAGCCCTTCGAAGGCCGGCGCGTAGCTGATCCGCTTCATCGCGGCCTGAACGTCTTGATCCTTGATCAACCCGCGCGAGACCTGACGGCCCATGTTCTTGGTGATGTTGCCGACCGCCTTCTCGTAGGCTTCCGGCCGCAGGTCGTTCAGGACGACCTCAAATCCGGCGAGTGACACCACGTGCGCGATGCCGCTGCCCATCTGGCCGGCGCCGATGATGCCGACCCTGCGAATCTTGTCCGGCAGCTTGGCCCTCGTCTCGGTAGAGGACTTCGATTGAGCGTGCATATCGTTGTTGTCCTTGTTGTCCGAGCGGAGCCGTGCTGCCGGTCAATGTCTGGGAAGCCTCAGAGGCCGGCCTTCTTCAGCTCGGCCTCGACCTCGGGCAGGGCCTGGAACAGGTCCGCCACCAGCCCGTAATCCGCCACCTGGAAGATCGGCGCCTCGCCGTCCTTGTTGATGGCGACGATCACCTTGCTGTCCTTCATGCCGGCGAGATGCTGGATGGCACCCGAGATGCCGACGGCGATATAGAGCTCCGGCGCCACCACCTTGCCGGTTTGGCCGACCTGGTAGTCGTTGGGCACGAAGCCGGCATCGACGGCGGCACGGCTGGCGCCGACCGCGGCCCGCAGCCGGTCGGCGACCGGCTCGATGTACTTCTTGAAGTTCTCGCCGTTGGCCATGCCGCGGCCGCCCGACACGATGATCTTGGCGGCGGTGAGTTCGGGACGGTCCGACTTCGACAGCTCGGCTTTCTCGAAGGTGGAGAGACCGACGATGCCTGAAGCGCTCGCCTTCTCGATCGGCGCCGAGCCGCCTTCCGGGGTCGCCTGGAACGAGGCGGTCCGAACGGTCATGATCTTCTTGGCTTCGGTCGACTGCACCGTCTGGATGGCGTTGCCGGCGTAGATCGGCCGCTCGAACGTGTCGGCAGACTTGACGGCGATGACGTCCGAGATCTGCATCACGTCGAGCTTGGCGGCGACGCGCGGCAGCACATTCTTGGCGAACGCGGTGGAGGCGGAGACGAGAGCGTCGTAGCTGCCCATCATCGGCACCAGCAGCGCGCTCATCTCCTCGGCGAGGTGATTGGCGAGCTGCGGGGCCTCGACCAGGACGACCTTGGCGACGCCCTGGAGCTTGGATGCGGCCTCGGCGACGGCGGCGCACTCGTTACCGGCGACGAGCACATGCACGTCGCTGCCCAGCGCGAGTGCCGCGGTGAGAGCCTTGGGAACGGCGCTGCCGAGCGCCTTGTTGTTGTGGTCGGCGAGAAGCAGAACAGCCATCAGATCACTCCCGCCTCGTTCCTCAGCTTCGACACGAGCTCGGCGGCATCCGCCACCTTCACGCCCGACTTGCGCACCGGCGGCTCGGTCGTCTTCAGCACCTTGAGGCGCGGCGCGATGTCGACGCCGAGCTCCTCGGGCTTCTTGACGTCGAGCGGCTTCTTCTTCGCCTTCATGATGTTGGGCAGCGAGGGATAGCGCGGCTCGTTGAGGCGCAGGTCGGTGGTGACGATGGCGGGCAGCTTAACCTTGATCGTCTCGAGGCCGCCGTCGACCTCGCGCGTGATGGTGAGCTGGCCGTTCTCCGGCACCAGCTTGGACGTGAACGTCGCCTGGGCCCAGCCGAGCATCGCCGACAGCATCTGTCCGGTCTGGTTGCAATCGTCGTCGATCGCCTGCTTGCCGACGATGATGATGTCGGGCTTCTCGGCCTCGGCCAGCGCCTTGAGGAGCTTGGCGACGGCGAGCGGCTCGACGGTCGCGCCCTCTGGCGTCTCGACCAGGATGCCGCGATCTGCGCCGATGGCGAGCGCGGTGCGGATCGTCTCTTGTGCCTTCGCTGGCCCGATGGAGACGGCGATGACCTCTTTGGCCGTGCCCTTCTCCTTCATCCGAACCGCTTCCTCGACGCCGATTTCGTCGAAGGGATTCATGGACATCTTGACGTTCGCCAGCTCGATGCCGGTACCGTCGGTCTTCACACGTATCTTGACGTTGTAGTCGACGACACGTTTGACCGCCACCATCACTTTCATATGAGACTCGCTCCCCAGCAGCCCCCGAGCCGCCAACGCGCGGGTCGCGCGGGGCGTTGCACATCGCTCGTCGAGACCAATCGATTATTGCCCGGATCGCAAGCGATGCCAGGTTCTTCGCACGTGCGAAGGCGGAGCCTATGGAATGGTCACCGGCGAGTCAATGACCACTCGGGTCGCAAGCCTGCACGTTCAAGCAGCAAAAACCCCACCGCGACGCATACCGGTCAGCGGAAGGGGGCGCCCTCCGTGACGCCCTCGACCCGCCGTCAGGCGCTGGTGAGCCCCTTGTCGAACAGCGGCACCCCGGAGCGGCGCATGATGATCACCAGCACCGCGCCCGCGACCAGACCACCGATGTGTGCCCACCAGGCCACCGCATCGTTTCGCGGCAGCATGACCATCGCGAGCTGAGTGAGGATCCACAAGCCCAGAACGATCAGGGCGTTGAGCCGCAAGGGCACGAATTTCAGGGCGAGCACCCAGATCCGCACGCGCGGATGCAGGATGATATAGGCCGCGACGACGCCCGCCACCGCCCCACTGGCGCCGATCAGCGGGATCGCCGAGGCCGGCTGCATCCAGGCATGGGTCAGGCCCGCGACGATGCCGCAGAGCAGATAGAACACGAGGAAGCGCGCATGGCCGAGGCAATCCTCGATGTTGTCGCCGAACACCCAGAGAAACACCATGTTGCTGGCGAGATGGATGACGTCCCCGTGGAAGAACATGTAGGTGAGCACGGTGAAGCGCTCGGGCACGGGCACGATGGCGGCGACCGGCACCGCCGTTCCCATCGGCAGGTTGGCGTGGAGCAGCTCGCGCGGCACGATGGCGAAGCTCGCGATAGTCTGGTCGGACAGACCGGACGCCTGCAGCAGCAGCACCAGCACGTTGACGACGATGAGACCGACCGTGACCCACTGGAAGCGGATCGAACGCAGCGGGTTCTCGTCCCAGACCGGCACGAACATCGCGTCACCCTCTATCGATTGCCGGCGTTGCCGCTGCCTTGACCGACGGCGCCCTAGAAACGTGCGCCGCTCTCTCGACTGAGGACTGTGGCAGAGCCTTGGCCCGCACCGCAAGCGCGATGCTCGCGCCCCCGGCCACCGGAGCATGCTGCCTCAGAGCCGATCACGCGACACGGCCCCCGGGGTTATCCCTGCCGCCGTCTCGAATTTCGCGACGACACCGCCCACCATTGCGCGCCGGATCTGTGTCGGCAGCTGGAACTTGCGGCGGTAGGCGCCCGGGGTCATGCCGGTGAGCCGCTTGAACAGCGCCCGGAAATAGCGCGGATCCTGATAGCCGATCTCGGCCGCGATGGCCTCGACCGGGCTGTAGGTCGTCTCCAGAAGCTGCTTGGCTTCCTCGATCCGCAACGCCTGCACGTAGGCGAGCGGCGACTGCCCGGTGGCATTCTTGAACCGGCGGTCGAAGGTGCGCTTGGGAAGCCCCGACCGCTGCACCAGCAAGGCGACCACGTCGTGCCGGTCGTAATTGTCCGCGAGCCACGTCTGCAGCCGGTTGACGACGCAGTCGCGGTGATCGGCGTTCTGCACCAGCGAGGCGTAGGCCAGCTGACCGTCTCGATGCCATTGATAGAGAAAGACTTTCGAGATGCGGATCGCTTCCTCGGTGCCGGCGTGGCGCGCGACCAGCAGCAGGCTCAGATCCTGCCAGGAGGACGCCCCGCCCGAGCAGACGATGCGATGTCCGGGACCGGCCTGCACGAGGATCCGCTCCTCCCTCAGCCGGACTTTGGGAAAGGCCTGGCGCATGAGGCGACCGTAGCCCCAGTGCGTCGTCGTCTCCAGGCCGTCCAGCAGCCCGGCCGCCGCCAGCACCAGCGAGCCGCCGCAGGCCGCATAGAGGAACGCGCCACGCTCGTACATGCGCCTGATCCAGTCGAGCAGCACGGGATCGAGCCGCTCGATGTCGGCGACGCTCTGCAGCAGCACGTTCGGCACGAACACGATGTCGGCGTCGCCGGTCTCGGCCACCGCTTCCTGGATTGAGATCGAGACGCCCGTGACGAGCTTCAGTTGTCCTGCGGCGGTGCCGACGAGGCGCGGCTCGAACAGTGGCGCTCCCGCCGCCGAGCCATGCAGCTGATGCCAAAGCCGGCCGACACCCCAGAGCGTGTCGAACACACCGAAAACCAGCGATGGCTCACATTCCGCGAAGACCGGAATGCTGACGCGGCGGCATGCAGTCGGCATCGGAAACCTCCGTTGGCCCGAATGCCCCCATACCGGCCAGTCTGCCTCTCATGCGGCGCCCGCGCCAGCGCTAAGACGTCGACGAGCCTGGCTTTCTCCCTCGAGCCCGGCTCCATCCGTCACCCAAAATGAAAGGGACTGACATGACCCTCGATATGGCAAAGCTCGAGCCTCTGCTGGGCAAGATGGTCGTCGAGCTCGGAGCCGCCTCGAACGGGGCTCTGGTCGTCATCGGCGACAAGCTCGGCCTTTACCGGGCGCTGGCCGCCGAGCCGATGGCCACGTCCGCGCTCGCCGACCGGACCGGCACGCACGAGCGCTACGTCCGCGAGTGGGCCTCGGCCCAGGCCGCCTCCGGCTGCATCGAGTACGACGCCGCAACCGAGCGCTTCTCGCTGTCGCCGGAGCAGGCCGCGGTGCTCGCCGACGAGGAAAGCCCGGTGTTCATGGTCGGCGGCTTCCACAGCCTGCTGGCGATCTACGCCGACGAGCCGATGCTGACCGCGGCCTTCAAAAGCGGCAAGGGCATCGGCTGGGGCGAGCACTGCAACTGCCTGTTCTGCGGCACCGAGCGGTTCTTCAAGCCGGGCTACAGTGGCCATCTCGTCTCGGAGTGGCTGCCCGCGCTCGAAGGCGTCATGAGCAAGCTCGAAACCGGCGCGCGCGTCGCCGATATCGGCTGCGGGCACGGCGCATCGACGCTGATCATGGCCGACGCCTTCCCCAAGAGCACTTTCGTCGGCATCGATTTCCACGAGCCCTCGATCGCGCATTCGCGCAAGGCGGCGGGAGGTCGGGCGAACCTGCAATTCGTGGTTGGACGCGCACAGGATTTCGGCGGCAACGACTACGACCTCGTCACCATCTTCGATGCCCTGCACGACATGGGCGACCCGATCGGCGCCGCCCGGCATATCCGAGAGGCGCTGGCGAAGAGCGGCACACTGATGATCGTCGAGCCGGCGGCGGGCGACAGCCTGGCCGAGAACCTGAACCCGGTCGGGCGGGTCTACTATGCGTTCTCGACCAGCATCTGCGTCCCCGCCTCGCTCGGCCAGGAGGTCGGGACGGCGCTCGGCGCGCAAGCCGGCGAGAAACGGCTGCGCGAGGTGCTGCGGGAGGCCGGCTTCACCCGCGTCCGCAAGGCGGTCGCCACCCCCTTCAACATGGTGCTGGAAGCGCGGCCTTAGCCGGGCCGAATGGGCCTACCGGTTCTTGCCGGGCACCCAGAGCACGTCACCGGCGCCATTGTCGTTGACCGTGCGGCTGGCGACGAACAGGAAGTCCGACAGCCGGTTGACGTATTTCAACACGGCATCGCTGACCGGCTCGTCGGGCAACGCCGCCAGCTCGACGATGATGCGCTCCGCTCGCCGGCTGACGGTACGGGCGACGTGGAGCGCCGCCGCCGCCGCCGAGCCGCCGGGCAGCACGAACGAGCGCAGCGGCTTGAGCTCGGCGTTGAGCTCGTCGATCTCGGCCTCCAGCCGGTCGACCTGTGCCTGGCTCACGCGCAGCGGCTCGTACTTCGGCTTCTCGCCACGGTCGGGGACGCACAGATCGGCGCCGAGGTCGAACAGGTCGTTCTGGATACGCATCAGCATCGCATCGACCTTGGCGTCGCCGCCCGCCAGATGGATGCGCGCCATGCCGATGGCGGCGTTGGTCTCGTCGATGGTGCCATAGGCCGAAATGCGCAGCGCGGGCTTCGGCACCCGCTCGCCGGTGCCGAGCGCGGTGGTACCGTCGTCGCCGGTGCGCGTGTAGATCTTGTTGAGGACGACCATGCCCGAATCCCTCGGATGACGTTGACGTTCGATCGGCGGGGACCGGTCAGCGGCCGGCGTAGAGCGCCAGCATCAGCACCGCGAGAGCGATGAATTGCAGGATCACGCGCCAGCGCATCAGCTGCTGGCTGAGATTGGTCTGCGATGTCTTGCCTTCGCCCGCGGTGCCGCTCGCCTGCGGATTGCGCGCGAGGTTGAGGATGCCGAGCACCAGCACCACCAGGACAGCACCGGTCGCCAGGAAGGTCAGATAGTAGAGCATCGCTTCGATCCCAATCTTGCAGCGTCGCGACCGTGAAGCATCTTGGCTGGCGGCGCGTCGTCGCCGACATTCATAGTCGGGACGGCTCGCATCGGCAAAGTCTGTTGTAGGGACGCTGCCTTCCGTACGATATGGCCTCCTGATCGGTGAATGGAAGTGCTGAACGCATGACGGCGCACGACGAGGACCAGCCCGGAGACGAGCCGGCGAGCGATCCAGTGGCGAGCGGAGCCACGCCGCCGCTGGGGAGCGCCCTGTCGCCGAGCGTCGCCAACCGCCTCGCCGCGCTGCTGGCGGCGCCGCTCGCGCCGGGCCTCTACGTGGTCGCGACCCCGATCGGCAATCTGGGCGACATCACGCTGCGCGCGCTTGCCGTGCTGGCCGGCGCCGACACCGTCTATTGCGAGGACACCCGGCACAGCCGAGGACTGTTCTCCGCTTTCGGCATCCGCCAGCGGCTGCGTTCCTATCACGATCACAACGCCGACGCCGAGCGGCCCCGCATCCTCGCCGAGCTGGCCGAGGGCAAGCGGATCGCGCTGATCTCGGACGCGGGCACGCCGCTGATCTCCGATCCAGGCTACAAGCTGGTGCGCTCGGCGATCGAGGCCGGGCACTTCGTCACCAGCCTGCCCGGCGCCTCGGCGCTGCTGGCCGCACTCGCCTCGGCCGGGCTGCCGAGCGACCGCTTCCTGTTCGCGGGCTTCCTGCCAGCCAAACAGGGCGCGCGACGGGAGGCGATCGCGGGGCTGGCCGGTATCGAGGCGACGTTGGTTCTGTACGAGGCGCCGGGACGGCTCGCCGATACGCTGGCCGATCTCGCGACGGGTCTCGGCCCTCGCGAGGCCGTGGTCGCACGTGAATTGACCAAGCTGCACGAGGAATGTCTGCGCGGGCTGCTGCCGGTGCTGGCCACCGATGTCGCCGCGCGCGAGATCCGAGGCGAAATCGTCATCCTGGTGGCGCCGCCGCCCGCCAGCTCCCGCGAGGTCGGCGACGAGCTGATCCGCGAGCGGCTCACGGCGGTGCTGGCCGAGGCTTCGCTGCGCGACGCCGCCCGCATCCTCGCCGACGAGCTGGGCGTGCCGAAGAAACGGGTCTACGATCTCGGGCTCGCGCTGAAAGTACAGGATTGAGCGGGCGCATGACGGGAAGCGACCACTCCGGTCCGGATGCCACCACGGAGCGGCGCAGCCGCTACCGTCGCGGTCTCTCCTCGGAATGGCTGGCGGCCGCCTATCTGCTGGTCCACGGCTACCGCATCGTCGCCCGCCGCTACCGCGCCTCGGCCGGCGAGATCGACCTGATCGCCGCGCGTGGAACGCTGGTCGCCTTCGTCGAAGTCAAGCGGCGCCGCGACGCCGTCGCCGCCGAAGCCGCCATCACGCAGCTGCAACGCCACCGCATCCAGCGCGCCGCCGACGTGTTCGTCGCCCGCCATCCGAGGTTTCGCGCGCACGAGCGCCGCTTCGACGTGATCTTCATCCTGCCGTGGCGCTGGCCCCGGCATATCGAGGGCGGGTTGTAGGCGGGCCGCCGCCGACGCTATCCTGCCGGGGCAATGCCGCTGACCAAGGGATGGGCCGCCATGTTCTTCGAGGGCTTCACGCTGGAGCATGTCGCGGTTCGCGACGGTAATCTACGCCTGCGCCGCGGCGGCTCGGGACCACCGATCCTGCTGCTGCACGGCAATCCGCAGACGCACGCGATGTGGCACGCGGTGGCGCCCGAGCTCGCCAGGACGTACTCGGTCGTCTGTCCGGACCTGCGCGGCTACGGCGGCTCGATGAAGCCCGAGGCGAGCGCCGACCATGCGGCCTACGCCAAGATCAACATGGCCCGCGACATGGCCGAGCTGATGAGCAAGCTCGGCCACGAGCGCTTCATCGTCGTCAGTCACGATCGGGGCAGCAGGGTGGCCCACCGGCTGGCGCTGGACTACCCCGACAAGGTGCTCAAGCTGACGGTGATGGACATCGTGCCGACGCTCGAGCACTTCGAGCGCGCCGACATGCAGTTCGGCCTCGGCTACTACCATTGGTTCTGGTTCGCCCAGCCGCATCCGTTCCCCGAGAGCCTGATCTCGGCCGCGCCCGAAATCTGGTTCAAGGCGCACACCACGCGCGAGCCCAAGGACGACGGCTTCTTTCATCCCGATGCCCTGGCCGACTATCTGCAGCATGTCCGCATGCCGCAGATGATCCGCGGCATGTGCGAGGACTATCGCGCCGCCGCCACCATCGACCTCGTCCACGACCGCGAGAGCCGCGCAGCGGGCCAGAAGATTCAATGTCCGATGCGCGTGCTGTGGGGCCGAAAGGGAAAGATTCAGCAATGGTACGACGCAGTCGGCATCTGGCGCGACTATTGCGCGGCCGAGGTGACCGGCGGTCCGGTCAATTCTGGTCACTACCTCGCCGAGGAAGCCCCCGGCGAGGTGCTGGCGCATCTGAAGGCGTTTCTGGCTTAGCCCGCCCCGATCCCGAGATCAGTTCGCGCCGACGATGCCGTTCTTCTTCACGACCGCGCTCCAGCGCTCGATCTCAGAGGTGAAGAAGGTTTTCGCCCATTCCGGCGAGCGCTGATTCTTGGGGAAGACATAGACGCCCGCCGCATTGAAATCGGTGTTGAGCTTGGGATCGTCGAGCACCTTCCCCAGCGCACCGTTCAACGTTGCGATCACGTCGGGGGGCGTGCCCTTGGGGGCAAACAGCAGGTGATAGAACGAGATTTCCAGCGCCTTGCCGCCGAGACCGATCGAGGACAGGCTCGGCACGCCCGGCAGCGCCGGCGAGGGCTCTCCCGAGGTGACGCCGATCGGCTGCACGGTCTTGGCGTTGATCTGCGCCACGCCGAGCGTCATGCTGGCACAATGGACGTCGACGTGACCGGCGACGATGTCGTTCATCGACGGGCCGCCGCCGCGATAGGCGACGTGATCGGCCGTGAACCCCAGCGTCGATGCCAGCATGACGCCGCACAGATGTCCGATCGTTCCGACGCCTGGATGGGCGACCTTGACCCGCCGTCCCGGCTCCTTGGCCCAGGCCTGGAACGCGGAGATCGTGCTCGCGGGAATGCCGTTCTTGGCGATCACGACGATCGGGCCCTGGTGGATCATGCCGACGGGCACGAGGTCCTTGCCCGGATCGAAGCCGAGCTTGGGGTAGAGCGCGGGGGTGATGGCGAGGCCGAGTTGATGCACCAGCAGTGTATAGCCGTCGGGTGCTGCCTTGGCGACGCGGCCCGAGCCAGTGCTGCCACCGGCGCCGGCGACGTTCTCGACGATGAAGGTCTGGCCGAGCGTGCGCGACATGTGATCACCGATCTGACGCGCGGTGACGTCGGTCGGTCCGCCTGCCGCATACGGCACGACGAGGGTGATCGGCTTGCTCGGATAGGGCTGGGCGAAAGCGCTCCAGCCCCAAAACAGCGTGCTCAGTGCCGCGCACAGGCGTGCAATCGCATGCATCGTGGTCGTCCTCCCGTGGACGCCCGATTCATGACGGGCATCTCGACGACCAGAGAACATCGGCCACGCGGCAAAGGCAAGAGCTACGCGCCGGCTCCGTTGACCGACGCGGACTGTCAGATCTCGGCGCGGCGGTGTCAGGCGGCGACGCTCTCGTTCACCTGCTCGAAGTGGAACAGCTTGCGATGCTCCGCGGTGAGCTGGCCCTTCAGCGCCAGCACGCGGATCTCGAGGCCCGAGCCCTTGGCGAACAGAACCGCGCTGAAGCCCGCCTCCAGAAGTGCCTTCTGCAGCGACTTGGGCGTGAATCCCGTCCTGTGGGAGTAGAAGTCCTGGCCGCTGCGCTCGATCTCGACGCCGAAGCCATAGATCATGTCGCGGACCAGGATCGGGCCGGCCTTCGAGACGTAGATCACATCGTCGATGTCGAGATTTCGGTCGACGATCGCGCGGAACAGGGCCTCCATGTCGGGCACGCGAACCTCGGCGAAGCCATCGGGTCTCAACACGTGCAGGAAACCCGCCAGCACATTCCTCACCTCGTGGGCGTGGTAGTGCTCGAGGTTGTGCGAGCAATAGATGCCGTCGTAGGTCAGGGACGGCAGCGTCGTCAGCTTGCGTGCATCGCACAGCACATCGGGGTTTCCGCGCGGGTCGATGTCGAGAAGATGGTGCTCCCAGCCCTTGTAATGAGACGGAATCGGAATTTCCTTGGAGTTACCGCCGACGTTGAGAACCTTGCGCGTATCGTCGGCTTTCGCCTGGAAAGTCATCACTGTCCTGCCCTTTTGCAAGCCGCACGCGACCGCTGGCGCCGAGCGTGGCGGTCTCCCCTACCGAATCACGATTCTCGCAGATCGTCAGCCCTCTGCAAAGCGCCTTTACTCGAGCCGTCAGTCCGGCTACTCGCGTCCGCGCGAAAGAGTTGAGACCCGCAGGGAATGCATGGTCGGAGTGCCCGAACCTGCCGGCTCGCGGCAAGGCCGAACTGGCTCAGCATGCCGGTGTTCGGATAGAGATGACCGGAGCCGAGACCAAGCGTCCTCGGCCGCACGTCAGGGGAGGAGCAATTCCGCATGAGCGACGAACCGTCCCGCATCGCGCCGTCCGCCGGCTACGACATCGTCAGCGTCGGCGGCGGATCGGCCGGTTGCGCGCTGGCGAGCCGCCTTTCCGAGCGCTCCATGCTTCGGGTGTTGCTGCTCGAAGCTGGCCGCGACACGGCGCCGGGTGCGACGCCCGAGGACGTGCTCGATATCTATCCTGCCTCCTACTACAACAAGTCCTACATGTGGCCGACGCAGAAGGTGCATTGGCGGCGGCGTGACAACTCCCCGCTGGTCGGCATGGACCAGGGCCGGATCATGGGCGGCGGCTCGTCGGGCATGGGCATGGTAGCGCTGCGCGGCCTGCCCGACGACTTCGCCGAATGGGAGGCGATGGGGGCCAAGGGCTGGGGCTGGGCGGACGTGCTGCCCTACTACCGCAAGCTCGAGAGCGATCTCGATTTCGACAACGAGATGCACGGCGGTGGCGGCCCGGTCACCATCCGCCGCGTGCCCCAAGAGCAGTGGACGCCCCTGGCCCGCGCCGTGAAGTCGTTCGCGGACTCCCGGCAGATGGCCTACGTCGCCGACATGAACGGCGACTTCCGCGACGGCTACTGCTCGCTGCCAATGAGCAACACGCCCGAGCACCGGGCCTCGAGCGCGATCAGCTACCTGACCGCCGACGTGCGCCGCCGGCCCAACCTCACCATCGTGCCGTTCGCCACCGTCACGGACCTGCTGCTCGATGAAGGCAAGGTCGTCGGCGTGGAGGCCGAGGTGGCGGGCCAGAAGAAGAGCTTCATGGCCCGCGAGACGGTGCTGTGCTGCGGCGCCGTCCGCTCGCCCGCGATCCTGATGCGCGCCGGCTATGGTCCCGCCGCGGACCTGCGCGATCTCGGCATCCCGGTGCGCGAGAACATGCCGGGTGTCGGCGCCAACTTGTCGAACCACGCCATCCTGTTCATCGGCATGCACCTGAGGAAACCGCATCGCCAGTCCGACAGCCTCAGGTCGCTGCAGGTGACGGGCATGCGCTGGTCGTCGGGATTGGCGGGATGTCCACCGACCGACCTGTGCATGAACATCCAGAGCAAGTCGTCGTGGAACCAGCTCGGCGGCCAGATCGCCAACATCGGGCCGGTGCTGTGGAAGCCTCATTCGCGCGGCACCGTCTCGCTGACCTCGGCGAGCCCGCACGACGCGCCCCTCATCGAATGCAACTTCATCGACGACGAGCGCGACCTGAAGCGGATGATGATGGGCTTCCGCCGCGCGGTGGAGATGGTCACGCACGAGGACGTGGCGCGGATCGGCGGGCGGCCGTTCCCGGTGCGGTTCACGGACAACCTGCGCCGGATGAACCAGAAGACGACGGTCAACAAGTGGAAAACGTCGGCGATCGCTCGAATGCTCGACGTCGCGCCGCCGCTGAGCGACCGCATGCTGGCGACGCTGACCAGCGGCGTCAACGATCTGGCGGCGCTCGCCGCCGACGACGAGCGGTTGAAGGCGCACGTGCTCGCCAACATCGCCGGCACGTTCCATCTCGTCGGCACCTGCCGGATGGGCGCAGCGGACGATCCGAAAGCGGTCGTCGATTCTCGCGGGCGCGTCCGCAACGTGCCGGGCCTGAGGATCGCCGATGCCTCGATCATGCCGACGGTGCCGCGCGCCAACACCAACATCCCGACCATCATGCTCGCCGAGAAGATCGCTGCGGAGATGCTGTCGGCGGCGTGAGCGACCAACGCCCCCCTTGGAGCGGGGGACGGCTCAGATCGGCAAGTCGGCCAGGACCAGCGACAAACCGGGCAGCCGCACCGGCACGAGAGCTTCGGCGCTGTTTCGCTCGACGCAGTTCGCATAGGCACCCGCCGAGGGATCAGGCGCCGTATGGACGGTCGTCGCCAGCGTCACCGCATCGACGACCCAATACTCGGCGATGCCCAGCCCGGCATAAACCGGCGCCTTGCGCAGCTTGTCGTCGGCAAGGCTGGAGTGTGAGACCTCGATCAACAGCAGCACCTCGCGTGCCGGCACGGTCGCGGCCTTGTGGCCGTCCGGAAAAAGCAGAATGTCGGGCTCGACGTAGGTCTCCTCATCTGGCCGCCACCCGATCTCGATGGAATGCCGCCAACCAGGCCTGCGATGATCAACCAGCCACTGATGAATTTCGTCGCGCACGACCTCGTGCCGAATACCCTTGGGCGACATCGGAACCAGTTCCCCGCCGATCAGCTCGACCCGATCATGCTCGCCGAAGATGCCAGCCTCGATCAATTGCTCGAAGCGCGGCAGCGTCCAGCGAAGGCGCTGAAAATCCTGAGCACCTTGCGTCGTTGGGAGTTGCCCTGGCTGTCTGGTGATCTCGTTCATCGCCGGCTCTCGTTCGGATGGCGCAGAATACGGCAGCCCCGCCACTTCTTCAAATCGTTCGGCCCCCACCCGGTCGTGCCTCGGCTCTGACTAAGCCTCACACTTGTCCCAGTTGCGACCGCCAGCGCTCGCGCAGCGTCTGCCAGACCATCCGGCAGTGGTCCTCGGTCTCGATCGGGGCGATGGCGCCCAGCGCCGCGCCTTTCCAGGCCTCGACGAAGCCGCGGTCGGACAGAACGGTCTCGATATGCACCGCCGTGGCCAGATGCACGGTCAGCGTCTCCTTGTCCTTCTGCGGCCGACGGGCCCGCGCCCGCCGCGCGGCGACGTCGGCCATCGCCTTCATCGCCCCTTTTTTCTTCTGCGCCTCGGCATCGGCCTCGTTGTCGCCGCGAGTGGAGACGACGAGCTCCAGGGCACGGATGTCGCGATAGGGAAACTCGAGCAGGCGCTCGTACAGGATGTCGCCGGTGGTCAGGTCGATCGCGCCCTTGAACGCCGCGACGGTGTCCTTGCCCAGCGCGAACACGGTGACGCCCATCGGGGTGAACCGCACTTGGCCGTCCGTGCCGACCCGCCCGCCGACGAACGCGCCGGGAACCCGCTGGCGATCGGGAAAGCCCCGCAGGATCAGCCGTTCTTTCAGGTCGGTATCGCCGACGAAGGCGAGCCGCTCGCCGGCACGGGCGATCAGCGTCGCGAGATCGTGCTCGCGCAGCCGATCGAGGCCGTGCTCGACCTCGGCGAGCGTTCCCTCTCGTTCCCGCTTCAACCACAGCAGAGCCCACCCGATCAGCACCACGCCGATCGCCACCGCCAGGGTCTCCAGCATCACGAATTGCTTGTAGCCGGCCCCCCACGCCCACAGGGCACCGCCGATCAGCGACAGGCCGATCACGATGGCTCCGAACCGCCGCCACCAGACGAGGGCGTTGGCCCGCAGCATGGCCGCCAGCGTCTTGTCGAAGTTCTCCTCGAGATACTCGCGCCCCTCGCGCCGCCAGCGGGCGCGCTGCTCGACCAAGACGCGCGCGGCCTCCGCATCCGATGCGACGGGCTCGGAGGCGGGGAAAGCATCGGCCGGAACGGCTGGCGTCGATTCGGGCATGATTCAACCTCGCTCACGGAACAGCGTTCGCCATCACCGTAAGCGAATTAGCCCGGGCTCGTCTCCTGCGCCTTGACGAAGGGCAAACTTCATCTGGCTGGCAGAACGCTCAGCGCTTGCGCGGCAATCCCTGCCGGCCAGCCGCAGCGGCAGCTCGGGCCTCGATCCGGTAGGGGCTCGCGGGGTAAGTGCCGAGCACCTTCATCTCGCTCGAGAAGAACGACAGCTCCTCCAGCGCGAGGCGCACGTTCAGGTCCTGCGGGTGCCCCTCGATGTCGGCGAAAAACATGGTCGCGGTGAACGCTCCGTCGAGCTGGTAGCTCTCGAGTTTGGTCATGTTGACACCGTTGGTGGCGAAGCCGCCCATCGCTTTGTAGAGCGCCGCCGGCACGTTGCGGACGCGAAAGAGGAACGTCGTCATCACGGTGCCGGCGTCGCGCTCGGCATCCTCCGGCTCGGCTGCGAGGATGACGAAGCGGGTCGTGTTGTGGGCCTCGTCCTCGATGTCCTCCTTGAGGATGTCGAGGCCATAGATCTCGGCGGCAAGGCGGGACGCGATGGCGGCGATGGCCTTGTCGCCGCTTTGCGACACGAGCCTTGCAGAGCCCGCCGTGTCGGCCTCGGGGACAGGCGTGATGCCAAGCGATTTCAAAGTGTTGCGACACTGGCCCAGGGCCTGGGTGTGCGACAGCGCCTTCTTCACCGTCTTCAGCGTGGCGCCCGGCAGCGCCATCAGCTGGTGGCGGACGCGCAGGAAATGCTCGCCGACGATGTAGAGGTCGGCGTTGGGGAGCAGATGATGGATGTCGGCGACGCGGCCCGCGACCGAGTTCTCGATCGGGATCATCGCATACCGGCAGTCGCCGGACTTCACCGCGGCGAGGGCGTCCTCGAACGTCGGGCAGGCGACCGCCTCATAGTCGGGATAAACCTCGCTGGAGGCGAGATGCGAGTTGGCGCCGGCCTCGCCCTGATAGGAGATGCGGCGCGGGGCATCTTCACCGCTGCGGGCGGCGGCAGGCTTGCGGCTGCGATGGGGCATGGGAACCTGACAGTCTCTGAGCGCGCTGGATCAGCGCGGTTGGGCTTGAGTGCTTCGGACGCGCGAGACGGCGGACCGCCTCGGGACGACGCGAAAACAGGAGTGCTCACGCGGAGGCGAGCAGCTTTCGGGCGCGCTCGAGATCGTGGGGAGTATCGACACCGAGCGGAACCGTGTCAACGATCGCCACATCGATCCGCATGCCGTCCTCGAGTGCACGGAGTTGCTCGAGCTTCTCGCGCAGCTCCAACGGCGAGGGTCTCAGCGACACGAACCGCTCCAGCGCCGCGCGGCGATACCCGTAAATGCCGATGTGGTGATAGAGCGGCCCCTCGCCGGCCGGCGCCGTCGCGCGCGTGAAGTAGAGTGCGCGCAGCCGATCGGCGTGACCGGCGACCGGCGTACCGATCACCTTGACGACGTTGGGATTGTCGCGCTCGGAGGCATCTGTGATCTCGGCGGTCAGGGTCGTGATCTGCGGGCCCCTGTCCCTCGAGGGATCGCGCAACGGCGTCAGGCACGCCTGTACCAGATGCGGCTCCAGCGTCGGCAGATCACCCTGCAGGTTGACGATCAGGTCGAAATCGCCGTCGGGATCGACCCGGCTGATCGCCTCGTAGACCCGGTCTGAGCCGGAAATGTGATCAGCCCGCGTCATCACCGCCTCGCCGCCGGCCTTGCGGATGGCGGCGCGGATCTCCTCGGCATCGGTCGCCACCACGACACGGCCGGCCTCGGCCGCCATCGCCCGGCGCCAGACATGGACGATCATCGGCTCACCATGAATGTCGGCCAGCGGCTTGCCGGGAAGGCGTGTCGCCTGCATGCGGGCGGGAATAACGATCAGTGCGCTGGCCATGCTCGCAGTCACTCCACGGTCGAGGCCCCGGCCGAC
The DNA here is from genome assembly GCA_945889015.1 of Devosia equisanguinis. Taxonomy (GTDB): domain Bacteria; phylum Pseudomonadota; class Alphaproteobacteria; order Rhizobiales; family Hyphomicrobiaceae; genus CAMDBL01. Next base: position 27,215 of record CAMDBL010000020.1, read on the forward strand.
CAGCGGCCGGTGACAATTCGTCTCGGTTGCTGGCAGTAAAACGGACGCGAGCCGGGTTGCAAGCGGAAGCGGAACCCATATAGTCGGGCCGAATTGACGCGGGTTTATCGAACAGCCCCGCTCCGAGGCGATCGGAACGGGGCTTGTCGTGTCTCAAACGTGCTGGTCTCAAACGGGCTGGGGAACGACCAATGGACAGTTTCGAGCTCAATAAGATCGCCGGCGGCGTGCTGTCGGCTCTATTGGCGATTTTCGGCACCAAGACGCTGATCGACGTGGCGCAGTCCGGCCACGACCACGGCCATCAGAAGGCCGGCTACACGCTGCCTGCACCGAAGGCAGCTCCTGCCGCTGCGTCGGCGGCGGCCCCCGCCGCGTTCGATCCGGCCAAGGTCACCGCGCTGTTGTCGAAGGCCTCCGTCGAGAACGGCCAGGCCACCTTCAAGAAGTGCACCGCCTGCCACACGCCCGACAAGGGCGGCCCCAACCGCGTCGGCCCGAACCTCTACGGCATCGTTGGCCGCAAGGGCGGCAGCCACGAGGGCTTCGCCTACTCCGACGCCATGAAGGCGCATCCCGCCTGGACCTACGAGGGCTTGGCGACCTTCATCCACAATCCGAAGGGCACCGTGCCCGGCACCAAGATGGTGTTCGCCGGCATCTCGGACACGAGCGAGCTCGCCGACCTCATCGCCTACATGCGCACGCTCTCCGACAGCCCCGCGCCGCTTCCCAAGTAAGGCGCAGGCAGCACTCACTGTCGAACATCCGACCCTGACGGCCCAGCCGTCGGGGTCGATTTGTATCCGCCACCTCTATTAAATCTCGGCAATGTCGGGGTGCGTGGCCTCGCCCAGCCGGAATTCGATGCTAGAAGATGCGACGATGTCGCGGCTGGCGGTTGGCCGGCCCTCCCTCCCGTCAGGAGATCGAGACGACGCATGGCTCTTGGACACCTGAAGCTGGCGGCGCGAGCCGCCCTCCCCCTCTTCATCGCGGCACTGATCGCCGCCTTGCCGGTCGCCGCCGGAACCGCTCATGCCGCCGAACAAAATCGGCACCACGCCCTCTCGCTGGTCGGCGAGCCGAAGATGCCGGCCGACTTCCAGCGGTTCGACTGGGTCAATCCGAATGCGCCTAAAGGCGGCTCCGTCCGCATCGCGGTCCGTGGCACGTTCGACACGCTCAATGCCTACAACATCAAGGGCAACAAGGCGGCGAGCCTGGGCCTCGTTCTCGATTCCCTGATGACCCGCTCGCCCGACGAGGCCTCGACCGAATATTGCCTCGTCTGCGAATGGGTGTCCTACCCTGACGATTATTCCGCGGTGACGTTCAAGCTCCGCGACGGCGCACGCTTCCAAGACGGCAAGCCGATCACGCCCGAGGATGTCATCTTCACCCTGGAGCAGCTGAAGCAGCACACGCCGTTCTATGCCCAGTACTACAAGAACGTGATCAAATCGGAGGCCGGCCCCGGCACCGTCACCTTCACTTTCGACGTCAAAGGCAACCGCGAGCTGCCGCAGATCATCGGCGAGATGCCGGTGCTGCCGAAGCATTACTGGACCGGCAAGGACACCCAGGGCAACGACCGCGATCTGTCGAGGACCACGCTGGAGCCGCCGCTCGGCTCGGGGCCCTACCGGATCAAGGCGTTCGAGCCCGGTCGCTTCATCGAGTACGAGCGCGTCAAGGACTGGTGGGCCAAGGATCTCCCCATCGCCAAGGGCCAGTGGAACTTCGACACTCTGCGCTACGAGTATTTCCGTGACCTGACCGCCGCGTTCGAGGCCTTCAAGGCCGGCGGCATCGACTTCTGGCGCGAGAACAGCTCCAAGCAGTGGGCCACCGCCTACGACTTCGATGCGGTCAAGAACGGTCTCGTCAAGAAGGAGGCGATCCGCACGCGCGAGGCGTCGCAGATGCAAGCCTTCGCCATGAACCTGAGGCGCCCCCAGTTCCAGGATCCGCGCGTGCGCCGGGCGATGATCCTGGCATTCGACTTCGAGTTCGCCAACAAGAACCTGTTCTTCGGCCAGTACGCCCGCGTGCAGCACTACTTCGGCGAGAAGGAGCTGCAGGCGACCGGTCTGCCGCAAGGCCGCGAGCTCGAGATCCTGAACGAGGTCAAGGCGCAGCTTCCGCCCGAGGTGTTCACGACCGCGTACAGCCTGCCGGTCAACAACACCCCGGACGACGTACGCAACAACCTGCGTGCTGCGGCCAAGCTGCTGGCGGAGGCCGGATACCAGCCCAAGGGCGGCGTCATGACCAACGCCCAGGGTCAAGCCTTGAGGATCGAGATCCTGCTCGCCGATCCGCAGTTCGAGCGGGTTGCGCAGCCCTACGTCGGCCAGCTGAAGCTGCTCGGCATCCAGGCCACGATCCGCACGGTCGACCCGGCCCAGTTCGAGCGCCGCAAGGACGAGTTCGATTTCGACATGATCATCGACAACTTCGGGCAATCGGCCTCGCCCGGCAACGAGCAGCGCGAGTTCTGGAGTTCGCAGGCCGCCGACATGAAGGGCAGCCGCAACACGCTCGGCATCAAGAGCCCGGCCATCGACAAGCTGATCGACCACATCATCTTCGCCAAGGACCGCACCGAGCTGGAGGCGGCGACGCGCGCGCTCGACCGGGCGCTGCTCTGGGGCCACTACGTGGTTCCGCAGTGGTACTCGCCGGACGACCGCATCGCCTGGTGGGACAAGTATGCTCGTCCCGAGAAGCTGCCCTCGCGTGCCGTCTCGTTCCTCGAGATCTGGTGGCAGGACGAGGCCCTGGCCCGCAAGCTCGCCGAGGCGAGGAAGTAGGCGGAGATGACCATGACGGAGATGACGCCGCCCGCGTTCATGCAGTCCCTCCCCCACGAAGGGAGAGGACGCCGCGCCATAAGTCGGCGCGCGATCGACATCCTCTCGTGGGTCCGATTGGCGGGCGTCCTAGCGCTTGCGGTCGTGCTCGCTGCTATGCCGATAACTGCCCGTGCTCAATCGCCCGCGCACGGACTCTCCACCTTCGGTGATCTCAAGTATCCCGCAGGCTTCAAGCACTTCGACTACGTCAATCCGGATGCGCCCAAGGGCGGGCGGATGTCGATGATCGGACCGTCGGGGCGGACCACGTTCGACAGCTTCAACGCCTTCATCCTGCGAGGCGACGCGGCCCAGGGCCTCGAGCTGCTGTTCGACTCGCTGATGGTACGGGCAGCCGACGAGCCGTCCGCCGTCTACGGGCTGGTCGCCAGGGACGCCGAGGTTGCGGCCGACAAGCGCTCGGTGACCTTCCGCCTGCGTCCCGAGGCCAGGTTCGCCGACGCGAGCCCGGTGACGGCGGCTGACGCCGTGTTCTCGTTCGAGACTCTGAAAGCCAAGGGCCACCCCGCGATCCGGATACAGTTGCGCGACGTGGTGAAGGCCGAGGCGCTCGATCCCGCCACGGTGCGCTACACGTTCCAGGGCGATCTCGTCCGCGACCTGCCGATCATCGTCGCCGGCCTGCCCCTGCTGTCGAAGGCCTTCTACGCCACCCGCGAGTTCGACCAGACCACGCTGGAGCCACCGCTGGGCTCGGGGCCTTACGTCATCGGCGAGCACCGCCAGGGCGCGTTCGTCACCTACAAGCGCCGCCCGGAGTATTGGGCCAAGGATCTCGCCGTCAACGTCGGCCGCTTCAACTTCGACGAGGTCCGCTACGAGTACTATCGCGACCGCACCGCCGAACTCGAGGGCTTGAAGGCCGGCAACTACGACCTGCGCGAAGAGTTCACCTCGCGCGACTGGGCGACGGCCTACGACATTGCCGCCGTCAAGGAGGGCCGCCTGCTGCGCGAGACGTTGCCGGACGCCAGCCCGTCCGGCGCGCAAGGCTTTTTCCTCAACACGCGACGGGCGAAGTTCCAGGACGTGCGGGTCAGGAAGGCGCTCGACTACGCTTTCGACTACGAATGGTCGAACAAAAACCTGTTCTTCGGCGCTTACACGCGGACCACGAGCTACTTCGAGAATTCCGACATGAAGGCGTCCGGCAAGCCGTCGCCGGAAGAGCTGGCACTGCTCGAGCCGTTCCGCGCCAAGCTGCCGCCGGCGGTGTTCGGCGAGCCCTACACGCCGCCGGTGTCGGACGGCTCGGGCAGCGATCGCAAGCTGTTGCGCGAGGCCGCGCGTTTGCTGGACGAGGCCGGCTGGAAGGCCACGGGCGGCAAGCGCGTCAACGACAAGGGCGAGGGACTGGACATCGAGTTCCTGGTCAATGATCCGACCAGCGAGCGGCTGACCGGGCCTTACGTCAAGAACCTGCAGGCGATCGGCATCACCGCCAGCATCCGTCGCGTCGATCCGGCCCAGTACGAGCGCCGCAGCAAGGCGTTCGACTACGACATCAAGACCCAGCGCTACTCGATGCGCCTGACACCCGGCGTCGAACTGAAGAACTACTGGGGCAGCGAGGCGGCCAACGCGGAAGGCAGCTTCAATCTCTCCGGCATCAAGGATCCGGTGATCGATGCGTTGATCGACAAGGTCGTGGCCGCGCGGAACCGGACCGAGATGGTGACCGCGACGCGGGCGATCGACCGGGTGCTGCGCGCCGGGCACTACTGGGTACCGCACTGGTACAAGGCCTCGCATCACATGGTCTACTGGAGCCGCTTCTCGCGACCCGCGGTCAAGCCGCTCTACGACCGCGGCGTCGATACGTGGTGGTACGATCAGGCCAAAGCTGCGAAGCTGAAACCCAATTGAGGAGTGAGGGGAGAGAAGTGAGGAGAGAGAGCTGTCTTTCTCACTCTTCACTCCTCTTCCCTCTTTTCTGGAAGGACCGATGGCCGCCTATCTCATCAAGCGACTGCTGCTCATCATCCCGACGCTGATTGGCATCATGACGATCAATTTCGTCATCATCCAGTTCGCGCCGGGTGGACCGGTCGAGCGCGTCATCGCCCAGCTCTCAGGCACCGACGTGTCGGCGACCTCGCGCATCTCGGGTGGCTCCGGCGACGGGCTGAGCCAGGGCACCCAGTTCGGCCAGGGCAGCGCGGATGCCGCAACCTCGAAGTACCGCGGCGCGCAGGGCCTCGACCCCGAGTTCATCAAGCAGCTCGAGAAGCAGTTCGGCTTCGACAAGCCGGCGCACGTTCGCTTCTTCAACATGCTGGCCGACTACGCCGTGTTCAATTTCGGCAACAGCTATTTCCGCGACGTCAGCGTGATGCAGCTGATCAAGGAAAAGCTGCCGGTGTCGATCTCACTCGGCCTGTGGATGACGCTGCTGACCTACCTGATCGCCATTCCGCTCGGCATCCGCAAGGCCGTGCGCGACGGCGAACGCTTCGACGTGTGGACGAGCGGCGCGCTCGTCGTCGGCTACGCGGTGCCGGGCTTTCTGGTCGCGGTCTTCCTGCTGGTGCTGTTCGCCGGCGGCTCGTTCTTCCAATGGTTCCCTTCGCGCGGACTGCTGTCAGACACCTACGCCAGCTACAGTTTCGCGCGCTGCGCGACGAGCCTCGGCTGCGTCACCGACTATTTCTGGCACTTGGTGCTGCCGATCACCGCGATGGCGCTCGGCGCTTTCACCACGATGTCGTTCCTGACCAAGAACTCGTTCCTCGACGAGATCCGCAAGCAGTACGTGGTCACCGCGCGGGCCAAGGGCCTCGACGACGGCCAGGTGCTCTACGGCCACGTGTTCCGCAACGCCATGCTGCTGATCATCGCCGGCTTCCCCGGCGCGTTCATCACCGCCTTCTTCGCCGGCGCGCTGTTGATCGAGACCATCTTCTCGCTCGACGGCCTCGGCCTGCTCGGCTTCGAATCGATCATCAACCGCGACTACCCCGTGGTGTTCGCCACGCTCTACATCTTCTCTCTCCTGGGCCTCGTCGTGAACCTGATCTCCGATTTCGTCTACACGCTGGTCGATCCCCGCATCGACTTCGAGAGCCGGGAGGTCTGAGCCTTGGACACCCGCCTCGACGAGCCGACGCCGCCGCACGAGCCCTCTCGCCTGCGAGCGCAGCTGGCCGCAGCATGGGCGTCGGCGACCGGCCGCTTCGCCCAGTCGCCGATCAACCGCCGCCGCTGGGACAACTTCCGCGCCCACCGGCGCGGC
>CAMDBL010000021.1 GCA_945889015.1 Devosia equisanguinis
GCGCCATCTCGTGCGCCCGCCGCGGATCGCAAGCTCGCGAATTCCCGTTGCACGACGCGTCGCCTCGCGGCATCTAGGTTGCGCCGGTGGTGGAGTCGGCGTCACGGGGTTCTCACCCTCAAGCCCATGATCGCTCGCGGCCGTCACGCACTGCTCTGCATGTCCGTCGTGGTTGCGGGTGGTTTCGGCGGCTGCGGTGGAAGCTCCATAACCGCTTCGCTGGGGCTGCCTTCGCCGGCGCAGTTGCCGGCGCTGCCCAAGATGTCCGAGTTGCCCAAGATCGCGACCGTTCCGGCATCGAGTTCATATGCCAAAGCCGCCCCGCTCGAGGTCTATGCCCACGTCGCGCGTGGGATCACGTCGTGCTGGTTCGGCGCCGGGGGGCAACTGAAGGCGTCGCACATGTTCTATGCGGACGCCGCGCCGCCGAGTGCGGGCGGAAAGGCGGAAATCGCCCTCGTGGAGCGGGATCCGGCAGCCGTTTCGAATCGTGGTGCCAAGGCCTATCGCATCTCGCTGGGCCCGGAAGGCGAAGGCACGCGCGTCGAGCACGCCAACCTGAAACTCTCCGAAGAGCTGATCGGTGCGGCACAGGCCGACGTCCACCGATTCCTGGAGGGGGATCTCACCTGTGCCGGTGAAGGGCCGCTCGCTCCCAGGCAGGCGCCGGTCGCGGTGGTCGCCGCGCCTGGGAAATCCAAGGTCAAGCCAGCAAAGCCGGCAAACGCCAAGCCGTGAGCCTCGCCTTGAGCCGTGCTTTGAAAATCGGTCGAGATCTGCGTTGCAGGACCGGTCGGCGCTGCTCGGCCAATGGTCTTGGCGGCAGGTTGCGCCGATCCCGTCCATGCCAGGCTCTATGCACGGAGGCGCGAGGCCGGACGTGCCGCCTCGCGCGTTCGATGACAAAAGCTCGCTCGATCGGTGCAGAGCCGAGGCTCAGCCGCGATAGTCCTGCACGCGGGTGGCGCGCAGTCCCGGCAATCCATGGCGGTCGATCGACTGCTGCCAGCTGAGGAACTCGTCCACAGTCAGCTTGTAGCGCTCGCACGCCTCCTCGAGGCTGAGCAGCCCGCCACGGACGGCGGCTACGACCTCGGCCTTGCGTCGGATCACCCAGCGCTTGGTATCGCGCGGAGGTAGATCGGCAATCGTCAGCGGGCTCCCGTCGGGGCCGATGACATAACGCACTCGCGACTTCATCATCTGTTCGGTCATGGTACTCGATACGCTCTCACAGACCATGGACAAACTTAACACGGTCACTCTTAAACCTAGCCTAAGTCATTGAGTAAACATATCATAACCGGATGCCTCAATCCATACATCTGTCTCTATTAGTATTGACGCGTGGTTTTTTAGGGGACGATTGTGCGTGGTAAACGCGCGAGTGGTGCCCAAGGCACGGGTGTTCCGCGAAAGTTGCGGACAGTGTGCGTGCCGTCTGGACAGAAGCGGGTTCGGGCCCCATAAAGCGCGATGGTTAGCGGACAGTGAGCAGGGTGACTGCGGGCTTTTGTTGAATGGCCCCGCAGCCAGAGTGTCCCGTGCGGCGTTGTGCCAGGGACGAGGTGTATTGCGGACGGCCGATGGTGAGCGACGAAGTGAGCATGGACTGTCTGCCCGCGGGCCCCTGGCATGCGGAGCGTCGTCGTGTGCTGGTCGCCATGTCCGGTGGCGTGGACAGCTCGCTCGTCGCGGCAGCCCTCAAGCATCTCGGTCACGACGTTATCGGCGTCACTTTGCAGCTCTATGACAGCGGCGCGGCGACGGGCCGGCCGGGAAGTTGCTGCGCCGGGCAGGATATCCACGATGCCCGCCGTGTCGCCGACCACCTGGGCATTCCCCACTACGTGCTCGATTACGAGCGGCGGTTCCACGAGGCCGTGATCTCGACGTTTGCCGCCAGTTATGCGCGCGGCGAGACGCCGGTGCCGTGCGTGGCCTGTAACCAGCAGATCAAGTTCGGTGATCTGCTCGCCACTGCGGGTGAACTCGGCGCGGACATCATGGCGACCGGTCACTACGTCGAGAGCAGCGCCGGACCGGCCGGTCCGATCTTGAGCTGCGGCCGCGACGCCGGGCGCGACCAGAGCTACTTCCTGTTCGCTACGACGCGCGACCAGCTCTCCCGCCTGTGGTTTCCGCTCGGCGGCCTGACCAAGAGCGAGACTCGCAGCTTGGCCCGCGGCCTTGGTTTGCCGGTGGCCGACAAACGCGACAGCCAGGACATCTGCTTCGTCGCCAGCGGGCGCTACACCGGGATCGTCGAGCGTTTGCGGCCTGATGCCGCCCTGCCGGGTGAGATCGTCAACATCGACGGCCGGGTGCTGGGGCGTCATTCCGGCATCATGAATTACACGATCGGTCAGCGCCGCGGGCTCGGCCTCGCGGGCGGCGAGCCGCTGTTCGTGGTCCGCCTCGATGCGGCGGGGCGGCGGGTGATCGTCGGTCCGCGGCCTGCGTTGATGACCGACGTGCTCGAGCTCAGGGATCTGAACTGGCTCGGCGACGATGCGCTCGCCGACGGCGAAAAGCGCGCGGTGGCGGTGCGGGTGCGTTCCTCGCAGCCGCCGCGGATGGCGGTTCTGCAGGGGATCGGGCGCGCTCGCGCGCAGGTTCGTCTGGATGAGCCGGAGTATGGTGTTGCCGCGGGGCAGGCCTGTGTGTTCTATGCCGACCTTTCCAGCCGTGCGCGCGTGCTCGGTGGCGGCATCATTGCCCGGACGTCGGGATCGGATCTTGCGGACACGGTGGCTCCAAATCCATCGTTCCGCGGTGAGCGAGACAAGATTGCCGTCGAGGCGACCGTCGAGGTCGCCGGTTGAGGCGCAGCGAGAGAAGGGTGGAAGGTGATGAGACAAGGTATGCCTGCAGACGGGCAGCGTTCCCGGACCTTGGCTGACCGGCTCGGCCTGAAAGCCGCCGGGCGTGTCCGGATGGACGAGAGCGCCGTGCGCGAGGCTTACCGGCGCTGGGCGCCCGTCTACGATCACACCTTCGGCTTGGTGGCGACCGAGGGCCGGCGTCACGCGGTCGAGCTCATCAACAAGCGGGATGGGCGCGTGTTGGAGGTCGGCGTCGGCACCGGCCTGTCGCTGCCCGCCTACGGCAGCCACCTCGAGATCGTCGGTATCGATCTGTCGCCCGAGATGCTGGACAAGGCGCGCTCGCGCGTCGCATCGGAAGGCCTCGAGAACGTCGCCGGACTGCATGAGATGGATGCGGGCGATCTGAGCTTCCCGTCTCAGTCGTTCGACACCGTCGTCGCCATGTACGTGCTGACCGTGGTGCCGGAGCCGGAGCGGGTGATGCGCGAGTTGTCGCGCGTGACAAAGCCCGGTGGCGAGGTGCTGCTGGTCAATCATTTCAGTCAGGAGGAGGGTGTCCGCGGCTGGGTCGAGCGCCGCATGGCTCCATTCGCCGATAAGCTCGGTTGGCGTCCCGTGTTCGATCTCGATCGCGTCATGGTCTGCGAGGATCTGACACTGGTCGAGCGTCAGGCTCTGCGTCCTTTCGGCCTGTTTACGATGCTGCGTTTCGTCAAATCCGAGGATGCGGCGCCCGCCATCACGCACTGAGTTCCGGTGCGTGGATGTGCGGCTCGCGCGTCCCCTCTACAACACCGCACTTTGACGCGATCGCGATGACGAATTACGCGGCGGCTCGCCTTGACACCGGTGAGCCGCCGTCTCTATAGAGGGCGGCCTCTAGCGGGATAGCTCAGATGGTTAGAGCGGAGGATTCATAACCCTCAGGTCGGCGGTTCGATCCCGCCTCCCGCTACCACCGACCGAACCGCCTGTGCCCATACGGCGGCACGTCGGCTTCTCCAGGAACGACTGCTGGAAATGCGCGCCGATCCGTCGGCCGTCTGCGCCCACTGCCGCGCCCTGCAAAGTTCGCCGGTTCGTCGTCAGCGTCCGAGTGCCAACAGGAAGCGGCGCGCGGCGGCGATGTCGACATTGGGTCGGGTCGGCTCGATCGCCGCAGCGATCTCCCGCAGCTCCTCGATCGACAGCCAGTCCGCAGCGCCGAAGCCGACCTGCTCGGACACCAGGCGGACGAACGCGTCGACCGCCACCGTGTCGTCGGCGACGGCAGCCTCTCTGGCACGCGGAAGCAGGTCCTCTTTCAACGTCTTCAAATTGCTGGCGGTCTGCGCGTAGCGCAGCGCATTGCGCTCGTCCACCTTGGCGATCGTCGTGGAGGCAATCAGAACCGCGAAGGCGGCACCGATCAACGCGCGCCCCATCGCGAGATCGGGGTCGAATGAGAGTGCGGGTGTGTAGAGGCCGAGCAGCACGGCGATGGCGAGCACGATCTGCAACACCGTGTAGGCGAGCACTAGGCCGAGAATGACGAGGCTGGTGCGATTGAGGCCGGTGCCGCGGCCGAGTTCGCGCGCGCGCTTGGTGAAATACGCGAGCTGCGGCTCGAGCAGGTAGCGCACGATGATCTCGAGTTTGAGCGGCAGCAGCGGCAGCTCGCCGTCGAGCGCCATCTGCGGGCGCTGCATGATGCAATCGAAAAAGGCCATCCGCTTGGCCTCGGCGATGGCGCGCAGGCGCATCCAATTCTCGAGCGGACGTTTGGTCTTCATGTAGAGGCTGATCAGCAGCGTCGCGAGAAACAGCACGAGCTGCAGCACCAGTGCGGCTCCGAGCCAGATCGCGAGGTCCTCGCCGACGAACCGGCGCAGCGCCTGCGTGAACGACAACGCGAGAATGCCGAGGATGATGATGCCGTAGCGGGCGATGATGCCGAGCCAGTTCCAGCGCCGGTAGCGCTTCTGTGCGGCAATGGCGGCCGCGTCGTTGCGGTCGTAGTCGGCGACGAGCCTTGCCAGCGCTTGATCAGCCAAGACGCGGATCAGCGGCCCCGCTTCCGGCAGCATGTGCGCGGCCTTGGCGGCGGGATCGAGCGCATAGCCGCGCTCTGCGAGCGGCGGGGCGTTGACGGCGCGGATCGCGGCATCCGTGACGTCGTTGCTCATCTGTCCCTCCTGGTCACCCGTGTCGAGCAATAGCGCATGCGGGCGGGCCTGCCTATGACGGGTCGCTGACGCGGGGACACGACGACGTGGCCGCCGACACCGGCACGCGGGAGCGATGCCCGACACTCGCTCGCTCGACAGGCAAGTGGACGCGTCCCGGCGCGCCGCATAAAACCCCCATTGACCCATTGTCCGCTCGAGGAGCCCTGCCCATGTCGCTGTCGCTGAACGGTCCCCTGCTGCTGGTCGGCGCCGGCAAGATGGGCGGCGCACTGCTCGAGGGCTGGCTGAAGCGCGGTTTGAAGCCGTCGCAAGTCGTGGTGCAAGATCCCTCTCCTTCCGCCGACATCAAGTCCATGCTCGACACGCACGGTATCGGTTGCGTCGCGAGCGCGGATGCGGGCGGATCGCCGCCGGCCGTGATCCTGATGGCGGTGAAGCCGCAGGTGATGGAGGCAGTGTTCCCGGCCGTCGCCAAGCTGGCAGGCCCCGGCACTCTGGTGCTGTCGATCGCGGCCGGCCGCACCATCGCGAGCTTCGAGCGTCATCTGGCGCCCGGCCGGGCGGTGGTGCGCGCGATGCCGAATACGCCCGCCGCCATCGGTCGCGGCATCACGGTCTGCTGCGCCAACGCGGCGTGCACGCCCGCGCAGCGGACGCTGGCCGGCGAGCTGCTGTCGGCGGTCGGCGAGGTCGACTGGGTCGGCGAGGAGAAGCTGATCGATGCGGTGACGGCAGTCTCGGGCTCGGGACCCGCCTACGTGTTCCTTTTGGCGGAGTGCCTGGCGGAGGCGGGCCGCGCGGTCGGGCTCGAGGCCGGGCTCGCGCGCAAGCTCGCGGACGCGACCGTGTCGGGATCGGGCGAGCTGCTGCGCCAGTCCGGAATCGACGCCGCGACGCTGCGCAAGAACGTGACCTCGCCCGGCGGCACCACCGCGGCGGCATTGGCGGTGCTGATGGCCGGCGACGGACTGCAGCCGTTGATGACGCGGGCCGTGGCCGCCGCCGAGGAGCGCGGCCGTGAGCTTGCGGGGTGAAGCCGGCGTCGTCGTGCGTCGCGTCTTGAAAGCGTTGCATCGCACGTGTATCGTTCAAGGCACGGGGTAATCTTGGCCGCCCCGTCAGGCCCATCGCCCAAGCGCCAGTCTCCGCGAACTATGGAGGCTCACGTGGGCGATTTTTTCGTTTCTACGGCTGAACTCGCAGCAACGATTGGCACCGCATTGGCGCCGGTTGTCAACGATGTGCGGCGACGTGCCGTTTACGACGCGGCCGATCGGGTGCTGCCGACGGCACGATGGCGCGATCACGCGGCGTCACGAACATTGTCCACGCCGCAAGCGGGGTCGATCGTTGTCTACTGCGCTCACGGACACAACGTCAGCCAGCTCGCCGCGGCCGAGTGGCGTGCGGCAGGGCACGACGCGCGTGTACTCGCCGGAGGCATCGCCGCATGGGAGGCCGCCGGCCTGCCGACGTTCTCCAAGTCCGCGCTTCCTGGACGCGACGAGTCCAAGCCCTCGCGTTGGGTAACGCGCGTCCGGCCCAAGATCGACCGTATCGCCTGCCCGTGGCTGATCTCGCGCTTCATCGACCGCGAGGCGGTCTTCACCTTCGTCGAGCCCGCGCAGGTGCTGGAAGTGGCGCGCGAGTCCGGCGCCATCGCCTACGACGTCGAGGGTGCGCCGTTTACGCACGATGGGCCGCTGTGTTCGTTCGACACATTGATCCGCGCGTTCGGTCTGGCCGACCCGCACCTCGATGCGCTGGCGCTGATCGTGCGCGGCGCCGACACGGCTCGCCTCGATCTCGCGCCGGAGGCCGCAGGCCTGCTTGCCGTCTCGCTCGGGGTATCGGCTCTGGCCGGGGGAGATGATCACGCCGCGCTGGCGCTGGGTTTTCCGGTCTATGACGCGCTTTATGCCTGGCATAGGTTGGCAGTCGCCGAGACGCACAATTGGCCGGCGAAGACCGGCGCACGGGGGAGCGTATGAGAACGGCAACCGATACTGAGACAGTGCCAGCGCCGACATTCCCCGAGGCACTCAAGGTGTGGGCGCGGATCGGTCTGCTGTCGTTCGGCGGGCCGGCCGGGCAGATCGCGCTGATGCACAAGGAGCTGGTCGAGCAGCGGCGCTGGATCGACGAGGCGCGCTTTCTGCATGCGCTCAATTTCTGCATGCTGCTGCCGGGGCCGGAGGCGATGCAACTCGCGACCTATGTCGGTTGGCGGCTCCATGGCCTGAAAGGCGGGCTCGCCGCCGGGCTGCTGTTTGTCGTCCCCGGCGCGCTGATGATGCTGGGGCTGTCGGCGCTTTATGCCGCGTACGGGAAAGTGCCGCTCGCGGTGGCGCTGCTGACCGGCGTCAAGGCGGCGGTTCTGGCGGTGGTGGTCGAAGCGCTGCTCAAGATCGCCAAGCGGGCGCTGAAGGGAAATGTCGATTGGCTAATGGCCGCGGCGGCGTTTCTTGCCATCTATCTGCTCGCGGTGCCGTTTCCGGTGATCGTGCTGGCGGCGGCCTTGTTCGGTTTCTGGCGCGGGCGCTCTATCCAGCTCCCGGCCGATATCGCACCCCCGCCCGCGATCCCATTGTCGCGCACCCTCGCGACCGCGCTGGCCTGGCTCGCGATCTGGGTGCTGCCACTGCTCGGCCTCGCCGCAATCTACGGCCGTGAGCATGTGTTGGCTCAGATCGGCTGGTTCTTCTCCAAGCTGGCGATGGTGACGTTCGGCGGCGCTTATGCGGTGCTCGCCTATATGCGCGAAGCGGTGCCGCGCGAGTACGGCTGGATCGACAAGCTCGAGATGGTCGATGCACTGGGTCTGGCCGAGACGACGCCGGGGCCGCTGATCCTGGTCACGCAGTTCGTCGGCTTTCTCGCCGCCATGCGTCAGGGCGGCGGCGATGTCTGGCTGATGGGCGTGCTGGGTGCTGCCACGACGACCTGGGCGACGTTCGCGCCCTGCTTCCTGTGGATTTTCACCGGAGCACCCTACGTCGAGCGGCTGCATGCGGAGCCGCGCTTGAGGTCCGCGCTGGCGGCGGTGACGGCGGCGGTGGTCGGCGTGATCTTGAACCTCACCGTCACCTTCGCCATCGATGTGCTGTCGCCGACGGCGCGTGAGCGCTGGTATGGTCCGCTCAAGGTCTATCTGCCCGACCCGGCGGCGCTGAGTTCGCTCGCAGTGGCACTGTCGGCGGTGGCTATGGTGCTGACCTTCCGTCTGCACCGCAGCGTCATCGAGACCCTGGCGGTCTGCGGCGGGCTGGCGCTGGCGGCGCGCGCCGTGGGCTGGACGTAGCAAAGCGGCTGTCGGCTCGACCCGGTATCCACAAATCCTTCCTGAAGCGGTCAATCCTTGCGGAAGAACGTGTCGACGCGCATGCCCGGCAACAGCGGGACGCTGCCCTCGATGTCGACGGTGATGTCCAGCACCTCGACGTCGGTCGGGCGCCGCGCGCCACGATTGGCGAGCCGCGGCGGCGCCAGCGTCGGGGCGATCGCCGAGACGCGCCCCTCGAATTCCTTGCCCGGGAAGCCCGCGCTTTTCACGTACGCCTTCTGTCCGCGCTTGATCTTGCCGGTATCGGCCTCGTCCACCTCGGCTCGCACGCGCACCAGATAGGCATTGCCGATCACCGCGAGCACCTGCTCCGCCGACGGACTGACGATCTCGCCGACCTTGGCATTGAGGATCAGCACGGTGCCGGTCAGCGGCGAGCGTATACGGGTCCGCTGCAGCATGGCCTCGGCGACCTCGACCTCGGTGCGCGCCGCCGTCAGAGCCGCCTCGCCGCGATTGGGTGCCGGCAGATTGGGCTTCACCTGGGCGCTGGCGAAGATTCCGCGCGCTTTCTGCAGGCGGTCGCGAGCATCCGACAGGCGTTTGTTGGCGTCGGCCAGCATGGCGTCGGCATTGGCGACGCCGGTGCGCCGGGCGGACAGCGCGTAGTCGACGGCAAATCGCGCGTTGGTCGCCGAGCGGGCCGCAGCGTAGAAGGCGTCCTCGGATTTGTTGATCTCGTCGCGGCCCTGCGTGACGGGCTGGGCGTCACGCTCGCGCTGGCGGACTGCCGCCTCGGATTCCGCTGCTGTCAGCCGGGCGCGCGGCTCCTCGTCGTCCAGCCGGATGACGACCTCGTCCTGCTCGACGAAGCCGTTGACGGCGACCGTCACCTCGGCGACCCGGCCCGGCATGGAAGCGCCGATACGGTATTCGCCCGATAGCGGCTCGACTCGGCCCGGCGCGGCCGCGATCCAGGGAACGTCCTTGACGGTGGCGGTCGCTGCCGGCTTTGCCGGTGCCCACATCAAGTAGGCGCCGAACGCGCCACCGGCGACGACGCCGACGACGACTGCCCGGCCGATCATCTTGATCAGGCTGCTTGCGCCCGAAGATCCTTCGTCGTCCATCTTAGCCCGCTGCCTCTCGTCGATCTCGATGCGGCGAGCCGCTGCCCGCCACGCTCACGCCGCCATGACCTTGCCATTGCCCGCTTCGGAGGAAGACGCAAGGTCCGTGCCGTCGGTCGCCATCTTGGGGCGCTCGTCGCCGACGATCAACCCGTCCTCGATCCGGATGATGCGATCTGCATATGGGAGCGTGCGGTGATCGTGGGTGACGGCGAGCACGGCGCGGCTGGTATCCTTGGCAACCTTGGCGAGCAGCTCCATCGCCGCCTTGCCGCTTTGCGCGTCGAGCGCTGCGGTCGGCTCGTCGGCCAGCACCACCGAAGGCGAGCCGACGAGGGCGCGGGCGAGGCCGATGCGCTGCTTCTGGCCGCCGCTCATCTGGCCGGGGTAGGCGTTGGCGCGGTGCGCGAGACCAACCTGCCCGAGTGCGTCGTGCGCGGCCTTCCAGGCGGCGCGGCCCCGGATGCCGCGGACGTCGAGACCGAGCATGATGTTCTCGGCGGCGGTCAGCGTCGGGAACAGGTTGTAGGCCTGGAAAACGAACCCGACGTGGTCGCGGCGAAGCCGGGCGAGGCCCTCGGCGGAGAGGCCGGCGGACGAGCGGCCGTTGATGGCGATGTGGCCGGTGCTCGGGGTGAGGATGCAACCTATGATGGAGAGCAGTGTGGTCTTGCCGCTGCCGGAGGGACCCATCATCAAGGTCAGCTCACCCGCGTTGAGGGTCAGGTCCACGCCCTTCAGGGCCTGCACGGCGCCAGCGCCCGAGCCGAGCGTCTTCTTGACGCCGGACACCTCGAGGATGGGCTTGCTGCCGGTGCGGGTCTGGTCGAGGGCGGTCATTGGCGGTCTCCCCGGGCTCGGTGGTGTCGTCGTTCGATGGGGAGACTGTGCCGCAAGCAGCCGATCGCCGCTGTTCCCCGCGGGACATCAGGAAGGTTAACGCAAAAGAGTTGTCATCGGCTGAACACCGCCGCTGGATCGATGCGCGTCACCTTGAGGATCGCCGAGATCGCCGCCAGCGTGCACATGCCGATGGTCAGCACGAACAGCCCGGCGGCGAGCGCGGGTGTCATCACGACGACGAGCGTGGTGTCGCGAGCGGCTTCGATGATCAACAGGCTGAGCGTCAACCCGAGCAGATAACCGATCACGGCAGACAGCAGGGCCTGCATCAGGATGACACCATCGATGTAGCTGCCCGACGCGCCGAGCGCGCGCAGCGTCGCGAATTCGTTCAGGTGGTCCTTGGTGCTGGCATAGAGCGTCTGGGCGACGATGACGATGCCGACAATGATGCCCAGGATGGCGCCCGCGATCAGCGCCGAGCCGGCGCCGGTCTGGAACAGCCAGTAATCGAGGCTGCGCTTGCGGAACTCGGCCTGAGTCAGGATCTCGGCATCGGGCAGCCGGGCCCCCAGTGCCTTGCGGACGGTCTCGAGTTCGGCGCCCTCGGCGATGTTGATGAGCGTGTAGGACGCCTGCTCGCGGCCGATGTCGAGGAATGAGCGGGCTCGCGCAAGCGTGGTGAACACGTAGGGCAACGTGGTGAACGAGCGGATGCCGTGCGTCAGCGTGGTGACGGTGACCGCATTGCCGTTGATCTCGGCGATGGCGCCGTTGGCGGTGATACCGAGGTCCTCGAAATAGGTGCGATCGACGGCGACGGCGGCGGGGCTGCGCAGCCCGTCCAGGCTGCCCTCGACGATGTTCCAGGGCACGGTGCTGCCGGGCTGCAGACTGGAGCCGACCACGAGGATGGCGGTGGTGCCGCCCCTGGGCTTGCGCCAGGCGCCGAAGCCGACCACCAGATCCTCCGCCCGGGCGACGCCGGGGGTGGAGAGCGCCGCGTGTCGCTCGCGGCCGTTGAGGTAGGCTGGATCATCGAAGCTCTTGGTGCCCAGCGGAATGATCCACAGATCCGCCTCTGACTGGTCCAGCATCGCCGCGATCATGCGCTCCGAGCCGATATACAAGCCGAGCTGGACGGCGACGAGAACCACCGAGAACAAAATGCCGACCAGGGTGACGATCAGGCTCAATCGGTCGTGGAATAGGTTGCGGTAGGCGAGGCGAGCCACCATCGAGATCGGCATTCCGGCTGCTGGCGCGGCGCTCTCGGCGGCGATTGCCCTGGCCAGCGCCGCGTCGGCATCCTCCTCGCCTGCCGTCATCGGTCCTGTTCCTCTTTCATTTGCCCGGCCATCTGCCCGACGATCGACCGGCCGTCTTTCGACGACCGGTCCAGGGAATGAGTAACGTCGCTGGGATCACTCGGTGCAAGGCACAGCAATCATCAGGCCAACCGAGGGCAGGAACTGCTGGCACATGCGGGCCGGCTTCTCGATCTCGGGGGAACGGATCGGAGCGGTGGCCTCGACGACCGGGGTCTTTGCAGCCGGGCCGGTGGTCGCGATGGTCTCGGCGACGACCGTGCGGGTGGTCTCCGTCCGGTCAGCCGGAGCATTGACCGGGGCCTTCACGGTGGTTGCGGCAACCGGTGCGGAGACCAACTGCGGCGCCCCGACGACGGCCTCGGCTGGCTTGGCGGCAGCGACCTGGGCTGCCTGGGCCGCCGCGATCCGCTTGGCCTGCGCCTTCTCGGCGGCGATCTTGGCCTGGCGGATGGCGGCCGCACGCTCGGCGGCGGCGGCACGCTCGGCGCGGGCTTTGGCCCTCGCCGCTTCGATGCGGCGAGCGCGCTCCTTGCGGGCGGCCACACCTTCGTAGAACGCCCGCCGGCGGGCTTCCTCGTAGCGACGCTCCTGGGCGGCATAGCTGCTGGCGATCGCGGCGGCGCCGATCAGGCCGATGCCGAGACCGATGCCGAAGCCCCGCCCGCGAGCCTCGGCCGCCGGCGCCTGCAGGTTGGTGGCGGCAGCGATGACGGCGACGGCGGCGGCGAGGACGATCTTCCGGGTGGTGCTGATGGTCATGGCGTGGCTCCTGGTTTGGCGGTGGCTGGGGGCCCGGTAGGGAGCCCGTGTGTTCATGAACCCAATATGGACGAGAGCGGGCGGCGGCGCTGTCACGCAAGGAACATCAGGTTAAATCCCGTTGTCCCCGCTGGAACAGCCCGCAATCGCCGCTGCTCCTATTGTTGGCGTCAAGCTCATGGTCAGCCCTGATCGGGCCGCTGGCCGAGAGCTACATCTCTTCATATCGTAGAAGGAAATCCGTTCATGAATCGTGCACTTTCTCTGACCCGTGCCGCCATCGCGATGGCGCTGGTGGCGGTCTGCGCCACTTCGGCCGTCTCCGCCTCCGATCCCTCCGGCATCTGGATCGATCATACCGGCCGCGGTGCCGTCGAGATTGCCGACTGCGGCGGCCGCATGTGCGGCAAGCTCGTCTGGCTGAAGGACGGTAAGAACGGCCAAGTCTGCGGTCGGCAGATCATCGGCGACGCCAAGCCGATGTCGAGCGGGAAGTGGGACGGCGGCTGGATTTACGATCCGGAGGAGGACGAGAAGTACAGCGTCGAGCTCACCCCGATGGGCGACCAGCTCAAAGTCGTCGGCTACATGGGTTCCAAGATATTCAGTGAAACGATGATCTGGAAGCGCGCTCCGGCCGATCTGAAGAGGTGCGTATAGAGAGCGATCCAAGGCCGGCGAGGTTTGCCGCAGCCGGCGCCGGCTCGGCCCCCGCTCGGCGGGACATCGAAGCGTTTCCCATCTGACCGGTTTCATCCCGACCTCAATTCGACGCGATAGGCGAGATGAAATCGACGGCTCGGGCGAGACCGTTGCAGACGCGCCAGATGCAGCCGGTGGAGAGGAACACCTCGCGCATGCTCTCGTGGTCGCCCATTTGAAGCAGATAGCCGTTGGTGACGACGGTGATCGACAGCGTGGTCGAGCGGCTGATCACCTGGCTCGAGGTCGCCCGGTACACCGTCTCCACCAGCTTGCGGACGAGTTCGCGGGCATCGTCCGCGGGCAGCTCGAACAGCTCGTGGCTGGCGCGCGCCTCGTTATAGGCGTAGGTCGCCTCGATCTTCACGAGCTGGGGCCGGTAGGCGAGGATGTGGAGCTGCAGGATCTGTTTGCCCTGCGGAAAGGCGAAGGCGCGCTCGTCCAGATCGACCTTAATCACCGCATCGGGCACTTGCGGCGCGGACTCGCGCGCAGCCCCTGGGCTGATCTCGCGCGTCTTCAGGTCGATGGTCGCCATGAACTCTTCCTTTGTCGACGTTCCGCCGTCGGGGTATCCCGATCATACCAGATGTGCGGTCAAGGTGCACTGCAACACGCACTTCGTGCCGGTGCGGCCGTATTTTCGGGATCTCTGTAAACTCGCGCAAACGTACGGAGGCCGATTGACAGCAGGGGCTCCCTCTGTACACTCTGCGGCAAGCACACGTCGTGCCCCCGCCAGCGAGCCGTCCGATCACGAGAGGGCCGCAGCGTTACCATACGATCTCGGGAGGATCGCCCATGCTCCGACAGCTCCTGTCCGGCATGACTTTGGCCGCAGTGCTCGCCAGCACCAGCGTCGCCTACGCACAGCAGCAGCCCATCAAGATGCGGGTGGGCTGGAACCAGTCGCCCGGCCATCTCGCCTCCGTGCTGTTCCTCAACAAGGACAATCTCAAGCACGCCGGCAAGAGCTATGTCGTCGAAACGATCCGCTTCCGTGGGTCCACGCCGGCCATGCAAGCGCTCGCGGCCGGAGAGGTCGAAATGGCGGCGCTCGGCTCCACGTCGGTGTATCTGTTGGTCAAGAAGGCCAATACCGACGCCCGCATCGTGGCAGACGTCATTCAAGACAAGGAAGGCTGGTGGTCCTCGCCCTATCTCGTGGCGATCGACGGCCCGATCAAGAAGCCTGAGGACGTGAAAGGCAAGCGGGTCGGCACCAATGCGATCGGCTCGGCCGGCGACACCTCGATGCGGGTCGTGCTGCGCCGTCACGGCGTCACCGACAAGGATTTCAATTCGATCGAGGTCCAGTTCGGAAATATGCCGGCGATGCTGACCGAGGGCAAGATCGACATGTCGATCATGCTGCCGCAGTACATCAAGCAGATGGACATGAAGAAGTTCCGTCCGCTGTTCGTTCATCGGGAGGCAGCGGGGGAGCAGCAGACCGTCAGCATGATGATGAGGAAGGACTTTCTCGAGAAGAATAAGGCCGCGGTCGAGGATTTCTTCGAGGATTATGTGCGCGCGACGCGCTGGTTCTTGGATCCCGCCAACCGCGAGGCGGCAATGAAGATCTTCATGGACTTCACCAAGCAGTCCAGGGAATCGCTCGACTACGTACTGACCAAGAACGACTATTATAGGGATCCGAACGCGCGGCCAGACGCCGTGCGGGTTCAGAACTCCGTCAACGGCTCGATCGAGGTCGGCGTGATTCCCGAAAAGTTCGACGTGAAGCCGTATGTCGACGCCTCGTGGGTCGACCAGGCGATCAAACGCCTCGACAAAAAGTGATCCTGGCCGCGGCGCCTGCTGCGCGGGTGCCGCACGCAAAAGACTGAATGAAGAAAATAAACGCGAGGAAACGACATCCACGAGGGAGAGACAGGCCCATGCGCATTCGCTCAGTTGCCGTCGTCGCAGCCATCATGCTGTCACTCGCGGCTTGGTCGCCACAGGCAACCGCCCAGCAGAAGATCCGCGCGGCCTGGTCGCAAACTCCGGGCCATCTCCTGCCGCTGATCTTCACGGGCAAGCAGGGGCTCGTGCACTACGGCAAGAGCTACACGGTCGATCTCATCCGCATGCAGGCCTCAGGGCCGATGATGCAGGCGCTCGTTGGCGGCGAGATCGAATTGGGCGCGCTGGCGACCACCATGCTCTATGTACTGACGAACAACGCCAAGGCCGACGTTCGCCTCGTCGGCGATGTCATCCAGGACCGGCCGGGCTGGTGGTCCTCGCCGTTCATGGTGCGCAACGACAGCGGCATCACCAAGGTGGAGGATCTCAAGGGCAAGCGGATCGGCACCGCTTCGATCGGCGCCTCGTCCGACACCGCCATGCGGACGTATCTGCGCCGGCACGGCCTCACCGACAAGGATTTCAATACGATCGAGGTGGCGTTCGGTAACATTCCGGCGATGTTGATGGCCGGCAAGATCGACCTCGGCATCATCCTTCCGCAATTCCAGAAGTCGGTGGATCACAGCCAGGTGAAGCCGCTGTTCACGATGAACGACGCGACCGGCACACAGCAGACCGTCGGCATCATCATGAAGAAGGACGTGATCGACAAGAACCGCGCCGTCTTGCTCGACTTCTTCGAGGACTACATCCGCGGGACGCGCTGGTTCCTCGATCCCGCCAATCGCGAGGCGGCAATCAAGGTGGCGATGGACTTCACCAAGCAGCCGCGTCCGTCGCTCGATTATTTCCTGACCAAGAAGGACTACTTTCGCGATCCGGATGCTCGGCCCTCTCTCGAAGGAGCCCAGCAGGCGCTCAACGTCTCGCACGAGGCCGGGGTGTTTCCAACCAAGTTCGACGTCAAGCCATACATCGATTTCTCGCTGATCGACGAGGCGAAGCAGCGGATCAATTGACGATCGGGCCGGCTTCGGGGCCCATCGCAGAAGCGAGACGTCGAGCACGGGCGGATTGAGCAGTGGTCGGCCCGCGCCGTCAGGCAAGATTCAGGAGCAGGACCTCAGCATGGCAGACGGATCGGGCAGCGAGCGGGCTCTAGCCTCCAAGGCGGCCATCGAGGTGGAGGGACTCAGCCACTATTATCGGCCCAACAAGGGCAAGCCGGTGCATGCGCTCGACAACGTCTCGCTCCAGATCAAGGATCGCGAGTTCGTCTCGCTGCTGGGGCCATCGGGCTGCGGCAAGAGTACGTTGCTCTACCTCATCGGCGGGTTTCTGGAGATCGAGCAGGGCAAGCTGCTGGTGTCCGGCCGTCAGGTGACGAAGCCCGGCCCCGACCGGGGCATCGTGTTCCAGCATTTCGCGCTGTTTCCCTGGAAGACGGTGCTCCAGAACGTGATGTATGGTCTCGAGAACACGGGTGTCCCCCGCAAGGATCGGCTCGAGCGGGCCCAGCACTACATCAAGCTCGTCCACCTCGACGGCTTCCAGGACAGCTTTCCCTCCCAGCTTTCGGGCGGCATGCGCCAGCGCGCGGCCCTCGCCCGTACGCTCGCCGTCGATCCCGACATCCTGCTGATGGACGAGCCGCTCGGTGCACTCGACGCGCAGACCCGCGGCATCATGCAGGAGGAGATCCTGTCGATCTGGGAAAAGACTCAGAAGACGGTCGTGTTCGTCACCCACGACGTGCGCGAGGCGGTCTATCTGGCCGAGCGCGTCGTGATGATGTCGGCACGTCCCGGCCGCATCATGGAGATCGTCGAGACGCGCTTCGCCGACCGAGGACCGGGCGTCATGGACCGGCCCGAGTTCACCGAGAAGGCGAGCTACATCTGGAACCGCATCAAGGGCGAAGCGGCGCTCGCCGACATCGGCCAGAGCCGCATGGGTGGACACTGAGATGACAGCCGTCACCAGCCGGATCGTGAAGTATCTGCCGCTGCTGATCCTCGCGATGATGTGGGAAGCCGCGGTTCGCACCGGCATAATCTCGAAGTTGATGATGCCGCCGCTGTCGGAGGTGCTGGTCTCCTGGTGGGATCTCGCCAGCAGCGGTGAACTGGTCACGCAGGGGCTGGCCTCTCTGAAGCGTATGGGCTCGGGGTTGGGCCTCGCGGTTCTCCTCGGGACATCGGCCGGTGTGCTGATGGCATGGTACAAGCCGGTCCGCATGCTGGTGAACCCGGTCGTGCAGATGTTTTATCCGATGCCGAAATCGGCACTGATCCCAGTGATGATTCTGTGGTTCGGCCTCGGCGACATGTCGAAGGTGATCCTGATCTTTCTCGGCTGCCTGCTGCCGATCGTGGTGTCGTCCTACAACGGTGCACGCGGCGTCGATCAGCACCTGATCTGGTCTGCGCGCAGTCTCGGCGCGACCGAGTTCAAGGTGCTGCGCCAAGTGGTGCTACCCGGCGCGATGCCCGAGATCCTGGCGGGCCTCAGGACAGCGCTCGCCGTCTCGTTCGTGCTGCTGGTCAGCTCCGAGTTCCTGATCTCCAAGGACGGGCTCGGCTATTTGATCTCGGGCTTCGGTGACGGTGGAATCTACGAGGCGATGTTCGCGTGCATCATCACCGTGGTGGCGATGGGCTTCATCGCCGACCGGGTGTTCCAGATCTTCATGCGGAGAATGCTGTCATGGCGGGAGTAGCTGAGATCCCCACGACCGCGCCGGCTTCGAGCGCTGCCGCCGTCGCCGTGCCACCGCCTCCCGCGCGCCGGGGCAGCTTCTGGGACTGGATCGGGCTGCCGGGGCACTTCATCTCGCTGGCGCTGCTGTTCGGCACCTGGGAGCTCGTTGCCCAGTTCGGCTCTTTCAATCCCTACCTGCTCCCCGCGCTCAGCACCGTGCTACATCGCGTGGGTGAGGACGTCGCGACCGGTGAGTTCTTCCTCAAGATCGGGGCGACGCTTTACCGGCTGCTGGCGGGCTTCTCGATCGCGGCAGTGCTCGGTGTCGGCATCGGCATCCTGATGACGCGATTCCGCCTCGTGAAATGGTTTTTCGATCCGGTCGTCTCGGTCGGCTTCCCGATGCCGAAGGTCGCTTTCCTGCCGATCTTCATGCTGTGGTTCGGCGCCTACGATCTGTCCAAGATCGTGCTGATCGCGTTCGCATCGTTCTTCGCCATCGCCGCCAATACCATTGCCGGCACTCAGGGCGTCGACCGTCAACTGATCTGGTCGGCGCGCAGTCTCGGCGCCAGCGAGGGAACCATCCTGCGCACGGTGATCCTGCCGGCGGCCCTGCCGCAGATCCTCACCGGATTCCAGATCGCGCTGCCGCTCGGCATGATCGTGACCATCGTCGCGGAGATGCTGATGGGCGGCGTCGGGCTCGGCGGCTCGATGATCCACGCTCAGCGCTTCGCCGACAGCCCCGGCGTATTCGCGGGCATCATCGAGATCGGCTTGTCCGGCTTCATGGTGATCTGGGCTGTGCGCGCGATCCGCGCCCGGCTGCTGGTCTGGCACCAGGAGACGGCGAAGAAGTAGGTCAGTGGCCAGTTGGTCAGATGATCAAGTGGTCAGCTGGCGAGGTGGTAGGCCGAACACGACGTGGGTCGCTGTCGGTGGTCGGCTGCTACGCAAAGGTTCCAGGAAGCTCTCACTCGCCATTGTCACGGTTACTGAGCCACGGAAACTGACGCTAGCTGGGCTCGCACTTCCCACTGGCGGGTCTCACGAACTCACCAATTCACCCATCTACCGGTTCAGCGCCACCACCAGCGCCTTTGGGTTGCCGCCGTTCTCGGTGATGTAGTTCTCGAAAAGGTTCTTCAGGAACGGGCTCATCCAGAAGCCCACCACCTGCGCGTCGCGCACCTTGAAGGTGGTTCCCTGCCGGGTCAGCCACCAGCGGACGTCGTAGGTCTCGCCCGACTTCAGCTCGATGGTGGTGTCGACGTAGACACCTTTGCCGCCCTCCTCGGTCGCGGCCGTCACGATCGCGCGGTTGACCGGATACTTCCCGGCCTCCTTGGCGGCATAGTTCGATATGAACTTGATCATGCCGTTGTAATAGTTGGGCCGTTCGGCCTGGGCGAGACGCTGGGCGTAGGTGCCGAGCGAGACGTGCCCGATGTAGGGCACGTCGGCGTGCTTGCGCAGCACGCCTGCGAAGGCCGCACCACCGCCGAGGCGCTGGGCGTTGATCAACTCGTTGGCGACGCGCTGCATGAATGCCGTCGGATGCTCGGCACGGGCCGGTGTGGCGGTCACCGCCAGCATCGCGAGCAGCATGGGCATCGTCAGCAGCAGGGCCGACAGCAGGGCGCGCGGCGACACTTGGCGCTTCAGGGACGTGGCAGACGACATGCGTTCCGGCTCCTTGCCGCTCGGATCTGTCTCGAGAAAAATTCGAACAACACTCAACACGACGCCCGCGGTCAGGTCAAACCTCGTGATCCCGGCACTGCGAGCCCCTCGATGGACCCCACAAACGCGGCACTGACAAGGCGCAATGATGCACGATACGCACGCTGGCCGTGCAGCGCGGGGACGGCGACGCATGACTGGCCGTCTCCCAAGGCCTTGCGCGACAGTTGCCCGATCGCCACGGACGACTAAACTCAGGACATGAGCCAGACCGTCACCATCGAGCGCCGAGGCGCTGTCGCCATCATCCGGTTCGATCGTAAAGGAAGGGCGAACGCGCTCTCGTTCTCGATCATGCGCGAGTTGATCGCCGCCGCGCGCCAATTCGAGGACGACGCGGAGATCGCCGCGATCGTCGTCGCGGGCGCACAGCAGGTCTTTTCCGGTGGCATGGATCTCAAGGACGAGGTTTGGGACGAGTTGCCTTCGTTGCCGGTCGGCGAGCGGCGTAAGATCGCCGCACAGGGCCCGCGTCTGGCGCGCGCCTTCATGTCACTCGAGCCGGTGACCATCGTTGCCGTCGAAGGGCCATGCTTCGCCGGCGGCATGGCGCTGGCCGCGATGTGCGATTTCCGGATCGCGGCCGACAACGCCACGTTCGCGGCGCCAGAGGTCGCTGTGGGGCTCAACATGGCGTGGCACTCAGTGCCGCGTCTGGTGCGGCTCGTCGGCGTCCAGGCGACGCGGCGGCTGCTGCTCGCCGGCGCGAGATGGGACACCGCCGAGGCGGCTCGGCTCGGTTTTCTGGACGAGGTGGTGCCGCCTGGCCAGGCGGAGCCGGCGGCACTGGCGATGGCGGAACGGATCGCGGCGCGGCCGCGGGTTGCGGCGCGGATGGTCAAGCGCGCCATCGAGGCGACGATGCACGGCGGCGACATCGCCTGGAGCACGGCCGATGGGGAACTGCAACTGTTGAACTGGCAGAGCGACGAGTTCGCCTCAGCGCGCAAATCGCTCAGGTCGCGCGGCGCCAAGGGCTGATGTTCAGGTCGTTGCGGGGCTGAAGCCGGCGCCAACGAGGACGGGAGCGGGGCGATCGGGCTCCGGGCGACGCTGCTCGTACAGGTCGCGGGCTGGAATTTCACGCATGCCGAGAAGTGTGCAGGCACCTTCAACCTCGCTCTTGCCGAAGCGGTCGGCGATGGCGAGCAGCACCGAGCGGCTGCGGTCGGGATGGGCCAGGATCAACTCGTGGCGCGTGCCCGACAACGACGCGCGGACATGGTGGGCCAATCCCTCGAACGAGGTCAGCGGCAGCGTCCAGGTGTTCGTGCCGAGGAGGCCCTTGTCGACGACGGTGACTTGATGTCCGTCGATCGAGACCGTGCGCATGCCCGTCAGTTTCGTCAGCAATCGATTGGCTGGCCAGGCCATCAGTCCCATCCACATCAGCATCCCCAAGGTCATCTGGGCGGACGCCAGCGGGCGTTCGGCAATCACCGCGCGGGCCGAGGGCTCGCCCGCGAGCAGCCCGACGATCAGTGCGAACGGGATCGCCATCAGGATCATCATGATCGTCAACGGCACGAGCTGCAGCGCTGCCGGTAACCGCGCCGAGCGCTGTTCGATGACGAGCGGCAGCGAGGTGAGCGGCGCGCTCGGGGAAATCGTGTCATGGGCGGCGATGCGCATTGGGAGGGGCTCATTCGGCGAGGCGGCAACGGAGCGAGATACGCACTCTAAGCCATCATGGTTTCGCCTCGATTAACCAAGCAAAGCCGTTCGATCCGGGCACGAGACAGAACCGATGGGCGACTTGACATATAAACATATCTTTATATGCTGCTGTCCGTCGATTGGAGGCACAAGTGACGACGGCAAGGCTCGGCAGCTCGGATCTGGTGACGGCACTGAAGGCGGTGGCCGAGCCGACGCGGCTGCGCATCCTGCTGCTGCTCGTGCTGGGCGAGCTCAACGTCAAGGATCTCACGCGGATCCTCGGGCAGAGCCAGCCGCGCCTGTCCCGCCACCTCAAGCTGCTGGTCGAGGCCGGGCTGATCGAGCGCTTTCGGGAGGGCAGCTGGGTCTACTTCAACCTCGCTGACCGCGCCACCGGCGGACTGGTGGTCGAGCGGCTGCTGTCGCTGGCCGCCACCGACGATCCCGTGCTGGTCCGCGACCGCGAGCGCGCGGTGACCTTGCAGAAGGAGCGCGAGCAGGCCGCCCAGGCTTATTTCCGCCAGCATGCCGGGCAGTGGGACCGCATCCGCGCGCTGCACGTTGCCGAGGCCGAGGTCGAGACTGCGATCGCCGAGGCGCTGGGCGCGGGGCCGTTCAAGCTGCTGGTCGATCTGGGCACCGGGACCGGGCGACTACTGGAACTGCTCGCCGCGCGCTCGGAGCGCAGCATCGGCCTCGACGTCAATCAGGACATGCTGGCTTTCGCCCGCTCCAATCTCGCCCGCGCGGGTCATCAGCACATTCACGTGCGCCACGGCGACATCTACAGCGTTCCGCTCGACAGCGGCTCGGCCGATGCCGTCACCATGCACCAGGTGCTGCACTATCTACGCGATCCCGTGGCGGCGATCCGCGAGGCGGCGCGGCTGCTGGCGCCGGGCGGCCGGCTGCTGATCGTCGATTTCGCGCCGCACAATCTCGAGTTTCTGCGCGATGCCCATGCCCACGTGCGGCTCGGCTTCTCGCGGGATCAGGTTCGCAACTGGTTGGCCGATGCCGGCCTCGTGCCGCTGTCGGGCCGCGATCTCGCGCCCTCGGCCGCTGGCGCGCCCGGCGACAAGCTTACCGTTTCCCTCTGGCTCGCCGAGCGCCCGATCGAGGGCGGCCGGGCCAAGTCTCGCCCTCTCGCACTGGAAGGCACGAGTTGATGACCGAGATCAAGGAGCGCCGCAGCCGGCTCGTCGGCTCG
This sequence comes from Devosia equisanguinis, assembly GCA_945889015.1. GTDB lineage: Bacteria > Pseudomonadota > Alphaproteobacteria > Rhizobiales > Hyphomicrobiaceae > CAMDBL01. Next base: position 22,235 of record CAMDBL010000021.1, read on the forward strand.
GGTGATATCGACGTCTCCTTCGAGTTCTTTCCGCCGAAAACGGACAGGATGGAGGAGGGGCTGTGGTCGGCGATCGGCCGGCTCGCGCCGCTGAGACCCGAGTTCGTCTCGGTGACCTACGGCGCCGGCGGCTCGACGCGCGAGCGCACGCACGCGACCGTCGCCCGTATCGTCAAGGACACGAGCCTGCATCCCGCCGCTCACCTCACCTGTGTGCAGGCGACTAAGGCGGAGGTCGACGAGGTCGTCCGCGGCTACTGGGAGGCGGGCGTCCGCCACATCGTGGCGTTGCGGGGCGATCCCCCGACGGGGGCCGGAACGCGCTACGAGCCCCATCCCGGCGGCTACGCCAATGCCGCTGATCTCGTCGCAGGAATTCGCCGGATCGGTGATTTCGAGATCTCGGTCGGTGGCTATCCCGAGATGCACCCCGAATCCGGCTCGCTGATTGCTGACCTCGACAACCTCAAGGCCAAGGTGGATGCTGGCGCGACGCGGGTCATCACCCAGTTCTTTTTCGACAACTCGCACTATCTCCGCTTCCTGGAGCGGGCACGCGCGGCCGGCATCTGGGTGCCGATCACGCCGGGCTTGGTGCCGATCCACAATTACAAGCAGGTGTCGTCGTTCGCGGCGCGCTGCGGGGCGACGATGCCGTCCTGGCTCGCGCGCCGTTTCGAAGGTCTCGACAACGATCCGCAGACGACCCATCTCGTCGCCGCCGCGGTCGCCGCCGAGCAGGCGATGGGCCTCGTCGACGAGGGGTTGAAGCGCTTCCATTTCTACACTCTGAACCGCGCCGACCTCGTCTACGCGATCTGCCACCTGCTGGGCCTGCGGCCGCGGGGCAAGTCCGTGACGGCGGACGCCCCCGTGAAGAAGACGGTGAACGCATGAGCACCCGGACCGAACGCATTACCGCCCTGCACAAGGCGGCCGCCGAGCGCATCCTGATCATCGACGGTGCGATGGGCACGATGATCCAGTCCTACAAGCTGGACGAGGCGGGCTATCGCGGCACGCGCTTCAAGGACTGGACGCGCGACGTCAAGGGCAACAACGACCTGCTGTCGCTGTCGCAGCCCCAGATCATCCGCGAGATCCACGACAAGTATCTCGCGTGCGGGGCCGACATCCACGAGACCAACACGTTCAACGCGCAGCGCATCTCTATGGCCGACTACGGCATGGAGGAGCTCGCCTACGAGATCAACGTCGCCGGCGCCCGCATCGCGCGCGAGGCAGCGGACGCCTGCGAGCAGGCGACCGGACGCGTGGCGTGGGTCGCGGGCGCGATCGGGCCGACCAACCGTACCGCTTCCATTTCGCCGGACGTCAACAATCCCGGCTACCGCAACGTCTCGTTCGACGTGCTGCGCGAGGCCTATTGCGAGCAGACGCGGGGGCTGATCGAGGGCGGCGCCGACATCATCCTGATCGAGACGATCTTCGACACGCTGAACGCCAAGGCCGCCGGCTTCGCCGTGCTCGACACGTTCGAGGCGACCGGCGTGACGCTGCCGATCATGATCTCGGGCACCATCACGGACCTGTCGGGCCGCACGCTGTCGGGGCAAACGCCGGAAGCGTTCTGGTACTCGGTGCAGCATTTGAAGCCGTTCTCGATCGGGCTCAACTGCGCGCTCGGCGCCGAGACCATGAGGCCCTACATCGCCGAGCTCGCGGGCGTCGCCGACACGCTGATCTCGGCCTACCCGAACGCGGGCTTGCCCAATGCGATGGGCGAGTACGACGAGAGCCCCGACGACATGGCCTGCCAGATCGAGCCGTGGGCCAAGGACGGCATCGTCAACATCGTCGGCGGCTGTTGCGGCTCGACGCCGGACCACATCGGCCACATCAAAGCCCATGTTCAGACGTACGGGCCGAGACGGGTTCCCGTCATCGCCCCGCGTCTGCGTCTCTCCGGCCTGGAGCCTTTCGTCCATGGCTGAGGCGACCTTCAGGCGTGCGCGGCATGGCCTCGAGCCCGAAATGGGGCTGGGGGAGTTGTGTCATGCGCGTCATCAAGGTCGATCTACCCGCGACATTGCGGTCGTCGGATCCGAACATCACGCTTGCCTCGGACGAGATCCGCGCGCAGCTCTTCAAGGAGCTGAAGGCGCTGGATTACGAGTTGTCGGAGCTGGTGCGCCAGCGGGCGGCGGGTTATTTCCCGGCGAGCTACTCGGTGTTCGTGCGAACGCAGTTGGCGCCCGACAAGATCGGCACGCTGACGGAATTGTGGATCGTCGATCCCAACATCCGCTGGCCGCAGGGACTGTTGACCCGCAAGGCGTGGCAGCTGTTCATCCCCGTGCTCGGGCACGTGGTGAAGGAGACGACCACGCAACGGTTCCCGACGCTCGAGGTCGACATGGCCGAGGCGGATGCCCGCGTCACGGTACTCGCCCCGACGCGGAGCTGGCGCGATCCGGTGATCCTGTCGGGCGCGGTGTTCGTCGCGACCACGCTGTTCTGGCTGTTCGGCAGTCCGTGGCTGCGAGTGGCGCTGAAGGGTGTGTGGCCGCTTTAGGGGCTTCAGTCCTATCCAATCACCTTGTCATGGCCGCGCAGGCGGCCACTCAGCCAGATCCCTCCTGTTTGACATCCGGCGGCGCCGAAGGTGCCGCGGTTCATCTTCACATCTGTGATGCCCGACGCCCCATCGTGCTCTGGGTGGCCGCCTGCGCGGCCATGACGAGCGCGGCGAGATGCGTCGGGAAACTTTCATCGAGGCGCGACGCCCATGACGACCGACACCCCCACCTCGTCCGACCTCGCTCCGCGCGGTGCGACAGCGACGTTCATCAACGTCGGTGAGCGGACCAATGTCACGGGCTCGGCGAAGTTCCGCAAGCTGATCGAGCAGGGCGACTATGGTGCGGCCCTCGCGGTTGCGCGGCAGCAGGTGGAGAGCGGCGCGCAGATCATCGACGTCAACATGGACGAGGGCCTGCTCGACTCAGAGAAGGCGATGGAGACGTTCCTCAACCTGATCGCCAGCGAGCCGGACATCTCGCGCGTGCCGGTGATGATCGACAGCTCGAAGTGGACCGTGATCGAGGCCGGCCTCAAATGCGTGCAGGGCAAGGCCATCGTCAATTCGATAAGCATGAAGGAGGGCGAGGCGGCCTTCCTCGCGCAGGCCCGCAAGGTGCAACGCTACGGTGCGGCCGTCGTCGTGATGGCGTTCGACGAGCAGGGGCAGGCCGACACCATCGAGCGCAAGGTGTCGATCTGCGAGCGCGCCTACGAACTGTTGACCCAGGAGATCGGCTTCCCGCCACAGGACATCATCTTCGATCCCAACATTTTTGCGGTCGCGACCGGCATCGAGGAGCACAACGGCTACGGCATCGCGTTCATCGAGGCGACGCGGCAGATCAAGCAGAAGATGCCGCTGGTCCACGTCTCCGGCGGCGTGTCGAACCTGTCGTTCGCGTTCCGCGGCAACGAGGCGGTGCGCGAGGCGATGCACTCCGTGTTTCTCTATCACGCCATCCAGGCGGGCATGGACATGGGCATCGTCAACGCCGGCCAGCTCGCAGTCTACGACAATATTCCCGCCGAGTTGCGCGAGCTGTGCGAGGACGTGGTTCTCAACCGCCGTGACGATTCGACCGACCGGCTGCTCGAGGCCGCGCCCCGCTACAAGGCCGGCGGCGCCGCGAAGAAGCAGACGCCCGACAATGCCTGGCGCGCGCTGCCGATCAACGAGCGGATGACGCACGCGCTGGTGCACGGTCTCAACGAGTTCATCGAGGCCGATACGGAGGAAGCGCGCAAGGCCGCCAACAAGCCGCTGGAAGTGATCGAGGGCCCGCTGATGGCCGGCATGAACGTGGTCGGCGACCTGTTCGGCGCCGGCAAGATGTTCCTGCCGCAGGTGGTCAAATCCGCCCGCGTGATGAAGCAGGCCGTCGCCTATTTGCAACCCTACCTGGAGGCGGAGAAGCGCGCGCAGGGCCTGACCGAGATGCCGCCGAAGGGCAAGATCGTGATGGCGACGGTGAAGGGCGACGTGCACGACATCGGCAAGAACATCGTCGGCGTCGTGCTCCAGTGCAACAACTACGAGGTGATCGATCTCGGCGTGATGGTGCCGGCCGCCAAAATTCTGGAGGCGGCGCGTCGCGAAAAAGCGGACATCATCGGACTGTCGGGCCTGATCACGCCCTCGCTCGACGAGATGTGCAACGTCGGCGCGGAAATGGAGCGCGAGGGCTTCTCCATCCCGCTGCTGATCGGCGGCGCCACCACGAGCCGCGTGCACACCGCCGTCAAGATCAGCCCGAACTACAAGCGCGGACAGGCCGTGTACGTGACGGATGCCTCGCGCGCGGTCGGCGTCGTCTCGAGCCTGCTGTCGGAGACCGACCGCGAGGGCTTCATCGCGAGCACGAAGTCGGAGTATGGCCGCACCCGCGACGCGTATCTCAAAGGCGAGACCAACAAGCAGCGCATCACACTCGCGGCCGCGCGCGCCAACAGCCTCAAGCTCGACTGGAAAGGCTACACGCCGCCCAAACCCTCTTTCCTGGGAACGCGGACCTTCAAGGCTTGGAACTTGGCCGATCTCGTGCCCTACATCGACTGGACACCGTTCTTCCAGACCTGGGAGCTCGCCGGACGCTACCCCCGCATCCTCGACGACAACGTCGTGGGCCCGGAGGCGAAGAAGCTGTTCGCCGATGCCCAGGCGATGTTGAAGCAGATCGTCGCCGGCAAGTGGCTGACGGCCAACGCCGTCGTCGGTTTCTGGCCTGCCAACGCGGCCGGTGACGACATCACGCTGTTCAAGGACGACACGCGCAAGACGCCACTCGCCACGCTGCACACGCTGCGCCAGCAGATGGCGCGCGAGAACAACCGCGAGCGGGCGCACACCGCGCTTGCCGATTTCGTCGCACCGAAAGAGACGGGCCTCGCCGATTATGTCGGCGGCTTCGCGGTCACCACCGGCATCGGCGAGGAAGAGGCGCTGGCGGCGCACGTGGCGCCGCACGACGACTACGGACGGATCATGTTGAAGGCGCTGGCGGATCGGTTGGCGGAGGCCTTCGCCGAGGCCTTGCATGCCAAGGTGCGCCGCGAGCTGTGGGGCTATGCCGGGGACGAGACGCTGTCGTGCGAGGAGCTGATCGCGGAGAAGTATCGCGGCATCCGGCCCGCGCCCGGGTATCCAGCGCAGCCCGACCACACCGAGAAGGGCACGCTGTTCAAAGTGCTCGATGTCGAGCGGGAGACCGGGATCAAGCTCACCGAGAGCTATGCGATGTGGCCGGGCTCGGCCGTGTCTGGCCTCTATTTCTCCCATCCCGAGTCGCACTATTTCGGCGTCGGCAAGGTCGAGCGTGATCAGGCCGAGGACTATGCGCGCCGCAAGGGCTGGTCACTGGCCGAGGCCGAGCGCTGGCTCGCCCCGGTGCTGAATTACGATCCCGCCAGCATGAAGAGCGCGGCATAGAAGGCTCACTGCGAGACTTTCTTTAGTCGCTCGCCTCGCTTAGACTTCCGCCGTCTGCGCAATTCTCTCGCGCCGATGGGGGGTGGAGGCGTCGATGCTGAGGATCCTGCTCGTCTCGGTTTGTCTGGTGCTCTCGAGTTTAACGTCGCATGCAGCCGATGAGGGGGCCCGTCGGCTTTGCGCCGACGACAAGCGTTCAGCCGCCGACAGGCTTGCGGCCTGCTCCCGTTATCTCAGCGATCGCGAACTCTCGCGTAACGATCAGGCCCGCGCCCTGCTGACGCGTGGGCGGCTCAATTTCGATCGGGGCGACCTCGGTTCTGCTCTTGCCGATCTGCAACAATCCGTGATGTTGGACCGGGAGGACGCGAACGCCCACTACTGGCTCGGCCGCACGCTCGGCCAGACGGCTACGCCTGCGGATGCGTTGCGCAGCTATGAGGAAGCGCTGCGGGTCCGGTCCAGGTTGGCCGATAGCCATGAACGCGCGTGGCGTCACCCACAGCCGGCAGGGCGACCACTCCAAGGCGATCGAGCAGTTTTCAGCGGCGATAAAGGCGGATCCGCGATTCCTGCTCGCCTACAAGAATCGCGGCGAAGCCTACGAGCGCATCGGGGATCTGGCGAAAGCCGTGTCGGACTATTCGTTCATCATCGCAGCGCCGGCCCGGCTCGGCGAGGCCGACGATGAGCGGGTCAAGGTGGAGGCCGCCACCTACTTGAAGCGGCTGAGTTCGGCGGCAGGACCGTCGAGGGCTGGAGATCGGGCGGCGTGCGAGCGCGCCGGCCCCGATGCCCGGATCGAGGCGTGCAGCCGGATCGTGGCCGACAGCAACGCTACTCCGACCGAGCAGGTTGCCGCACTGATGTTCCGGGCGGGCGTCTATTACGAGCGACGCCAGCTCGAGGCGGTTGTCGCCGACTTGGATCGCATCCTAAAGATCAAACCCGATCACGCGCCCGCGCTCGCCCGGCGCGGGATGGCAAAAGGCGATCTCAATCGGATCACCGAGGCCATTGCCGATTTCGATGCGGCGCTGAAGTTCGATCCTTCGCATGCGTGGGCGCTCAATGGGCGGGGCAATGCCTATCGCAGTCTCGGGCAGTTCGACAAAGCGGTCGCCGACTACGACGCGGCCCTCGGCATAGATGCCAACTATCTCTGGCCGATGCGCAACAAGGCCAGTGCGCATGAGCGCATCGGCCTTTTCGAGGAGGCGGAGGCCGGATACCGGCGTGTGATCAATTCCCCTGGACGGTTCGGCAACAACGACGATCGTCGTGCCAAGCAGGAGGCACAGAACGACTTGAAGCGGCTCGAGGGGCTGAAAGAGGCGCGCGCGCGCAGTGAGGTCCGTCTTCCACGCCGCGTCGCGCTCGTCATAGCCAATACCAGATACACCGGCTCATTCGATGCGCTCGCTACGCCCGCTGGCGACGGTGCAGCCGTCGCTGCCGCCTTGAGACGTATCGGCTTCAAGGACGAGGACGTGGTCGAGAGATACGACCTCGACCGCCGCTCCATGATCGCGGCGCTGCGCGAGTTCGAGGGCAAGGCGCGGACGGCCGACTGGGCGATGGTGTTCTTCGCCGGGCATGGGGTGCGCGCCCGATCCAACCTCGACTACATGATCCCGATCGACGCGCACATCGAAAGCGAGCGAGATCTCGCCGACGAGGCGGTGGCCCTGGAGCGCGTGGTGGAGCGCATCTCGGACGCCAAGAAGCTGCAGCTCGTGGTGTTCGATGCGTGCCGCTCCAACGAACTGACACGCCGGCTCTATTCGGTCACCGATCAGCAACGCTCGGCCACGCCGTCTGCGGCTCCCTTCGAGGGGCCGGGGCTGATCCTCGCGTTCTCTGCGCGCCGGGGACAGTCGGCCTTCGACGGGCGGACGAACAGCCCGTTCGTGGAGGCGCTGCTGGCCAACATGGGCAAGCCGGGCGCAGACCTCGAACGCGTTCTCTCAGCGACCGCCGAGCAGGTCAAGAAGGCCACCCACGATCAGCAGGTTCCGGAGATCTACGGCCTCGGCTACGGCAAGGGCGTGGCGCTGCGCGTCGGGGGGGAAGGTGTCAGACGCTGAAGCGTCCGACACCTAAAGGCCTTCACTTCATGGTCAGCACGAGTTTGCCGCGGAAGTGGCGGCTCTCGCTGATGCGCTGCGCCTCGGCGGCCTGCTGCAGCGGGAACGTCTTGATCTCCGGCACCTTCACCGCGCCGGTCTTGTGCAAGTGCAGGATGCGCTCGAGATGCGGGCGATCGCGCCCCACGGCGGGACGCAGCGACTGGACCTCGGCGCGCGGCGAGGCCGGCGCCTTCGCGCCCGAGCCGATGAACGCGGCGCGGCCGCCCGGCTTCAGCACCTGAAACGAGCGCAGCGCGACATCGCCGCCGACCGTCTCGAACACGGCATCGACGTCGCGCACGACCTTGGTGAAGTCCTCCTTGGAGTAGTCGACGACCTGGTCGGCGCCGAGGCTCTTGACGTAGGCGTGGTTGGCCGCGCTCGCGGTGGTGACGACGCGGGCGCCGATGTGCTTGGCGAGCTGGATGGCGTAGCCCGCGACGCCGCCGGCGCCACCTTGAATCAGGATGGTCTCGCCGGACTTCAGCTTGATCGTGTCCTCGATCGAGACGAGCGCGGTGAGGCCGGTCAGCGCCAGCGCCGCTGCATCGACGTGCGATAGGTCATCCGGCTTCTTGCAGAGGATCGCGGCCTTCTCGGCGACCTTCTCGCAGTAGGTGCCCTCGTGTCCGCCGGCGAGTACGCCGAAGACCGCATCGCCGACCTTGAAATCCGTGACGCCTTCGCCGAGGGCGGTGACGACGCCCGAGAAATCGCGGCCGAGCACGTAGGGGAAGTTGGTGATGGTGGCATAGTCCCCACCCTCGCGAACCTTGGCGTCGGCGGCGTTGACGGTCGCCGCGTGGATGTCGCAGACGACCTCGCCGGGCTTGGCCACGGGATCGGGCAGATCGCCGTAGCGCAGCACGTCGAGACCGCCATGGCGGTCCATGATGATGGCTTTCATGGGGGTGTCCTCCTGGTTTCTGGGATTGGGGCCGACTGTTGCATTGCCACGACCGGCGGTGCAAGGGCCGAAACAGCCGGTGGTCCGAGCGGCTCGGATCCCGTCGGCGAGGGCCGATCCACCGATGCGATTCCGCTGGGAGGCGCACGGAAGGGCCGCTAGAGATGCTGGCCGCGAGGCCGGGCATCGTCGCGGCATGGCAAGGTGAGGGAGCGAACGGTGAGCGCCTATGAGGTCGTAAAGGTGGAGCGGCAGCACACCGCCGCCGTGCAAGTCATGGTGGCGTTCGCCGATTTGCCCGCGGCGGAGCGATGGGCGCGGGAAAAGCTCGCCGAGGCGCTGCCGGGCATCCAGGCCGAGCCGCCCGGCTCGAGCTTCACGCTGTGCCGCATTCCCAGGGGTAACCGGATGCACATGGAGCCCGGCGTCGTCGTCATGGGGCCGTTCGACCCGGTCGGCGATGTCGTCGCTTCCGAGCTGCCGGCGGGACGCGCGGTGCGTCAGGTGCTGGTCGGGCCGCTGGAGAAGCTGCCGGAAGCGTGGCCCGCGCTGTTCTCCTGGTGCATGTCCCGGGGGCTGCGCCTGGAAGGCGCGTTCTGGCAGGTCTACGGTCCGACCGTGACGGAGCCGGCAGAGCCGCAGACGACGCTGTATGCGCTGCTGGCGTGAATTGAGCGTCGAAGCTGGCCGTCTTTGACTTCTGCCGCCATGTGCTCTGCGCGGCGGTGCAATCCACCCGCGGCACTTGCTCCCGGTGTGGGGGGCCGCCTACCCTGTCCGGTAACCAGACGAAACCGGAGGAACCGCGATGGCCCCAGTCAAAGACCCCCAGATGAAATCCGAGGTCCGCGACGGCATGGCCGTCGACTGGGACGTGCCGATCACGATGGACGACGGTATCGTCGTGCGCGCCGACATCTACCGGCCGCTGAAGCCCGGCAAGTATCCAGCCCTGCTGAGCTACGGCCCCTACGGCAAGGGGCTGCATTTCGAGGACGGCTACAAGACCGCCTGGGACATCATGGTGCGCGACTATCCCGACACCGCCGCCAACTCCTCCAACAAGTACCAGCAATGGGAGGTTGTCGACCCGGAGAAGTGGGTGCCGCACGGCTACGTCTGCATGCGCGTCGACAGCCGTGGCGCCGGCCGCTCGCCGGGCTTCATCGACCACCACTCGATGCGCGAGACCAAGGACTTCCGCGACTGCATCGAGTGGGCCGCTGCTCAGGACTGGTCGAACGGCAAGATCGGGCTCGCCGGCATCTCGTACTACGCCACCAACCAGTGGCGCGTGGCGGGGCTGGAGCCGCCGCATCTCGCTGCCATCTGCATCTGGGAAGGCTATGCCGACCGCTACCGGGACTCGACGCATCACGGCGGCATCCTCACCACCTTCCAGAAGAACTGGCAGGAGATGCAGGTGAAGACCGTGCAGCACGGGCTCGGCACCCGTGGACCCAAGAGCCGCGTTACCGGCGAGCTCGTCTGCGGTCCCGAGACGTTGCCGGAGGAGGAGTTGGC
>CAMDBL010000022.1 GCA_945889015.1 Devosia equisanguinis
TGAAGAAGGCGACGCGCTGCATCATCTCCTCGCGGGTGACGCGCTTGGTCGGGAGTTTCATAGCGGTTTTCCTCCTGTTTCGCGGCTTTGACTTTTGCGGTATTGGTTTTGACGATAGGGCGGCGGACCGGACGTCGCCCGCATCTTGATCTACATCAATAATCGCTATTTTGTCGCGCTCGTCGCGGGCGGCAAGCCGCCTTGCGTGATAATCGTTATTCGTCTTACTTATGATCTGCCCCGAAGGGACGGATCATGCCGGACTTCAGCCTTCAGGATCTGCGCTGTCTCGACACGCTGCTGCGTGAGTGCCACGTCAGCCGCGCGGCGGCCCAAATCGGCATCAGCCAGCCGGCGATGAGCATGATGCTCGCGCGCTTGCGGCAGGTGTTCGGCGACGCCCTGCTGGTCCGCCGGGGCAATCGCCTGCAGCCGACCGACGCCGCACACGCGTTGCATCCACGCGTCAAGGCCATGATCCGCGAGATGGAGGGCCTGATCGAGCCGCAGGGCAGCTTCGATCCCGCCCTCGGCGGCCGCCGCTTCACGCTGATTTTGACCGACTACATCGACACCATCCTGGTCCCTCGCCTGCACACGCGGCTGACACAGGCAGGTGCCTCGATCGCGCTCAAGATCGTCGGCCCCAATCCGCTGCGCATCGGCGAACTTTTCAACGACGGCACCGTCGACCTCACCGTTTCCTACTTCCCGCGCGCACCCAATAACTTGATCGCACGCAAGGTGTTCTCGGATCGCCTCGTCTGCATGGCCCGGCGCGGTCACCCCGCGTTGCAGAGGCCCATCGGGCTCGACGACTTCTGCGCGCTCGATCACATCGCCATCGAGCCGGCCGAGGCCTCGATGTACCGTGTCATTCTCGACGATGCGCTGGCCGCGCTCGGCAAGTCGCGCCGGATCGCCATTTCCAAGCCCGACTTCAACGGCCTGCCGTTCCTGCTCGAGGCGAGCGAGGCGGTGGCGGCCATGCCGGCCCGGCTGGCGCACCTGTTCCAGCAACGCTTCGATCTCGTCGCCTTCGACCCGCCGCTCGAGCTGCCCCCGCTCGACATCCACATGATGTGGCACCCGAGCACGCAGTCCTCCGCACCGCACGTCTGGTTGCGCGAGCAGGTGCTGGCGGTGCTGGGATAGGGGGCCCTGCATGCTTGCAAGATGGCGAAACCGGGCCACAGTCGCCGGGGACAATGGCCCGGGTCAGCCACCGAGGCTTGCCGCACCGCGGCCGGCTCGCGTATTGGGTAACGCCATGGGGTCGCCGAGCGCGGCCGGCGCCTGGACGAGGCACAGGGGATGCGCATGAGACGTTCGATCGCGGTTTGGTCGGTGCTTGCGGCAGGCCTGCTCGCGGCACCGGTCTCGGCACTTGCACAGGCGAGCTGGGGCGATGGCCGCCCAGTGTTCGAGAGCGACGTCAAGCGGAAGGCGGAACAGGACGAGGCCGCACGGGCCGAGCGCCGCAAGTCCTATGGTCCCACCGTCTATCCGAAGTTCATGGAAGGCGGCGAGCGGCCCGACATCAAGCCCGCCGAGCCGCCGATCGTCTATTTCGATCAGAGCGAGGAACCCGGCTCGATCATCGTCGATACGCAGAGCCGCAGGCTCTACTACGTTCTAGCAGGCAAGAAGGCATACGAGTACCCGATCTCGGTCGGCCGCGACGGCTTCACCTGGTCGGGCACCGAGCGCATCAGCCGGATCGCGGCCTGGCCGTCGTGGACCCCGCCGCCGGAGATGCACAAGCGAGTGCCCGGCCTGCCGATCACGGTGACCGGGGGGCTCAAGAACCCGCAAGGCGCGCGCGCCCTCTACCTCGGCAACACCATCTACCGCATCCACGGCACCAACAACGACCGCACCGTCGGGCGGGCGAACTCGTCGGGCTGCTTCCGCCTGGCGAACGAGCACGTCGTGCACCTGGCCTCGATCGCGAAGGTCGGGACCAAGGTGAAAGTGCTGCAGGCTTACACGGGCGGGGTCAGTCAGAGTGCGCCGCTGTCGTCTCTGTTCAGCTTCGGGGCCAGCGACGAGAAACCGCCGGCCGCGCCCGCCAAAGCCAAACCGAGGCGGGCCGCGGTCAAGAGCGCGGCAGCGACGGTCGCGAAGAAGAGCGCGGCTCCCGTGGCGCCAGTGGCAGCCGCAGCGCCGGCCGAAACGTCGAGCACGAACGTGCCGGCCGAGACCGGCAGCACGGCTGCGCCGGCCGAGAAGAAGACCGTCGAGTAGCAGCGCCGGGGTCCGCCGTCACCAGGCCTTCCCGCCCGGCGCGATTCCCTTCGCGGCGTTGTATCTGTCGATCTCCTTCAACACCGCATCCTTCGACTCCTCGCCGGCAGTGCCCCGCTTGGCGGTGGCGTCGTCGTAAGCCTTGACGCGCAGTCCATTGGACTGGCGCTGGATGTGGGGATGGACATAGCGTGCCATCAGCTCGTAGCTGTGCTTGGTCGCCTCCCAGTCGGCCCAGTTGTGGGCGAGCAGCAGCACCGCGCCGAAGCCACCCTGAGAGCCCTTCCAGAGCCGGTCGAAATGGGCGATGCAATCGTCCGGTGTGCCGATGCAGGCCAGCCCCAACGAGGTCAAATACTCGACCGGATCGGCGATGCCCGGCGGAATCACCGGAAAGGTCGCGACATCCGTGAAATAGCGCGCGAACTTCTCGAGGCCGTAGGCCATGTCGGCCCGCGCCTTCTCGCGCGTCTCGGCGACGTGGGCGAAAGTGGTGATGCGCCATTTCGAGCGATTCGGCGTCTGGCCGGACATGGCCGCCGACTCGCAGTGAATCGCCCAGTTCCGGGCGTGCGCCGCCAGTGCCTCGTCCGAGGTGCCGCCGATCGAAATCATGCCGATGCCGTGCTTGCCGGAGGCTTCCGCCCCGACCGGCGAGCGCGAGCAGGCGACCGCCATGTCCATCATCGGCTGGCTGTAGGGAGCGAGCTGGAGCTGGGCCTCCTGGCAGGTGAACCAGTCGGTGGTGCGCGTGACGCTGCGCCCCTGCATCAACTCGACCAGGCATTCGAGCGATTCCGCCATCCGGCGGCGCTGATCGCCGGCCTTGAGCCCGATCTTCTCCGCGTCATAGACGAGCGCGCCGGGGCCCACTCCGAACATGGCGCGTCCCCGCGTCATATGATCGAGTTGCATCATCCGCGAGGCGAGCGTGAAGGGATGATGATACGGGAGCGAGACGACGCCCGTGCCCAACCGTATATGGCGGGTGCGCTGCGCAGCCGCAGCGATGAACATCTCCGGGCAGGCGATGATCTCGAAACCGCCTGAATGATGCTCGCCGATCCAGGCCTCGTGGTAGTTCAGCCGGTCGAGATGCTCGACCAGCTCCATGTCCCGGTCGATGGCCAGCGTCGGGTTCTCGTCGAGAGCATGGAATGGCGCCAGGAACACACCTGTGCGCAGATAGTGGTCGGACATGGGCGTCGCTCCCTGGAAGGCTCGAAGGGCCTGACATCGCGGTAACTATACACGCTCCACCCCGCACTCATAGCTGCCCGCACCAGCTACGTTACGTCAGTGAGCCGGCCTGCCGGCGCCATCGCGACCTGCGGCCTCTTCCCCCCTTGACGGCGCAAAGGCCCCGTGATGACTGACTGATCAACAAGCAGCGGGAACCGATCGCTGGCGAGGCGCACCGGCAAGGCTGCTCGATGCAACCGACACTTTGCCAGCACTGCGCGTCAGCGACGCTGCCACCCACTTTGGAAACACGTCCTGGGGAGGACAGAATGGGCCGTTCACTTCGAGTTGGCTCGGCGGCACGTCTCGGGCTCGCGGCGGCCGGTCCATCGAGCGCCTTCTCCGGCGCTGGCCCGCGGCTCGACCATCCCACACCGCTGCTCGATGACGCATTTGCCCGACTGCAAAACATCATAATGACACCCCCCTGATCCCACGATGCCGGCAACCGGAAACGAGACCGCCCCGCGAGGCGATCCCGCTCCCGGAGTGCAGCTCACGACCCTAAGCTAGATCGAATACGAAGAAGCAAGGACACAGACCATGAAGCGACTACTGGTGGGCGCGCTGGCGCTTGCGACTGCAGCTGGCCTGGCGATGACCGGCACCGCCTCGGCCCAGGACTATCCCTCGAAGCCGGTGCGGATCGTGGTGCCCTACGCACCGGGCGGCGCAACGGACATTCTGGCGCGCTTAGTCGGCGAGCAGTTCCGGAAGACCTTCAACCAGCCGTTCGTCGTCGAGAACAAGCCGGGTGCATTCGGCATCATCGCGCTGGAGGAGCTGGCCAAGGCGCCCGCCGACGGCCATACGCTGTTCATCGGCAATAATACGACCAATGCGATCACGCCGATCCTGCATGCCAAGAAGATGAAGATCGACTACCACAAGAGCGTGATGACGATCGCGCGCGTGGCAGAGCTGCCGGCGTTCTTCTCGGTCACCACGGCGAACGGGTTTGCACCGCGCACGCACGCCGACTTCCTCGCTCACGTGAAGGCCAATCCGGGCAAGGTCCTTTACGGCACGACCGGCATCGGCAGCTTCCCGCACTTCGACACCATCGAGTACATGAAGGCCACCGGCACCGACATGGGCCATATCCCGATCAAATCGGGAGCCGCCGGCGCTCTGCAAGCCATCCTGACCGGCGACGTGCAGACCTCCATCATCAACGTCGCGACCGCGGGTGCTCAGATCAAGTCTGGCAGGATCGCTCCGCTCGCCGTCATCAACAAGACACGGCTCGCCGCGTACCCCGACATCCCGACCATGGCCGAGCTCGGGCTTCCCAACATCGGCACCATCCAGTGGATCGGACTTTTCACCACCGCCGGTACCCCCGACGCGATCGTGCAGAAGCTACATGACGCTACCGTCAGCGCCCTCGCTTCCGATCAGGTCAAGGCAACCTTCGCCAAGTCGGTCATCTTCGCCAGCCCGTCGAAATCGCCCGCGGACGCGAAGGCCTGGCTCGAGAGCGAGTGGACGTCCTGGACGAAGATCATCGCCGGCTCGGGCGTCGATCCCGACAAGGTGGAATAGGCCGCGCCTCGACGGGGAGCGGATCAAAGGAATTGTCGAGGGGGCGGCACCGGTGGTGCCGCTTCCGTTCGGAGGGATAGTCACGGACGACACGGCGGCACACTACGACCGCTGCGCGATCCGCTCCACATGCAGGGAGGAGCAATGAGAGACAAGGCAGGACCGGCCGGAATCCACCGGCGCCCCGACGTCTACGTCGGGTTGATCTTCATGGCGATCGCATCGCTGGGACTTTATCTCGCCAAAGACTACTCGATGGGCACCGCCGTGCGGATGGGCACGGGCTACGTGCCCACGCTGCTTTGCTGGACGCTGATGACGCTCGGCGCCATCGTGCTCGGCATGGGGATCTTCGGGCGCAACAGCTCCGAGGGCGCGCTCGGCGGCAAGGACGTCGCCGTTCTCAGACCGCTGTTCTTCGTGACGCTCGCGGTCGTCGTCTTTGCCTACAGCATCGAGACGCTCGGCCTCATCATCGCTCTCCTCGCCACGATGACGGTGGGCAGCTTCGCGACGGCAAGCCTGCGCTGGATCGAGGCCGTCATTGCCATGGCGGCTCTCACCGTCGTCTGCTGGGCCGTCTTCAGTGTTGGCCTCGCCCTACCCTTCCCCGTCTGGCCGAGGCTCTGAGCCATGGATCTCTTCAGTAATCTCATCCTCGGCTTCAGCGTCGCGCTGACACCGATGAATATCGGACTGGCGCTGATCGGCTGCCTCGTCGGTACGCTGATCGGCGTGCTGCCCGGCATCGGGCCTGTGGCGACCGTGGCAATGCTGCTGCCGCTGACCTTCTACATGGAGCCGGTAACCGGCCTGATCATGCTCGCCGCCATCTTTTACGGCGCGCAGTACGGCGGCTCGACCACGGCCATCCTGGTCAATCTGCCTGGCGAGAGTTCGTCCGTCGTCACCTGTCTCGACGGTCACCAGATGGCCAGGCGCGGCCGTGCCGGTGCCGCACTCACCATCGCTGCCGTCGGCTCGTTCTTCGCCGGCACGGTCGCGACGATTCTGATCTGCATCGCCTCGCCGCCGCTGTCGGAGGTGGCAATGCGCTTTGGCGCGCCCGAATATTTCGCGCTGATGGTGCTCGGACTGATCGCCGCGGTCGTGCTTGCCAACGGATCGCTGATCAAGGCCATCGCCATGATCCTGCTCGGCCTGCTGCTGGGCCTCGTCGGCACCGACGGCAATTCCGGCGGCACACGATTCACTTTCGGCCTCAACGTGCTGGCCGACGGCATCGACTTCGTGCCTCTCGCGGTCGGCATCTTCGGCCTCGGTGACATCATCAACAACCTCGCCAAGTCGGAAGGGGAGCGGACGATCGTCGCCAGCAAGATCAGCTCGCTGTGGCCGACGCGCGAAGAAGTGCGCCGTAGCGTGCCAGCGATGCTGCGCGGAACCGCACTCGGCTCCGTCCTCGGCATCCTGCCCGGCGGCGGCGCGACGCTGAGCGCGTTCGCGGCCTATGCGCTGGAAAAGAAGATCTCGAAGGAGCCGCACTTGTTCGGCAAGGGCGCACCCGAAGGCGTCGCCGCACCGGAGTCGGCCAACAACGCCGGAGCGCAGACCTCGTTCATTCCGATGCTCACGCTCGGCATCCCCGGCAACGCGGTGATGGCGCTGATGGTCGGGGCGATGATGATCCACGGCATCCAACCTGGGCCGGCGGTCATGACGGAGAAGCCCGATCTGTTCTGGGGTCTCATCGTCTCCATGTGGCTCGGCAATCTGATGCTGCTGGTCATCAACCTGCCGATGATCGGCGTGTGGATCCAGCTTTTGCGCGTGCCCTACCGCCTGCTCTACCTGGCGATCCTGGTGTTTTGCCTGATCGGCGTCTACTCGATCAAGAACAACCCCTTCGACGTGCTGGTGACGGGCTTCTTCGGCGTCTGCGGCTACACCTTCATCCGTCTGAAATGCGAGGGTGCACCACTGCTGCTCGGGTTCGTGCTCGGGCCATTGATGGAGGAGAACCTGCGCCGTGCCATGCGCATCTCGGGCGGCGATCCGATGATCTTCATCAATCGGCCGATCTGCCTCGGCCTGCTGCTGGCCGCCGTCGCCCTGGTGATCATGGTGGCCCTGCCGTCGATCCGCTCCACCCGTGAGGAAGCCTTCCAGGACGAAGGGGGCTGAGGGCAGAATCCAGAAGGACAGAATTCAGAAGTCAGAAAAGAGAAGGCCAGCTTCCCATCGGAGCTGGCCTTTCTGATTTCAGGACGGCTCGCACCCAGACCTTTCCGACTTCCGATTTCCCTTCTACCTTCCAGCCAGCCGCGCCAACCGCGCATCGACACCGACAGCGCCCAAGGCGCGGGCGCGCTCGTACCAGCGACGTGCCTCGGCTGTATCGGGCGAGAGCCCCTGCACCTTGATCGCGTCGAGTTCGTCGGGATCGAAGGTCGTCGCCAGCAGCAGCGCGCCGTCAGCAAGCCCACCGTCCGCGGCGCGGCGGAAGAACTCGCGCGCTGCCGCGATATTGCCGCTGGCGAGATGGCGATTGCCGAGACCCACCAGCTTCTCCAGCCGCGCTTTCTCCTCGGGCGGGAGTTGGTTGCGCGAGGTCGGCGGGGGGGCCGGCGGCTGCGAAGCCTGCGGAGCCGCCAGCGCTTGCCGCTGCGATGGCGCGGCGGCTTGCGGCGGTGGAACCGGAGGCTGGGCGGGCGGTTGCACGGGCATCGGTGGCGAGACGATCTTGGGATCGCCAGCGGAAGCCGAGCGCTGACCAATGACGTAGCCGGCGGCGACGATCATCGACGATCTGTTCTCGGCCAGCACGCTACCCTCGACACTCACCACGCGCACCGTGAAATCGCTCGTACCGGTGGCAGCGCCGGGCGCGTGTATGGTCAGCGTCGACAGCGATTTGAGGGGAATGGCCCACACCCCCGGCGAGATGTTGTGGCCCTCGTTCAGTGTCGCGGTCTCCGGCAGTCCGCGCAATTGCACGTAGCATTTTTCCGGCAACGCATCGGGCGGACCGATGCTGATGATCAGTGGTGTCTCGACGTCCGCCTCCACCAAAACGCGCGGGGCGATCCTCACCTGTGGTTTGCTCTGAGCATAGCCGGCCACCGCCGACGCCAGCAGGAAGACTCCTGCCATGGACGTCAATGCGATCCTTCTGATGCCGGATCTCCCGATCCCCATGTTGCCGATCCCCCAACCTTCGGCTTCGCGCAGACATCCGCGCGACGCCCGCCACACCCTGACCGCTCCCACGGCCGGGGCGCACCCGCCCACCTGATACGCGGCAAGCCTCAACGCTCCTGCTTCTTGGCCCAGTCCAGGAACCTCTGGAACAATTGCTCCTGCCGCGCCGGATCGTTCGGCGCAGCGCGCGCGGCTTGCTGCCGGGCGAGTTGCACATCGACGGCGGCCGGCGGCGCGGCCGGCTTAGAGTTCGCCACCAGCTGCTTCAGCTTTTCGTCGGCGACCCAATAGCGCGTCCATCCCGGCACGTTGGCAGCGAGATTGATGGTCTTCCAGCTGGGGTGGTAGGGCTTCTCCTTGAACTTTTCGAAGCGATCGAAGTAGAGGTCGATGAACTTCGACACCCGCCGCCAGCGATCGGACTGCTTGGGCCAGTTATAGACGGCGAGCACCGCGGGAACCGCCAGGGTCTCCACCTTCTCGCCCGGCTTGATGAAGCCCGGATAGTCCTTGTCGGTCAGCACGGCTGGAACGTAGTAGTCGTCGAACTTGTCGAACGGAATCTCGAGAAACTTGAAGCCGGCATCGTTCTTGAAATTGGCAAACAGATTGTTCGGCTTGCCCGCATTGTGCACCAGGCCCGCGATCTCGCCCGACTTCATCTTCTCCAGTGCCTCGGCGTTGTTGACGAACACGCCGTCGATATTGATGCCGAGCCGCTTGAAGATGATCGGGCCGCTCGTCGTCGAGCCCGAGCCCTGCGTGTGCATCGCAACTTTCTTGCCGGCCAAATCCTGCAGAGACTTGATCTCCGGGCGAACGAGAATGTGGATCTCCGACAGGTACATACTGGAGATGTAGTTCACCCGCCTCTCGATGTTCGGGATCTTCTCGACTGTGCGGAAGTGCTCGAACACGTCCGTCGCCGTGATGGCGATGTCGATGCCCTTGAGGTAGAGCAGATCGCGGACGTTCTCGGTCGCTCCAGGTGTCACCACGGCGAGAACGCGCATTTCGCCGCCTTGGTTGAGATTGCGGGCGATCTCGGCGGCAAAGCGTAGGTAAGTGCCTTCCGGCAACCCGCCCGCGAGCCCGACCGTCCAGTTATTGATCTTGGCGACGGTGTCGCTTTCACCGCTCGCGGCCGCGGTCGGAACCGCGCGTTGCGCCAACTGGATCGGAGAGGACTTGCCGCCGCCCTGGAACAGCCAGGGCAGCTGCCCCGCCAGAAAGCTGGAAGCCGGCGGTGCCGACACTGTCCCGGTCACTGTCTCGTTCGCCGGATCGGTCACCGGCTTCTGGGCCAATGCCGGCTGGCAGCTCAGCGCTGCCGTCAGCATCGCGATGCCTAGTCTCTTTTTCAGCATGACACTCCCTGCTCGCCCCAATCGTCGATCCGATCCATGGCGCCTGTGAATACGCGCCTGACAGCTTGCGTTGAGAAATCGGGCGAGGGACCGGGAGGAGCGACGATGCTCACCCTCGCCGGAGAAGACGCAGGCCTACTGCGCCTGCTCACCGGCAATTTTCCCCGCCGCGTTCCCCGCCACATCCCCGACGCCTGCGGATCCCGCGACGTCCCTTTCCCGTGCTCGAAACTCCAACGAGGGTTCAGCACCTCGTTTCCCATGACGAAATGACCGCCATAAGCGCGGCCATTCTGTGACGAAAAATGAGAAATTTCGAGGAATATGGCCATACTCGTTATCCTATATTTTCAGATAAGCCATTATTCCGCATGCTGATTCACTCATCAGAGCCATTATCTCTGCATCGAGGATTAATCGTCTGCAGAGGATTCCGTTTTCCCAGGTCATGTCGTGAGGCGTTTACCGGTAATCAGGTCCCAGGCCACGTTGATCTGCTTGATGCGCTCCTCGCGCCGCTGGCGGTCGATCTCGTCTCGGGCGTGATCGGGATGCCAGCTCAGACGCAATGCATCGACCAGCTTCTTCAGCGTCGCCTCGCTGATGCTGTCGTTGACACCGAGCAGGTCGTAGGCCTCCTCGCGACTGGTAGGCACCTTCGGCCCAATCCCATTGGTCGAGAAGCTCGCAGCGGCGCCCTCCGCGATCCGAATGACGCGGTGCAGCTCTCGTATTCCGCCCTGATAGCGCTGCCGAATCTGGCGCGGCCCGACCACGCCGTTGCTGCGCGGTACATCGCAGAGACGCTGCGTGATGAGGTCGACCTCCTGTCGCAGTACGCCCCGCAGCGGCGGCGCGGAGGCGAGATCCTCCAGCACCAGCTCGGCATTGGATCACAACTGCTCCGCAGTCGTCCGCAGATCGCTCAAGACACGCTCGTCTGGATCGTCGAGACTGACGAGGCTCGCACGCCGAACGAGCTGATCGAGCGAGGCCGAACTCCGACGGCGGCGCGTCAACACGTGGGAATGACGGCCGACCGTACGCAGCGTCAGCCCGCCGACGGCAAGCGTCGCCGTGAGCAGGCCGATCGCGAACAGCCACTGCTCCGTCGCGAGTGCGGCTCTGAGCCTCACGAGTGCGGCGGCCGGACCATCGTTGGGATGGACCGTCGCCACCCACCGCGCAGCCTGATGCAGCTCCGGCATCGCCACTTGCCTCGACGCCGTCGCGAATGGATCTTGCTCGGGCGGCGGTTGGGGCGAGGCGACGTTGGCAGATCGTGAAACGGGTGTCGCTATGGGCGTTGAGATCGGCGCTGCAACGACGGACGGGACAGGAGCCTGCGGCACGACCGCCGCCTGCGTGAGCAGATTGGGCGGCGCCACCGCCGGTCCCGGTGGTGGCAACGGCGGCAATGGAATTGCAGCCGGCACTGCTGGAACCACGACTGGAGCGGGCTCCGCCACGTGCGCCACCTGCGGGACAGGCTTCGGTGCCACCTCCAACAGGCGGGCCCCGAGCTCTGACAACGGCGCAAATCCGACAGGCAAGGTGATGACTCGCGGGCCACCCCGCTCGACAATCCTCGAATTGCAGGGCCGGTCGAATGCAGGCGAGCCGGAGAACGCCTGCGTCAGCGATCGCGGCCAGCCGCTTTCTCCGCAGTCGGATCGCGACACGGTCGTGCCGGCACCGACGACGACATTGAGCCGTCCTGCGTCGATCCAGGCCTCTTGCCCGAGCAATCGTGTCGCCGCTGCGGCGACCGAAACCCATGACGTGCGCGCGTTTCCACACATGACGTCGAACCGGTGCACGATCCGCGAGCGGCATCGCCGCTCTCCTTGCACCGCACAGAACAGATGCGGCTTCTGGCGATGCTCGCCGTACACTTCGTAGACGCGCTCGACCGGCGAGGGTGAGAGCACCACGCGGCCACGGTCGAGCTTGCACTGGAACGGCATCGCCACCTGGTCGGCTGCGGCAAGCCCCGGCACGGCGGCAAGCATCATGACACCCAGGAGACTTACCCCGGCGAGAGCCCCAGGCAAGATTCCGGCTGACGCTGCTAAAGCAGAACTCCTGAGCCTTCGACCCCTCACGCAGCCCCCCAAGACCACGACGCAAACGACATAAGTTATTTCAGGCAACCCTGACGTCCCAACGACCAGATCGCCAGCAGTGCATTTCCAGGCACCGAGCGCCTGATCCCGTCCGCATGCCAAGGCTGAATTGTTCTTGAATGGGCACAGAGCTTTCGGGCGAGACTGAGGCAGAAAACGCAATCACGCCAATAAAGGCAAGACGAATTCTTCAATCCGAATAATGTACTTGTCGAGCAGAAGAAATCATCGAGCAGGAGTTATATGAGTGCTCAAAAAAGAGATAAATGGCTCTCGCGCCCCAAAACGCAACCGGTGCCGACCTCCACTCATTCAGGGGTAGACGCAAGAAGTGGCCGGAGCCTGCCCAAAGGGAGCGTTCGTCCGTCGGCGCCGCGTTGCGACCAGGGTACGCCGCAGGAAATTGCACATGCACCGGGAATATCCGTGGCTCAACGGCGAAGGGCGCGGGAGGTGCTGCTCCCGCGCCCTTCGAGGACGGTTCCGGACTTGAACGGTGCCGGCGCCGTGCCGTGCGCGTTACTTCGAGAGGCGGAGGTTGTTGAGCTGGTTGGCGATGCTGGCGAAGGCTTGGCGCAGCTCGTCACGGTTCTTGGCGAGGAAGAAGTGGCTCGGATCGGCGGCGCAGTCCTTCAGCAGGGTCTGCGCGGTGTTGTCGAGGGCGCCGCCGGGGCCGGTGAAGCCGACCGTGAAGACCATGACGTTCTTGGTGCGCATCTCGGAGCAGATCTCGCGAACGAGGTTGTCGGAGCGGGCACGGTCGCCGGCATGCCGCTGGCCGTTGAACGTGTTGTTCTCGCCGTCCGTCATCAGCACCGCGGCCTTGATGGTCTTGCCGTCGTTGTAGGCCGCGGGCACGCTCTCGCCACCGAATACGCCGCCCCAGTTCGGCGAGACCAGATAGGAAGCCCACTGGGCACCGAGATGGCCTGCGGTGGTGGTGTGGGTGTTGTAGCCGTTGACGGTGCGGCGCAGCAGATCCTTGTCGGCGGAGAGTGCGACCACCTTGGCCGAGGCGCAGCTGCCGCTGTCGACGTCGGCGGTCACCTTGAGATAGTTGCCGACGCTCGGCGCCTGGTCACCCTCGGGCTGGCTGCCCTGGCGCTCGAAAGTGCAACCGTCACCGCTGCGGTTGTCGGTGGCGGCCCGCGCGAAGCTGCCGGCGTTGACGCCTGCAGCATAGGGGGCCAAGCCGACCCGCACCTTGTTCGGAGTACCGGCGTCGGGCAGCATGATGTCGAGCAGATCGCCGACCGCCGTCTTAAGATCATCGATCTTCGAGCACGGCGAGCACATCGAGCCGGTGACGTCGAGCGCCAGCGAGATCTCGATGTCCTTCTGGTCGAAGATGGCGACCGACGACACCGGCAGGCTGACGGTGTCGAAGCCGGCGATCCGGGTGATGGTCATCGGCACGTCGGCCTGGATGTCGATCTCGACCGAGTTC
Organism: Devosia equisanguinis; assembly: GCA_945889015.1. GTDB lineage: Bacteria > Pseudomonadota > Alphaproteobacteria > Rhizobiales > Hyphomicrobiaceae > CAMDBL01. The sequence continues at coordinate 13,137 of CAMDBL010000022.1, forward strand.
TTGGTGCGGTCGAGCTTGGGTACGAACGAGTGGATCTTGGCGTAACCCTCGCTCTCCTTGAGGTTGGCATAGAAGTATTCGGTGGCGATGCGCTCGACGTCGGCGTCGGAGTTGCGCCCGTCCAGCAGCGCCTTGGCGGCGGCGATGGCGGCGGAATCGGCAGCCGAGCCGAGGCGGCTCTGCGAGTGATACAGCCGAGCCGCGTCGACCGCGGCGCCCATGGTCATCGCGAGGAAGAAGAACATGATCGCGAACGTCGGAATGATGCTGCCGCGTGTGTCGCGGCGGAAAGCGTTAAGGGCGGCGATTGAAGAGGTAAGCACTGTGTATCTCCCTGAACCAGCACGATCAGTGATGGCAGGGATTGCAACGCTGGTGCCGCGACGGGCCAAAGTCGCAGATCAAGAACTCTTCAATTCTTGCGTGGTTTAAGCCGAGTTAAAACAGCAATATACCCAAGTTAATTCGTGGATCTACAAACAGATGCTCGAGCCGGACGGAACTCGTGAACTCCTTACTTAGCCGAAGCTCGCCTGGTGGGAAGGAGCCACTCCAGACCGTCTCGGCGTCCCAAACCGGGACTGCTCAAAAATCCGAGACGATCCCGCCGTTTTCCCAGTCCCCATAGCGGACGGGATCGGGCCCCGTGCGGCCTCCCAGCTCCTTGGGACGGACCGCGGCCTCGGCCTCCCGCAGCCGGCGGCGCTCGGCTGCCTCCGCCAGCGCCCTCTCGGCGGCCGGCGTCAGCTGGCGCGGCTCGGCCGGCTGATCGGGGGCAGAACCGTCGGGAGTATTCTGATCGCTGCTCATGTGGCCTCGCCTGCTTGTCCGTTGTCCGGCTTCCTATATATCAGTCCGTCACGGCCTGCCTTCAACGGCGGCGGTCGCGGCGGATGGCCCCGTTTGCGCGGGGCAATTGTGGGAGACCGGCCGGAGTCGGAGACACGTCGATGCCGATGAACTTCGCCAAGACCGCCCTGCTGCTGGCCATGCTGACGGGCATCTTCGTGGCCATGGGCTATCTCGTCGGCGGCCAGCAAGGCATGGTGCTGGCGTTCGGCGCGGCCTTGGTCATGAACATGATCAGCTTCTGGAGTTCCGACACCATCGTGCTGAAGATGCACGGCGCGGAGGAAGTCGACGCGCGCTCGGCCCCCGAATACTATGGCCTCGTCGCGGAGCTGGCGGCCCGCGCCGGCCTGCCGATGCCGCGGGTTTACATCATGCACAATCCGCAGCCGAACGCCTTCGCCACGGGGCGAAGCCCATCGCATTCGGCGGTGTGCGCCTCCACCGGCTTGCTCGAGACGTTGACGCGGGAAGAGGTTGCGGGCGTGATGGCGCACGAGCTCGCCCACGTGAAGAACCGCGACACATTGACCATGACGGTCGCGGCGACCATTGGCGGCGCCATCTCCATGCTCGCGCAGTATCTGCAGTGGGGCATGCTGTTCGGCCGCCGCGACAATAATCGTACCGGCTGGCTCGGCGCGCTCGCCGCGATGCTGCTTGCGCCGTTCGCGGCCATGCTGGTGCAGATGGCGATCTCCCGCTCGCGCGAGTATCAGGCCGACCGGCTCGGGGCCATGATCTGCGGAAATCCGCTGTGGCTCGCCTCCGCGCTCGACAAGATCGGCCGGATGGCGCGTCAGATCCAGAACCCCAGCGCCGAGGCGATCCCGGCGAGCGCGCACATCTTCATCGTCAACCCGCTCTCCGGACGCGGCGTCGACAACCTGTTCTCGACGCATCCGAACATGGAGAACCGCATTGCCGAGTTGCAGCAGCTTGCCCGCGAGATGGGCGTCAGCTCCTACGGTGACCGAGGGAGACAGCTGGAGGAGCCGCCGGCTGCGAGCGGTCCGTGGGCCAGCGCCCCGCCGCCAAGCCGCCGGCGCGGTCCGTGGGGCTGACGCGGCTCGTGGTTGAAAGGCCGCGCGGCGATAATCGGGACACCCGCCCCCAGAAGCCCAATCAGAGATCCGACCAGAACGCGAGACCGAGAGCCGGCACGCCAAGCGCGCGTCCTCGTCGTCCGCTGGTCCCCGGTCTCGCCACGCGGCAAGCGGCCGTGCGCGTGATCTCGGCCGTGCTCACCGACCACCGCTCCCTCGACGAGGCGCTGGCGGCGAGCGACGCGCTCGAGGCGCGCGACCGTGGCCTCGCCCGCCTGATCGCCGGCACCGTGATCCGCCGCCAGGGCGAGCTCGAAAGCGTGGTCGGCGGCTTCCTGTCGAAGCCGCTTCCCCGCAAGACCGGTGCATTGTGGCCGATCCTGCTGTCGGCGGCAGCCCAACTGCTGATGCTCGAGACACCGCCGCACGCCGCGATCAGCCTCGCCGTGGAACAGTGTCGCGACGATCGGGACGCGCGCCATTTCGACAAGCTCGCCAATGCCGTGCTGCGCAAGGTCGCGACCGAAGGTCCATTGCGGCTGGCGGCGCTCGATCCCGTCACCCTCAACGTGCCGCCGTGGCTTTGGCAGCGCTGGCGGACGACGTACGGCGAGGAGACGGCGCGCGCTATCGCGATGGCGCAGTTGCAGCAGGCGCCACTCGATCTTTCGGTGAAGAGCGACGCGGCGGGGTGGGCCGAGCGGCTGGGTGGTGTCGTGCTCGAGACCGGCACGGTGCGGCTCGCCGCGGCCGGACGCATCGAGGATCTCGCGGGGTTCACCGAGGGCGCCTGGTGGGTGCAGGATGCCGCAGCAGCCCTCCCGGCCCGCCTGCTGGGCGATGTCGCCGGCCGCGCGGTCGCCGACCTGTGCGCGGCACCGGGTGGCAAAACCGCCCAGCTCGCCGCCGCCGGCGCCCTGGTCACCGCCGTGGACCTGTCCGATGCCCGCCTCGCCCGGGTGCGCGAGAACCTGCAGCGGCTCGGACTGACCGCCGAGATCGTCGCCGCCGACATCGCGAACTGGCGGCCTGGACGGCAGTTCGACGCAGTGCTGCTCGACCTGCCATGCACCGCGACCGGCACCATCCGCCGCAATCCCGACATCCTCCGGTTGAAGCGCGATCGCGACGTCGCGGTGCTGGCCGAGATCCAGTCACGGCTGATCGAGGCCACCGCGGATCTCGTCGCGCCCCGTGGCCGCATGGTCGTGTGCGTCTGCTCGCTCGAGCCCGAGGAGGGAGAGCGGCCCGTCGAGGCGTTTCTCGCAGCCCACCCGGCCTTCCGACGCGTGCCCGTGGAGGCCGGAGAGCTCGCCGGCCATGTCGACTGGATCACCCCCGCCGGCGATCTGAGGACGCTGCCCAGCCATATCCTTCCCATGCCGGCCCCCTCGTTGCCGGCGAGCGCCACATCCACGGTCTCGGCCGCCGGCATGGACGGCTTCTACGCGGCCCGGCTCGAGCGTATCGCTTGAAGCCGTGGGCAACCGCCCGCAACCTTCCAGCACCGCCTTGTGTCGGCCATGCCTGGCGGCTATGCCGGGCAACATGAGGCTTGGCAACAATCATCTTGCGCTCCGGCATGCATCCGCGGTGGAGGCCCCGGCATGTCCAAGCTGAGCCTGGGCGAGCGCGCTGGATTGGCGCGCCTGATGGTCGACCGCGGGCGGCGCGCCGCCGCCGCCAACCTGCTGCAATCGCCGCTACTGCGCTGGCGCTACGGCGCGCCGATCGCCGACCAGCTGCTGATCGTGCCGCAGGATCTCCGTACCGCCGACCCGAGCGTGTGGAGCGAGATCAATCTGGGGCATTTCGGCCTCGCAGGTGCCGTCGCCGTGATCGACGACGGCTCGCCATTCACCTTGAAGCCGCCGAGCCGGGCCTGGGCGCGCGAGTTGCATGGCTTCGGCTGGTTGCGCCATCTCGATGCGGCCGGTACCGACGCCGCCAAGGCCAAGGCCCTGAGCTTCGCCCTCGACTGGATCGACCGGCACCGTGTCCGCGGCGGCGTCGCCTGGGAACCGGCGGTCACCGGGCGCCGCCTGATCTCGTGGATCTCGCACGCCACGTTGCTGCTCGACGGCATCGACCCCAAGAGCTACGACCTGCTGGCCGAAAGCCTTGGCGCGCAGATGGTGCATCTCGCGGCGGCGTGGCGCAACACGCCGGACGGGCATCAACGCCTCATCGCATTGACGGCCCTGGTGCTGTCCGACCTGTGCGTCGCCAACCACGACCGCCAGCTCGACGACGCCGCCACGCTGTTCGGCGCCGAGATCGAGCGTCAGATACTGCCGGACGGTGGCCACGTCAGCCGCAACCCCGGCACGCTGGTCGAGTTGCTGCTCGATTTCCTGCCGCTCGGCCAGTGCTTTGCCGCCCGCGGCCGCGAGCCGCCGAAAGCGTTGCCGGCCGCCATCGCCCGCATGCTGCCGATGGTCCGCTACATGCGGCTCGGCGACGGCTCCATCGCCCGCTTCAACGGCATGGGCACGCCGCAACCCGACGCGCTGGCCACGGTGCTCGCCTACGACGGGCGTCCGGGCGACGTGCTCGCCGCGGCTGGCGCCTCCCGCTACGTCCGGCTGGAGCGCGGCAGCACCATCCTGATCGCCGATGCCGGCTCGCCACCGCCGCTGCGGATCGCAGGCCAGGCCCATGCCGGCTGCCTGTCGTTCGAAATGAGCGCGGGCACTCGCGCCATCTTCGTCAACGGCGGGACGCCCGGCCCCGTCGACACCCACTGGCACGCCGCCTCGCGCGCAACCGCCAGTCACAACACGCTCTGCCTCAACGCCAAATCCTCGTCCCGCCTCGTCCGCAACCGCATCCTCGAGAGCATCGTAGGCGCTCCGCCGATCCGCTTTCCCAACAAGGTGTCGCACAAGATCGGCCAGCGCGATGGCGGCATCGAGCTCGACATGCGGCACGACGGCTATATCAAGCACGCCAATCTCGTGCACAGCCGCAAGCTGTTCCTGCACGAGACCGGCGACCAGCTGGACGGCATCGACCGGCTGGAGCCCGGAACCGGCACCCAGGCCGCCCGCGACCTGCCGTTCGCGATCCACTTCCACTTGGCCCCGGACATTGCCTGCACTCCCGGCGCCGAAACCAACGCCGCCGATCTCGAGCCGGGCGACGGCTCGGTCTGGCGCTTCCACGCGCAGGGCGCCGCGCTGGCGTTCGAGGACAGCGCCTACTACGCCGATTTCTCCGGTCCGCGGCGCACCTTGCAGATGGTTCTGCGGGCCGCCTGCCTGGGCACGAGCGAGGTGCGCTGGTCGCTGACGCGGATCAAGACACCGCCGCCGCCACAGCCCGCCATGCCACGCACTGAAAACCGAACCAAGCCGCCGCCTCTGCCGCGACGGAAGACGTAGCGACCGACGTCGCGCCGATTGCTATCGAGGTCGCCACTTGAACGTTTCGGACTTGCGCCAATTCCAGGACCGCGCCCCATGACATCGAAGACTCTGACGCCCCGCAACGATCCCATCCGCCGCGCCCTGTTGTCGGTTTCCGACAAGAGCGGCCTGCTCGACCTCGCCCGCGCGCTCGCCTCGCATGGCGTCGAGCTGCTCTCGACCGGTGGCACCGCGGCCGCGATCAAGGCGGCAGGCTTGCCCGTCAAGGACGTGTCCGAACACACCGGGTTTCCCGAGCTGATGGACGGCCGGCTGAAGACGCTGCATCCCAAGGTGCACGGCGGCCTGCTGGCGGTGCGCGGCGACAGCGAGCACGAGGCGCAGGCCAAGATGCACGCGATCCCGCCGATCGACCTGCTCGTCGTCAATCTGTACCCGTTCGAAGCGACCGTCGCCAAGGGCGCGCCCTACCAGGACTGCGTCGAGAACATCGACATCGGCGGCCCCGCGATGATCCGCGCCGCCGCCAAGAACCATGCCGCGGTGACGGTCGTGGTCGATGCCGCCGACTATGCCCGCGTGCTGGCCGAGATGGCGGCCAACGCCGGCGCCACCAGCTTCGCCTTCCGCCGTGAGCTCGCGCAGAAGGCCTACTCCCGCACCGCGGCCTACGATGCGGCGATTTCGAACTGGCTCGGCGCCGTGGTCGACCATCCGGAGGGCAAGGCCGAGGGCTTCCCGCGCACGTACTCGCTGCAGCTGGTCAGGAAGCAGGCGCTGCGCTACGGCGAGAACCCCCATCAGCAGGCGGCGTTCTATGTCGCGCGCGAGGCAGCCGACGCCTCGATCTCGACCGCCCGGCAGGTGCAGGGCAAGGAGCTGTCCTACAACAACATCGCGGATGCCGACTCCGCGCTCGAGTGCGTGAAGGCGTTCGCGTCGAAGCCGACCTGCGTCATCGTCAAGCACGCCAATCCCTGCGGCGTCGCCGAGGCCGGCGATCTGCTCGCCGCCTACGACCGCGCCTTCAAGACCGATCCGGAGTCGGCGTTCGGCGGTATCATCGCCGTCAACCGCACGCTCGACACCGCCACCGCCAAAGCGATCGTCGAGCGGCAGTTCGTCGAGGTGATCATCGCGCCCGACGCCGAGGCTGGGGCCGAGCAGGCGATCGCCGCCAAGAAGAATGTCCGCCTGCTGCTGACGGGAGCGTGGGCCGCGACACCAGCACCGCGCCAGGATTGGAAGAAGGTCACCGGCGGCCTGCTCGTGCAGGACGCGGACCTGGCACTGTCGGAAAAAATGGAGCCCGCGACCCGGCGCAAGCCGACGCCCGCCGAAATGGCCGACCTCGAGTTCGCCTGGAAGGTCGCCAAGTTCGTCAAGTCGAACGCCATCGTCTACGCCAAGGGCGGCGCCACCGTCGGCATCGGCGCCGGCCAGATGAGCCGCGTCAACTCCGCCCGCATCGCCGTGATCAAGGCGGAGATGGCCGGGCTCGAGGTGAAGGGTTCCGTGGTCGCCTCCGACGCCTTCTTTCCGTTCGCGGACGGATTGATCGCCGCCGCCGAGGCCGGCGTCACGGCCGTGATCCAGCCCGGTGGCTCGATGCGCGACAAGGAAGTGATCGAGGCCGCCGACGCGCGCGGCCTCGCCATGGTGCTGACGGGCATGCGCCACTTCCGCCATTGAAGGTGAAGCCAAGGGAGAGCACTGGATGGGCGACGCCCCTTCATCCCGCCGTGACGCGCTCCCCTCCCCTTTGCGGACCGAGGGCGGTGGTCGTGGTGGGGACGAAGCCCGACTGCAGCCCGACCTGTTCGCACAATCATCACCCGGCACTTCCCAACACGGGCCTGTCGAGCTTCGCCCGCTCACGCGTGCCGACGAGGCCCTGATCGACCGCTGGATCACGCAGCCGGAAATCCAGCGCTGGTGGGGCGACGGGGCGAGCGCATTCGCCGAGGTGCGCCTTGCACAAGAGTCACCATCCGCCATCTGCCGGATCGTGATGGTCGGCGGCAAGCCGGCCGGCTATGGGCATGCCATCGATGCGGGCCTGTGGGGCAGTGCCCTGCCGGAAGGACTGCAGCCTGGAACCTGGGATGTCGACCTGTTCATCGCCGAAGCGTCCGCGCGCGGACGTGGGGCTGGCGAGACCGCTCTCGGCATCCTGATCGACGAGGTGTTCGCGACGACCATGGCGCTGGCTGTCAGCGTCTTCGTCTCGATCCGCAACGAGGCGGCCGTTCGCATCTACGAGAAGGCCGGCTTCCGCTGGGTGCGGATCTGGGAGGACCCGGCATTCGGACCGATGTGGCTGATGGTGCGCGAGCGCGGCGCCACCGCCGCCACGCGTCCACGGACCTCTTCAGGTGACTGACGGATCAAGGCCGAGCGTCGCGATCCAGAAATCACGCACACGCCGGGGATCACCGAGCGTCGCCGCAAGTGTGGCGCCCGCCGCCGCGAGCCTCGCCATGCGTTCCGGCTCGCGGGCCAAGTGCAGCACCGCATCGGCCCAATCGATGGCGTCGTCCCCCACCAGAAGACCGTCGACAGCGTGCGTGACGCTGCCCGCGAACGGCGCCCGGTCGCTGTAGATGCCGGCGGCACCGACCGCCGCATGATCCATCACCTTGGTGATCGACCGCGCCCTTGCGAACGGCGTGTCCTGCACCGGCGCCAGCGCAACGTGGAATTTGGTCCGTCCGCAGAAATCTCGAAATTGCGCCCACGGCACCGGATCGTGATTGACGATGGTGCGGGAGGCGGCGATCTCGCGGGGCAGATGCCGCCCGAAATACAGATGCAGCCGCGTCTCACACCCCGCTGCCTCCAGTCGCGCCGCCACACGTGCCAGCAGCGGCAGCGTACCGGCATGACTGCGCGTCCCCAGGAAGGCGATCTCCAGCCTCCCCTCGAACGGCGTCGGCGGTGGCAACGGACCTCCGCGCAAGGCGAGACAACACGGATCTAACCTCACGCGCTCAAACCCCGGAAACGCATCCAGGATCGCCGCGCTTGGCGCGACGATCACGGGGCCGAGTGCCAGGATGCGCGGCAGCATGGTCGCGACGAACCGTGACAGACGCGAGCGATAATCCGCGGGAAGCTCGTCGCTCGCGGCCGCGGCGGGCAACAGGTCGTCCACGACATAGTGCACCGACCGCCAGCGACGCGCCTCGACCGCCTCCGCTTCCTCGGCTGTCAGATATCGGATGATGACGAGCCGGTCGCCGTGCGCCCAGCTGTTTGGACCGAGCCGGGCGACCGGACGCGCGGCCGACGGCTGGCTTCCCGCGGCGACCAGATCGTCGATGCCGCCCAGGAAGTAATAGTCCGCTGTCGGCAGAGGCGGCGGCCGGTCCGAGGCGCCCACGGCGCGACCGAGCACCTTGCGCCACCAGCCCATGACGCGGTCAACCCTTTGCCGGCGGCAAACCAGCGAGCAGCTTCTCGAGGCTGAACCCGGCTTGGTCGAGCGCATCGACCTCCTCGCGGGTCGCGGCCACCGCCGAATCGATCTGCTCGTCGGTATGCTCAGAGGAGATGAAGAAGCGCAGCCGGGCACTCTGCATCGGCACCGCGGGAAACACGATCGGCAGCACGTTGAAGCCGCGCGCGAGCAGACGCTCCGACAACGTCACGGCCTTCAAAGAATCCCCGATCAGGATCGGCGCCACCGCGTAGCCCTCGCCGTGGCCGGTGTCGAGCCCCGCCGCCTGCGCCTTCTCGAGAAAGCGGCGGCCGTTCGCCAGAAGCCGCGTCACGCGCCAAGGCTCGGCCTGCATCAACCGCAGCGCCGTGACCGCTGCGGCCGCGAGCGGCGCCGACAGCCCGACGCTGAACACGAACCCAGCCGCATGATGCTTCAGCATCTCGATCAGCTCGGCTTTGCCGGCGATGTAGCCGCCGCACGCAGCCAGCGACTTCGACAGCGTCCCCATCCAGATGTCGACGTCGGCGAACTCGACGCCCTGCTGCTCCGCCGAGCCGCGTCCCGTCGCGCCCAGCACGCCGAGACCGTGCGCCTCGTCGACCATCAGCCACGCCCCCCAGCGCCGCTTGATCTCGACCAGCCGCTTCAGGTCCGGCGTATCGCCGTCCATCGAGTAGAGTCCCTCGGCGACGATCAGCACCCGCTCGAAGCGCGACCGGCTGTCGGAGAGCATGCTCTCGAGGGCGCTCCAGTCGCCGTGCGGGAAGGCGCGGCGCGTGGCGCCCGACAACTCCGCGCCGACGACGATGCTGTTGTGGCTCAGCGCATCGTACAGCACCAGATCCTTGCGGCCCATCAGCGTGCCGATGGTCGAGACGTTGGTGGCGTGCCCACTGACGAAGACGATCGCGTCCTCCGCCTCGTAGACGGCGGCGAGCGCCTTCTCGAGCTCACGGTGAATCGGTCGCTCGCCAGCGACGATGCGGCTCGCCGAGACGGAGGTGCCGTAGGTGTCGATCGCGGCCTTCGCGGCGGCGCCGACGGCCTCATGCTGATTGAGGCCGAGATAGTCGTAGGAGGAGAAATTGACGACCTTGCGTCCGCCGATCTCGGTGGTCGCGCCGGCCCGGTCGCCATGCTCGCGCAGGAACGGATTGCCGATGCCGAGCACCTCGATGGTGCCGCGCTGGGTGCGCGTCTGCTGGTAGAGCGCGAGCGTGCGGAAGTCCGTCAATGCCGGATTGAAAGGCGCTGGCGTCCCCGCAGCATCGGCCCGCGCCGATGGAGCGGACTTTCGGATGCCCGAGACGAGGGCGGCCTTTCCGGCGGCGTCGAGACCGAAACGGCGGGCGGGACGCTGGTCCATCATCGTGCTCCGGCAGTGGTGTCGCGGCGATCGATTTCGCGCAGCAGCGGCGCCAGCTTGTCCGCGTCCATGCCGGCCGCGACGTGCTGGTGGACGAGATCGGCATTGACGGCGGTGACTCGCGGCTCCTCGCCGCCACTGCGCAACGAGCCGGTGATGCGGGCGGAAATATCCGACAGCGTTTGGTTTCCGCTCATCGCCGCCAGCGGAATGTCGGCACCGATCCGTTGCTGCACGGCGAGCCGCAGTTCGAGCCCCATCAGCGAATCCATGCCGAGTTCCGCGAGCGAGCGCGATGGACTGACGTCGGCGACGGGCATGCGGAAGATGCGTGCGACCTCCTCCGCAAGGTGCCTGACCACGACTTCGCGCGCGCCTGCCTCGTCGAGGCCGCTGATCTCGGCAGCGATATCGATGGTCTCGGAGCGCGCGGCCCCTGTCGCGGCCTCGCCGGCGAGGAGCCGGGAGAACAGCGGCTTGCCGAGAAGCGGAAGCTGCTCGCGTACCGCGCCCCACGACATCGGCGCCACCGTCACGGCGGCAGGTGCGCCGTCACCCCGCGCGATCAACTCGCTGAGGTGCGCCAGCGCCTCGTGCGCGGTGAAGCTGCCGGTGCCGGTCCGCCGCTCGATGGCGCGACCGACATCGGCGTTGCGGGCGAGATAGCCCGTGTCGGTGATCCCACCCCAGCCGACCGCGAGCGCCGCAAGCCCCGCGGCACGTCGCCTGCGGGCGAGCGACTCCAGGAAGGCGTTGGCCGCGACATAGGCCGCTTGTCCCGGATTGCCGATCAGGACGGTGACGGACGAGTAGAGCACGAAATACTGGAGAGCGTCGCCACGGGTCAGGCGGTCCAGATGGGTTGCGGCCGCGACTTTGGGCGCCAGCACCTTGCCGATCCGTCCAGCATCGAGCCGGGAGATGAAATCGTCGTCGAGCACCATCGCTGCATGAATGATGCCGCGTATCGGCGCACGAGCACGCGCGCGCTGCAACAGGGCCGAGAGCTGGCCCTCGTCCGTCGCATCGGCTGCCTCGACGGTGATCTCGGCACCGCTCGCCCTGAGGCTGGCCAGTTGATCCTCGTCCGACGCAGCCGGCTTGCCAGTGCGGCCGACGAGCACGAGGCGTCGGGCGCCGCTGTCCAGGAGCCATTGCGCCGTCGCCAGACCAAAGCCACCCAGACCACCGATGACAACGTGGATACCCTCGGCGTCGGCCGTGAAGACAGGGACGGTCGTCTCGGCCGGCACCTTCTCGGGCGAAGGCGGCGTCACCACGATCTTGCCGATATGGCCGGATTGCTGCATCAGGCGGAACGCATCGCCGACGGCGCTCGCCTCGAACCGGCGATAAGGGAGCGGCACGAAGGTTCCGTCCGCGAGATATCGCGTCAAGTCCGCGAACAGGCGGCTCGACAGCTCCGGCTTCTGCGCGAGAAGCTGGTCGGCGTCGATGCCGTAATAGCTGACGTTGCGGCGGAAGGGACGTAGGCCGATCTTCGTTGCTCCGTAGAAGTCGCGCTTGCCGAGTTCCAGGAAGCGGCCGAACGGACGCACGAGCGCAAGACTGCGCTCCATCGCCTCGCCCGCGAGCGAGTTCAGAACGACATCGACGCCAGCACCGCCGGTCGCGGCCATCACCTCGTCGGCGAAGGCGAGCGAGCGGCTGTCCAAAACGTGGTCCGCGCCGAGCAGTGTCAGCAGACGCCGTTTGTCCTCCGAGCCTGCCGTCGCGAAGACCACGGCACCGCGCCACTTGGCGATCTGAAGCGCAGCGAGACCGACGCCGCCGGCGCCGCCGTGGATCAGCACGCTCTCGCCCGCCTCGAGCCGGGCCAGATGCTCCAGCGCATAGTAGGCGGTGATGAACGGCACCGGCACGGTTGCCGCGGCGGTCAAGTCCATATGGGCAGGCACGCGCGCGACGGCGCCGGCCGCGACCGTGACGTGCGAGGCGAACGCGGCGGGCGCGAAGGCGATGACGGCCTCGCCCCCGCGGAAATCCTCGACCCCGGCGCCGACGCGGACGATGCGGCCCGAGCATTCGAAGCCCAGCGTCGGACCGGCAAAGCCGTCCTCCAGCGCCTCCTCGGGCAGCAGGCCCATCGACCACATGCAGTCGCGGAAATTGAGCCCGGTGGCGACGACCTCGATCTCGACCTCGCCGGCAGCAGGAGCCCGCCGCCGCACCCGATGCCAGCCCAGACGCTCCGCCCCCGGATCACGCGACAGGTCGAGACGGGCGGCGTCATCCGCCGGGTCTCCCGCAAGCTGCTGTCCAGGCTCGGCAAGGCCACGCTCGGCCCTGAGCACGGCCAGTCCCTGCGCCCGCAGAACGATCTCAGTCTCGGTCCCGGGCGCCGCGATCAGCCGGGCGATCCGCTGCGCGACGGCGACCCCGTCGAGACCTGCTGCGTGATCGACGACCCGAACGTCCAACTTGGGCATCTCGTTGGCGGCGGTACGCGCGAAGGCGGCGATCGCAGCGTTGACGGAGCAACCGTCTCCGTCCCCGGTTTGATCGCGAAGCGCGCCGGCCGTGATGATCCACAGGCGCGCCGTTCGCTCGCCGATGCGGTGCAGCACAGCCGTGAGCGCCGCGAGGCGCTCCCGCAGGAGCTTGGTCGGATCGGCGGCGGGATCGGCAGTGGACGAAGCCAGCATGAGGTCGCCGGCGACGTCCTGGCCGAGCAGGACGTCGACCTTGCCGTTGGCGAGCGGCACGGCGGTGCCACCGGCAACCTCCACACCTTCGGAGCGGAGCACACGCGCGATCGAGGCCGTCAGTCCGTCCGGTCCAGTGCCAAGCGCCGCAAGCGTTACCAAACGTTGCCCGGCACTTCTCTCAGCCGGCAGATGTTTTCCATTCGCGGTCGTATCGAGCCGGCCGATCAGCAGGCTCACATCGTCGGAGCTGGTCCCGACGACGTCGAAGCCAGCAGATGTCAGTCTACGGCGCGCAGCCGGGACCGACAGCAGGCGTCCCACGGGCAGCGCGCCGGGCGAGCCTGGCGTGAACCAGCCGGGATCGAGGCCCAGCACCACGTCGTGAAACGTATCCGGCGGCGTCACGGCCGCGATCACGAGGGCGTCGCCGGTCGCGGCGTTGCGCGTCATCGCCAGCACCGCGTCGAGATCGGAGATCCGGTGCAGACCACCGGCCGACACCACGAGATCGAACCCGCCGTGCATGACCTCGGCCAGCGCTTTCGGCTCGAGCACACGCGCGTGAGCCGTGCCGGCGAGCTGGCTGCGCAGCTTCTCCACGGCGCGGGGATCGTCGTCGATAGCGACCAACTCGCCGCCGCACCGCGCGAGAGCGCGCGCCAGTAGGACGGTCAGCGCACCCCCCGCTGCACCGATCTCCAGCACACGCGCCGGACGTGCCTGACCGGCCGCGGTCCTCGCAATCTGTTCGAGCACATCCGTCGTCAGCGTCCGCACGCGATCGGCCGCGTCGCGCACGCGTGGCGTCGCGACCGCGAACGCCTCCTGCACGCCCGCGGAGTACGGCAGGGCGCGCCCGTCCACCGGGCCACCGGCGAGCTTCGACGGCCAGGCCGCCGCCGCCTCCGCCAGCAGCGCGCAGTCCGGCCACCATTGCGGGTGGTCCGCGATCACCGTCTGGATGATGGCATCGAGCGGCGGCAATGCGCTGCAGCCTTCATCGAGCGTCCATTCCCCACCGCCACTCACGGCAAGCCCAGCCGCCTCCAGCGCGCCGAGCAGCCCTTCCAGCGACACCAGCATCGACGGCGAGACGCGGCCGGCGTGGAGCAGCGTCCGGGGCTCGATGCGGCCTGCCGCGACGAGTGGCGTCACGATATCGATGGCGACGCGGCGCGCGGCGGCCTCGAGCAGCAGGCGAGCCTCGTCGCTGGCGGTCGCCGTATCCATCGACGCGACACCGTCAGCGGCCGCGGCAATTTCATCCGTCGCAGGAAGATCTAGCGTCGGCGTCACGCCGGCCAGCGGCGCCGTCTCGCCGACCAGACGAACCGCGATTTCAGAAAGCGGCCGATTGCGCACGAACGTCGCAGCCTTGAACCGCGCATCCTGGACCACAGCGACGGGCGCTCCATGCGAATCGAGCAACAGCACGTCGCAGCGCGCCGTGGTGATGCCGAGCCGCGTCAGCTTCAGGCGGGCCGCATGCACCTTGCGGGCCGGTGCAAAGGCGACGATGCGGCCGAACCGGATCGGCACGTAAGCCGCCCCGCGGTGGCCGTCGCCACTGCCGAGCAGCTTGTAGAGCAGTCCGTGAAACGCGACATCGAGCGCGATTGGATCGAGCCTGTAGTCATGGTTCAAGCCACCGGCGTTGCCACTCTGGGGAAGAATACCGGCGACGAGACCATCGTCCGCAGTCGTCTCGATCGAGCCGAGACGGCGAAAATTCGGCCCGTAGTCGAGACCGAGACTGCGCGCCAGGGCGTAGAAGCCGGCGGGGTCGAAGCCGGCCGCCGGGACATCCGCGCCCGCGTCACTGTCCATCACTCCGGTCCAGGCCTCGATATCCGCCAACGGACCGATCCGCGCCTCGACGTGAACTTGCCAAGCCTCGTCCGACATGCGGCGGCGGCTGGCGATCTGCAGGCTGCGGCTGCCGGGCTCGATCGCGGTGCGGACTTCGCGCATGTGGTCGGCGGCCAGCACCAACGGTGCCAGAATATCGAAGTCGTAGACCTCGGCGGGCTCGTCACCGAGCCATGCCTGCGCGGCCGCGATCGCCATTTCGGCCATCACGGCGCCCGGCACATAGACCAGCCCGCCGATCCGATGATCGCCGAGTTCAGGCATCAGGTCGGTATCGAAATGGCAAAACCACTGCGGCTCGCCGGCCCGCTCGCGCCAGCCGAGATAGCGGTGGCGGTCGGCCGTGCTCAACATCAGCGCCGCGGCCTCCGGGCTGGGCGTCAGATCGTAGGGCTTGTTCTGCCAGGGATAGAGCGGCAGGCGTACGTCCGCTCGCTCGCGTCCGAACGTCCGATCCGCATCGACGCGCGCGCCCCGGACCAGGCCGCGTGCGAGCGTCGCGCGCACCGGATCGGATGCAAGATCGTCCTTGGGGCCCAGGCTCGCCACCAGCGCCGATTGCGCCATCAGATCGCCGAGACTTTCGGCCAGATAGCCCTGCAGGATCGCGCGCGGCGAGATCTCGACGAAGACGCGGGCTCCGAGCGCCGCCGCACAACCGATACCGTCGCCGAAGCGGACGGGAGAGCGGACATTGCGCCACCAATAGTCCGCATCGAGCGCATCGCCGGCGAGAACCGTTCCAGTGACGGTGGAGACGAACGGAATACGCGCGGCGCGGGCGTCGACGTCCTGCAGCTCGTCGAGCAGTGGCTGGCGGGCGACATCGACCAGCGCGGGATGGAAGGGATAGGCGAGGTCCAGCACCTTGACCCGCGCCCCACGCTCCGCCGCCAGCGATGCGCACGCCTCGATTCCGGCGACCGGCCCCGACAGCGTCACGCTGCGCGGGCTGTTGATGGCTCCGATCTCGACACCGGTCTCGCGCCCCTTGGCGTCGCAGTCGGCGATCAGCGCACGCGCCTCGGCTTCCGGCATCGCCAGCGCCGCCATCGTGCCACTGCCGCGGGCGAGCTCCTGGCTCGAGCTGCGCGCGGCGATGACACGCAGCGCGGCGGACTCATCGAGCGCACCGCAGGCGTAGGCGGCCGCAATCTCGCCGACACTATGCCCGACGACGACGGCCGGCTCGAGCCCGAGCGCCACCAGCGCGTCGGTCAGTGCCGCCTGTACGGCGAACAGCAGCGGCTGGGCGGTGCTCGCAAAACCGAGTCGCCCGGCGAGATCCTCGGCGTACAGCGCATCCTTCAGCGACCAGCCGGCGGGCTCTCCAAAGCGGCTGGAAAGCACGTCGAAGCGATCCCGGAACAGAGCGTTGGTCTCGTAGGCGAGCCGGCCCATGCCAGCCCATTGCGATCCGTTGCCGGTGTAGACGAACGCGACCGGCGCACCGCGGCCGACGGCGCGACCGGTAATGACGGCGGGGCTCTCGCGCCCGGCGGTGAAGGCTTCGAGCGCGGCCAGGGCTTCGTCTCGTGCCTTGGCCAGCACGACCACCCGCTCGGGCAGCTGCTCGCGCTCGGCGGCATAAGCCGCCGCGATCGGCGCCAGCGCCGCATCGGCGTCCTCCGCGGCGATCAGGTGACGTGCGGCCTCCGCGCTCGCGGCCAATCCCTCGCGGCACTGCGCCGAAAGCATCAGCACGCCGGCACCCGCCGGTGCTTCCTCGACGACGTGAAGCTTGCGCCGTGCGGCAGGAACGGCGGCCGGCGTGCGGATGCCCTCCTGGACACGCATTTCTGCAGGAACGGCGCGCAGGATGACGTGCGCGTTGGTGCCGCCGAAGCCGAAGGCGCTGACGCCGGCGGTGGTCACTCCAGGTGCGATCTCGAGCCCGACGGGCTGGCCGGCGACCGCGATGTTGAGGTCGCGGAACGCGATCGCGGGGTTCGGCGTGCGGAAATGCAGCGATGCGGGAAGCTCGCCGTGCTCCAGTGCCAGCAGCGCCTTCATGACGCCGGCGAGCCCGGCGGCCGGCTCGAGATGGCCGATGTTGGATTTGATCGAGCCGATCGGAAGCGGACGGCGGCGTGACTTGCCGAGCACGGTGCCGATCGCCTCGGCCTCGGCCGGATCACCGACCCGGGTGCCCGTGCCGTGCGCCTCGACGAAGGCCAGCGTCTCGGGATCGACTCCGGCGCGGGCATAGAGCGTGCGCAGCAGAGCCGCCTGCGCCTCGGCCGACGGCAGGCTGACGCCGGAGGTGCGTCCATCCGAGTTCACGGCGGCGGCGACGGCTTCGGCGTAGCGGCGGCCAGCGCCGATGGGGGCCGCGTCCCGGCGGTGCAGCACGAGCGCCACCGCCCCCTCGGCCCGCACGTAGCCCTGGCCGTCGGCGTCGAACGGCCGGCAGCGCCCGTCGGGCGCCAGCATCCGCGCAGCGGCGAAACCGAGGAAAGGGAACGGGCTCAACAACATGTTGACGCCGGCGACGACGGCGGTGTCGATGTGCCCGGCCTGCAAGGCGTCGAGCGCTTGGGAAAAGGCGACGAGTGAGGACGAGCAGGCCGTATCGACGCTGAACGAGGGGCCGTGCCAGTCGAACACGTACGACAGCCTGTTCGCTACCAGCGACAGCGTGCTGCCGGTCATCGTGTAGGCATCGGCGGAGCCGACGTCGTTGGCGCGGCGCGTGGCGGTGTCGGGGCTCGACACGCCGACGTAGACACCGACGTTCTGGCCTGCGAGCGCGGACGGCGCGACGCCGGCATCCTCGAGCGACTCCCAGACCACCTGCAGCAGGATGCGCTGCTGCGGGTCCATGTTCTCGGCCTCACGCGGCGAGAGCCCGAACACGCCGGGGTCGAAGCCCCAGACGTCGTCGAGCACACCGGCGGCGAACGTATAGGATTTGCCGCGCTCGCCACGGCGGGGATTGTAGAAGCGCGCCTTGACCCAGCGATCGTCGCCGATCTCGCTGACGGTGCAGCGTTTCTCCTCGAGCACACGCCATAGCGCCTGCACATCCGGTGCGCCTGGGAGGCGGCAAGCCCGCCCGATGATATCGATGATCGCCGAGCGCCTCACGTTCACCTTCCCGACACCACGCGGCCCGAGCGAGCATGCTCACTCCCACGACGGCACACCCGATAGAATATTCTTAACCGTCGCGTGGGACTATCTGGCCGGTGCCGACAGGTCAACGGCCATCGCGTTTTGTTGTTTACTTGGAGTTGCGTAGTCAATCGGAACGCCCATCCGTATCGCGCAGGGTGCGCCGGAACAGTGATGCATCTAGTGCCGGCCCGCAGGGGTTGGACAGGATGGGAGTTCGTGTCCGTGCTGCTTTCCAAGTTTTGTAGGCCCATGTCGTGGCCGCTCGTCACCAGTGTTGCCGCATTGCT
>CAMDBL010000023.1 GCA_945889015.1 Devosia equisanguinis
GGTGATGGCGCTCCTGACCGACTGCGCCAAGCAGCACAACCTCGTCATGTCGACGCCCGACCCGCTGGCGACGCTCGACAATATTTCCAAGGATGCGCTCGATTTCTCGCTGCGCGTTCACGTCTCGAACGTCTACCGGGGGCTTGCGACCCAATCCGAGCTGCGGCTCGCGATCCTGGAAGCGTTGCGCGCCAGTGGCATCTCCGGCTTCTCGATCACCACCAGCCCGCCGGCCCCGGTCCCTGCCCCCGTCGACGCGACCTGAAGGGCCGCGCAGTCGACAGGCCAGCCTTACCGGGGGACTTCGCGCATCAGGCCGCAGAGGTCTCGGAGCACGTCCTCCACGTGCTCCAGCACCCAGAAATGACCGGCACCCGCCAATTTGATCAACCGGCATCCCTCGATGAGACCGGCCAGCCGATAGGCGCCGGCCGCCGGCACGACGATGTCCTCGGTGCCCTGCCAGACGATCGCCGGCGCGGTGATCGCACCTGGATCGAAGCCCCAGGGCGAGCCATAGATCTCGAGATCCACCAGCGGCCCAAGCACGCCTTGCCGCAGTGCATCCCGCGTCATGGCGACGACGAGGTCGCGCGCCGCAGGACGCATCAGGACCCCCTTGTCCGCGCCCCCCAACAGCCGTGCGAACAGCCGGGCCGCCGCCCCCGGCGCAGCATGAAACAGCAGCGAGGCCAGCCCCGCGCCGGCGCGACACAGGCTGCGATGTCGCGGCAG
Source organism: Devosia equisanguinis (assembly GCA_945889015.1). GTDB lineage: Bacteria > Pseudomonadota > Alphaproteobacteria > Rhizobiales > Hyphomicrobiaceae > CAMDBL01. Next base: position 736 of record CAMDBL010000023.1, read on the forward strand.
GTCGAGAAACAAGCGGCGCTGCAGATGCGTCATGGCGATGACGTCGGCACCGTCGGCGAGAGGCCCGACCGGGCTGACCAACGCCAGCCCCATCGCCCGTTTCCCGAGCCGTGCCGCCGTCGCCGCCGCATATGGACCGCCGCCGGAGATTCCGATCAGCCCGATCCGGGCGATGCCGAGATGATCCGCCAACGCAACCATGTCGGCCGCATGACCCGTCAGCGTTCGCGGCATCGCGGTCATCGGGCTCAGTCCGCAGCCCGGCCTGTCCGGCGCGATCAGCCGCAGACCCAGCCGCGACGCCGCCGCGTCGGCCATGCCGAACATCAGTCGCGTCGCCGGCGCACCATGAAAGGCGAGCACCGGCACGCCCGCGGGATCGCCATACTCCGCGACGGCGAGGCGCGCGCCACCGGGGAGCGACACCATGCGGTCGGGCGCCTGCACAACGGTGAGAGCGGCCACGTCCACCTCGTCCCTGATCCTGCGATGCGATCTTGCGAGACGGTCCCGTGGGACAGTTCCGCAAAGCTTGGCGCGCCTTTGAGCCAGAGCCCGATCGGCGCGCGCGCATACCCTGGCACCTTCGCACCGTTCCGACTACTCTGCGGTGTCGCCGGCCACGGATGACTGCGAGGGACCGACAGCGCGAATGCCACCCGACACCGACATCGAGCGACATGCATTGCGCCGCCTCACCTTCCAGGTCATCGAAGGTACCGAGCCGGACGACCGTCGCTCGCGCCTGTTCGACCTGACCATCGTCACGCTCATCGTGCTCAATATCGCGGCATTCATCGCGGGCACGGTGCCGGCGATAGAGCGCGTCCATGGCGGCTGGCTGGAGGCCTTCGAGGTGCTCTCCGTCGGCCTCTTCACGCTCGAGTACGGTTTGCGGCTTTGGACCGCTGTGGAGATGCCGTACCTGAAGCGGCAGACGCCCTGGCGGGCCCGTCTGCACCTCGCCGGCCGCCCCGCGTTGCTGATCGATCTGCTCGCCATCCTGCCATTCTATCTGAGCTTCCTGCTGCCGTTCGACCTGAGGGTCCTGCGCGTTCTCCGGCTGCTGCGATTCTTCAAGCTCTCGCGCTACTCGCCGGCGCTGCACACGCTCGCGCGCGTCCTCTACAGTGAGCGGCGGACGCTGGCCGGCGCCGGGCTGCTGCTGCTCGCCGCAGTGCTGTTCGCCTCGACCGGAATCTACTATCTTGAGGGCGCGGCGCAGCCCGACAAGTTCGGCAGCGTGCCCGAGTCCGCCTGGTGGGCGATCGCGACCTTGACCACCGTCGGCTACGGCGACGTCACGCCCCTCACAGGGCTCGGCAAGATGTTCGGCGGCGTGGTGATGATCTGCGGCATCTGCATTCTCGCGCTGCCGGTCGCCATCATCTCGTCGGGCTTTGCGCAGGAGGTCGGCAGACGTGATTTCGTCGTGACCTGGTCGCTGATGTCGCGCATCCCGATGCTTGCCGACCTCGAAGCCGCGCAGGTGGCCGAGATCATGCCGTTGCTGCACGCTAACAACTTGCCGCCGAATGTCGAGGTGATCGCCGAAGGCAGCCCCGGCGAGGCGATCTACTTCGTCGCGTCCGGCGCGGTGACCATGCGCGGCCGGTCTGGCGAAGAGCGGTACGCGGCGGGCGACGTGTTCGGCGTGGCGGCAACGCTCGGCCACGACCGCCATGCGGCGGCCTTCGTCACGACGTCGCGGGCGCGCCTGCTCAAGCTCTACCGTGAGGATCTGGCCCGTCTCGTCGCTGGAAATCCCCTGATCGGAGCCCAGATCCGCCGCATGGCCGCCTCCGAAGGCGGCGAAGGACCGGCTGCGCGGCCTGATGGAGCCAGTCGAGGCAGATCGGCTTGAGCCACCACCGCGGCGCGGCCTATCATCGGTGAAGACTGCGGCGGCACGCCAGCAGACCGGGAGGAACGAATGGACAAGAAGCTCTGGGAGCGCGGCCTCGCCAAGCGCAAGGAAGTCCTGGGCACCGAGTACGTCGAGAGCAGCTACGCCTCCGCCGACGCCTTCAACCGGCCGTTCCAGGACCTGATCACCGAGTACGCCTGGGGCGGGATCTGGGGCGACGAGCGGCTGTCGAAGCGCGAGCACTCGCTCGTCAACCTGGGCATGCTGGCCGGCCTCAACCGCATGCACGAATGGGAGCTGCATTTCCGCGGCGCCATTCGCAACGGCGTCACCAAGGACGAGATGCAGGCCATCCTGCATCAGATAACCGTCTACTGCGGCGCACCGGCGGGCGTGGAGTGCTTTAGGATCGCGCGGCAAATCTATGCGGAGATCGAAAAGACCGGGGAGTAGGCGGGAGAGCCGGTCGCCGCTGCGACGCGAAATGCGGTGAGACTGCGAATTGCCGTGGTGCTGCCGGCTCGTGCGGGGGGGCGCCGCGAAGATTCCCGCCCCCCGCAGGCGGTCCGTCAGTGCTTGGCCAGCAGCTCGCGCTTGATGCGGACGATCTCGCGGGGCGAGCAATCGACCCTGGAGCGGCGCTCGAACAGGCGGCCACGCCACAGCTCCACCCACTGCTGGCCATAGCCGTCGCGACCGAACACGACGCGATCCCCCGCTTCGATGCGCGTCAGCACATACTTGATGTCTTCCACGGGCTCTCCCCATCGATCGCAGCAAGGCCGCCTCGCGGGCCGTGCTCGGGGGGCGAGTTTTGAATTGCGGTAGAGCAGCGTCGAGTCCTGCGGCGCACTTGTCCCCACGATTCACAGGCGCATGAGGCCGCGATCGACGTGGGCCAGACACGAGCGGCTTTCCTCCGTCACCGGACTTGCGCTCGAGTCGGTAGCCTTGCCGATCTCCGCGCCATCGCCCACTTTGGAGCAGTCGTGCAGATGAGATCCGAGGGCGCGGACAATGGAAAAGAAGGACCAGCTCAACCTCTGGTACGCATTCGCCGCGTTCGGCGCATTGCTGTTGTTTCAATGGTGGTGGAGCGCGACGTTCATCGAGCGCGTCCCCTACAGCGAGTTCCTCCGGCTGATGAAGGACGGCAAGGTGCAGGAGGTCGTGGTCTACGACAATCGCATCGAAGGCCAGTTCAAGAAGGACTCCGGCGAGAAGCGCGACCTGTTCGTCACCCAGCGCGTCAACGAGGACATCGCCGCCGACCTCTCCCGCAACAACGTGAAGTTCCGCGGCGGCACCGACAGCACCGTCATTCCGACGATTCTGTCCTGGGTTCTGCCGGTGCTGGTGTTCTTCGCGATCTGGCAATGGTTTTTCCGCAAGTACGCGGAGAAGCAGGGCTTCGGTGGGCTGATGAACGTCGGCAAGAGTCGCGCCAAGGTGGTCGTCCAAACGGACACCGGCGTCACCTTCGCCGACGTCGCCGGTGTCGACGAGGCCAAGGCCGAGCTGAAAGAAGTGGTCGATTTCCTCAAGAACCAGGAGCAGTATGGCCGCCTCGGCGCGCGCATCCCGAAGGGTATCCTGCTTGTCGGACCACCCGGCACCGGCAAGACGCTGCTCGCCAAGGCCGTCGCCGGCGAGGCCGGGGTCCCCTTCTTCTTCATCTCCGGGTCGGAGTTCGTCGAGATGTTCGTCGGCGTCGGCGCGGCACGCGTGCGTGACCTTTTCGAGCAGGCGCGTAAGACCAAGCCCTGCATCATCTTCATCGACGAGCTCGACAGCCTGGGGCGGACGCGCGCGGGCGCGGTCACGGGCGGAGGCTACGACGAGAAAGAGCAGACGCTGAACCAGTTGCTCGCCGAACTCGACGGCTTCGACCCGCGCGAGGGTATCGTGCTGCTCGCCGCCACCAACCGGCCGGAGGTTCTCGACCCCGCGCTGACGCGTGCTGGCCGCTTCGACAAGCAGGTGGTGGTCGACCGGCCCGAGAAGTCCGGCCGGATCGCGATCCTGCGGGTGCACATGCGCAAAGTGAAGCTCTCGCCCGACGTGGACGTCGCCGAGGTGGCCAGCCTGACGCCGGGCTTCACCGGCGCCGATCTCGCCAACCTCGTCAACGAGGCGGCGCTGACGGCGACGCGGCGCGGCGGCCAAAACGTGGCGATGGAAGATTTCACGGTGGCCGTCGAGCGGCTGGTGGCCGGCATCGAGAAGCGGTCGCGGCTGCTCAATCCGAAGGATCGCGAGCGCGTCGCCTGCCACGAGATGGGCCATGCCCTGGTCGCCTCGGCACTGCCGGGCACCGATCCGGTGCACAAGATCTCGATCATTCCACGCGGCATCGGCGCGCTCGGCTACACGCTGCAGCGGCCGACGGAGGACCGCTTCCTGATCTCGTCCTCCGACCTCGAGAACCGCATGGCGGTGCTGATGGGCGGGCGCGCCGCCGAGGACATCGTGTTCGGCGAGATCTCGACGGGCGCCGCCGACGACCTCGATCGGACGACGGAGATCGCGCGCCAGATGGTGACGCGCTTCGGCATGGTGCCGGGCCTCGGCCAGGTGGTCTATGAGCAGAGCCGCAACGTCTTCCTCGGCGACACGCCGGTGACGACCGGTGCCAAAAGCTACAGCGAGGACACCGCGCGCGAGATCGACATCGCCATCCGCCGGCTGGTCGATCGGGCCTACGCGCTGGCCAAGGAGGTGCTGACCGCTCGGCGACCGGACCTCGACACGGGAACGCGGTTGCTGTTGCAGAAAGAGACGCTGACGCCAGAGCAGTTTCCTCCGCTCGCGGCGCGGTCGCCGGAGCCGCTCGCAGGCGCCGCCGCCGATGGCGAGCCGCACGCTGCGGTCGCCATCACGGCAGCAGCGGTTGCTGGCGGGGAATAGGGCGCGAGGACGGGCGGCGATCATCCGCATCGCGAGAAACCGCAGGTGTGGCACACCCAGCAGCCCTCTTCCCTCACGTAGTCGGACGAACTGCAGCGCGGACAGAAGTGCGCCGGGCGCGGTGAACCGGTGCCACCGCCGGCGCCAGTCCGCTGCGGGCGAGGCTGGGCGGACTCGCCGGCGCCGGACCGGGCGGGATCGCCGCCTCCCGCGGCCGGCTGCGCCTCCAGCCAGGCCGGATCGGCGCGCGTCACCGCGTCTGGGCCCGACAGGAAGCCGGTGCGGATCATGTGTGCCTCGATCACCTCGCCGATCGCTGCCAGCAGGCTCGGCACATAGCGGCCGTCCATCCAGGTTCCGCCCTGCGGATCGAACACCGCCTTCAATTCCTCCACCACGAACGAGACGTCGCCACCCCGACGGAACACGGCGCTGATCATCCGCGTCAGTGCCACCGTCCAGGCGTAGTGCTCGAGGTTCTTGGTGTTGATGAAGATCTCGAACGGGCGGCGGCGGCCGTCGCGCTCGATGTCGTTGATGGTGACGTAGAGGGCGTGATCGCTGCCGGGCCACTTCAACTTGTAGGTATAGCCGGCGAGCGCGGTATCGCGCTCCAGCGGCTTCGACATGTAGACGACACCGGCGCGGGCGGACGTCTGGTCATGAGCCACGGGCATCGCGATGACGTGCGCAGGCTCGTGCGGCTCGGGAGCATCCGCAGCTGTCGAACCGACGGTCGTCGACGGTGTCAGCGACGTCGATGGCGGCGCCACCGCTGCCGCCGAGGTCAGCACGGCGCCCGTCACGGCGTTCGGCCGGTAGGTCGTGCAGCCCTTGAGGCCCAGCGCGTAGGCATCGGCGTAGACCGACTTGAATGCCTCGAAATCGATGCCGGCAGGACAATTGATGGTCTTCGAGATCGAGCTGTCGACATGCCGCTGGAGCGCTGCCTGCATCTCGAGGTGCTCCCGCGGCGTCAGCTCGCGCGCCGTCACGAAAGCCTCGGACAGGGGAACCTCTCCGCCAGAAAGGCGCCGGAAGAGCGTGTGCGCATAGTCCTCCACCGTCTCCTCGGTGCTGGCGCCCGAAGCTGCGAGCACGCGCCGGTGATAGACGTGGTCGAACACCGGCTCGATCCCGCTCGAGACGTTGCCGGCCAGCAGCGAGATGGTACCGGTCGGCGCGATCGAGGTCAGGCATCCGTTGCGGATCCCGTGCCGGCGGATGGCGGCGTGCACATCCTCGGGCAGCGCCGCGACGTTGGGGCGGGCCAGGAACGCCTCGGCATCGAACAGCGGGAAGCTGCCCTTCTCGGCCGCGATCTCGGCGCTCGCGAGGTAGGCAGCCCGCTGGACCGCCGCCATCCAGCGCTCGGCGAGGTCCAGCGAGTGCGGACTGCCGTAGCGGGCGCCGCACATGGCCAGCGCGTCGGCGAGACCGGTGACGCCCAGGCCGATCCGCCGCTTGGCCAGGGCCTCGGCCTTCTGCGCCGGCAGCGGATAGTTCGATATGTCGATGATATTGTCCAGCAGCCGCACGGCGATGCGCACGCGCTGCTCCAGCGCCGGCACGGGAAGCCCGGCCGCACGGCCGAAGGGATCCTCGATCAGGCGCGCGAGATTGATCGAGCCGAGCAGGCAGGCGCCGTATGGCGGCAGCGGCTGCTCCCCGCACGGATTGGTCGCGGCGATCGACTCGCAGTAGGCGAGGTTGTTGCGGGCGTTGATGCGGTCGATGAAGATCACGCCCGGCTCGGCGTAGGCATAGGTCGCCCGCATGATGCGGTCCCACAGCTCGCGCGCCGGCAACGTCCGCCAAACCTTGCCTTCGAACACGAGCGCCCAGGACTGATCGGCGCGTACCGCCTCCATGAAGGCGTCCGTGACCAGCACCGACAGGTTGAAATTGCGCAGCCGGGCCGGATCGCCCTTGACGTCGATGAACGCCTCGATGTCCGGATGATCGCAGCGCAGGCATGCCATCATCGCGCCGCGCCGTGCGCCGGCGGACATGATGGTGCGGCACATCGCGTCCCACACGTCCATGAAGCTGACCGGACCCGACGCATCGGCGCCGATGCTCTTCACCAGCGCGCCCCTGGGCCTGAGCGTCGAGAAGTCCATGCCGACGCCGCCACCCTGCTGCATGGTGAGGGCGGCCTGCTTGACGCCGTCGAAGATGGCGGTGAGATCGTCCTCGATCCGCCCCATGACGAAGCAGTTGAACAGGGTCACAGAACGGCCCGCGCCGGCGCCCGCGAGAATGCGGCCGGCCGGCAGGAAGCCGAAGTCCGACATCGCGTCGTGGAAGCGCCCGGCCCACGCCGCGCGCTTGCGCTTGCCGCCACGCTCGACGCTGGCCGCCGCTTCCGCGACACGACGGAACGTGTCCTCGATGGTGACGTCGCGGGGCGCGCCACCAGGATCCCTCAAGCGATACTTGAGATCCCAGATGCGCTCGGCGATGGGCGCCGTGAAGGAAGGTTCGCTGGCCATTGACGCAGAACTCGCTACGCGGCTCCAGGGTGCTGCTGCCCTTGAACCTAAGCGCCGCCGAGCCTCACGTCAAGTAATTGTTCCATCTTTGTTCGATTTGTGTTCTTTGCAGCGCTCCGGCCGCGGCAACGTCGGGTCCCGGCTCAGCGCCTCCTCGAGCAGACGCAGTGTCGCGTCTTCAATCGTCTTCTCCAGCAAGATCTTGAATTGCTTTCGGTTTTGATCGGACGGGATCGGCTCGAGAAACTCCACGACGATCGTGCCGGGACGCCTTTCCAGGCTGCGACGCGGCCAGAACAGCCCCGAGTTGAGCGCCACCGGCACGCACGGCACCTGCAATCCTTCGTACAGCGCGACGACGCCCGGCTTGTAGTCGGGCGGTGCGCCGGGAACCCGCCGCGTACCCTCCGGGAAGATCAGCACCTGCCGGCCCTCGGCGGCGCGATCCTTGGCGTCGCGGATCAGTTGGCGAAGAGCTGCCGGCCCCCGGTCGCGGCGGACGAGGACGTGGCGGAACTTGTGGCTGAACCAGCCGTAGAACGGGATCAGTCCCAGCTCGGCCTTCATCACGATCGCCGGGTCGGCGAACAACGGCACCAGCGCGAACGTGTCCCAGGCCGACTGATGCTTCGCCGCGACGAGGCAGGCGCCGGCAGGCAGGTTTTCAATCCCGCGCACCTCCATGCGCGTGCCGACGATCAGCCGCTGCCAGAACAGGGAAGCGCGGGCATGCGCTTTCAAGCCGGCCATCGCCCACGTGCGGGGCGCGAGCAGCAGCGGACTGCCGAGGATCAGGAACAACGCCGTGTTGACGTAGAACACCAAGGTGAACAGGAGCGCGCGGATCATGGGGTGCGGGTCATTGGCTGTGGGCGAACTTGCCGGAGCCGTCGTTGTCCACCAGACGCGCGCCGTCGTCCACACCGATCCAACGCTCGGCCGCCAGGCGCGCGGAGGCCGACAGGTATTTGACGTACTCGCTGGCGAGCAGCCGCACGCGGCCGGGATCGCTCCACCACGACACCGCGGCGTGATCGCGCGGCAGCACCGCATGCGGCGTCAACTCGACGTCGGGCATCGCGTGCGTAAGCTCCGCCAGGCTGCGGGGCATATGATACGCCGCCGTCACCACGATCAGGCGGCGGAAGCCGTGCCGTCGCGCCCATCCTCGCGCCTCGCCGGCATTGCCGATGGTGTCGAGGGCGGCATAACCGACATCGACGCAGCAGCGCAAAGTCGGCCCATCGAGGCCGGTCAGGCGCTCCAGATCCTCACGATGGACCTTGGGATTGACGCCGGAGACGAGCAGGCGGCGGCCGAAGCCCGCACGCATCAGACGGCCGGCCTCCCCGAGCCTGGCGCCGCTGCCGGTCAGCACGACGATGGCGTCGGCCGGCGCGTGCGCCTGGGCGGGATCGCGCGTCGCCATGGATGCGAACGACAGGAAACCCGTCACGAACGTCACGGCGAGCACCACCGTCACGCCGGGCATCAGCCAGGAGTTTACCTTGTCGAGCCTGCTCATGGCCGAGGCCTCTGCCTCATGCTCGCGTTTCCCCATTGGGCGGCGACGATCACTGTCAGCGAAAGAGAATAGCTGATTTGCGCGAATTTGATGACTGCGGCGCCACTCGGCCGCATCCCGCGTGCCGGTGCGATCAGTGCCGACTGTTCAGAATGCGAAACACGCCGAACCGCGAGGTCAGCATGCACAACGCCGCGATCACCGCGACGACGAGGCCGAGCATGGCGTAGCCGATGCCGTCGAGCGCACCCGTCCCGACAAGCCGGCGCACCTCGGCGAGCGTGATGCTGCCGCCGCCGAGCAGCTCCATCACCGTCGGCATGACCAGGAACACCAGCATCGCCGACAACGCGCCGACGAGGCCGGCGCGGATGCCGAGCGACAGGAAATGCTTCTCGAACTCGCGCGCGATGAAGCGGTCGGTGGCGCCGACGAAATGCAGCACTTCGACGATGTCGCGGTTCGACGCCATCGAGCTGCGCGTCGCCGAGACGATGATGGCGGTGGTGGCGGCGGCGACCAGCAGCAGGATGGCGAGCCCGCCGAGTGCGAACGAGCGCGTCACGGTGCGGATCTGTTTTTGCCACTGGCGATGGTCGTCGAGTGACACGCCCTTGAATTGCTTGGAGATCGCGTCGCGCAGGGCGTCGATGTCGGGCGGCGAGGCCCGCTCCACCTCGAGCGCGATCAGGCGGGGCACCGGCAGGCTCTGCAAGGCGTCGGACTTGCCGAGCCAGGGCTCCAGGAGCGCCGTCGACTGCTCGATGCTGATCGGCAGCACGGTACGGATGCCGGGATAGCGGCCGAGGAACGTCGTCACGTCGCGGACGAGCTTGTCGGTGTCGACCTTGTCGCGCGGCTCGACCTGGACTGTGACCTCGCTGGCGATGTCGCGCATCCAGGCGCTGGCCGACTGGTTGATCATGTAGACGGCGCCGGCGGTGAGGCAGGCGAGGAAGCACATGATCGAGACCACGAGCGTCAGCGAGCGACCGGTGACCGAGCCCGCCGGCACGATCGGCGCGCCGGCCGCCTGCGCCCGCTCCTGGCGGCGGTCGCGGGCTGGCGCCACCATGTCCTCGCCGGGGTCGGGCACCTGCAGGCGGGGGCGCGGCGGCGGCTGGGTGACATGCTCGATCGGCCGCGGTGGCACGCTCTCCAGCGGCGGCGGACCGGTCCTGACGTCGTCGTAGGGATCATAGGCCGCCGCCTGCTGGGCATACTGCGGCTGGTGCGGCGCCTGCGTCGGCTGCGGCACCTGGGGCAGCGGCGGCAGCCCGTGGGCCGGCCATCGCGGTCTGTCAGACGATCCGGACATGGCCGTCGTGAAGCTCCAGCCGCGGCGCCTTGAACTGCCGCATGAGTTGATGATCGTGGGTGGCGATGACGACGGAGGTGCCGAGGCGGTTGAGCTCGACGAACAGCCGCAGCAGGCGGCGGCCCATCTGCGGGTCGACGTTGCCGGTCGGCTCGTCGGCGAGCAGCAGCTCGGGCTTGCCGATCACGGCCCGCGCGATGGCGGCACGCTGCTTCTCGCCGCCCGACAGCACGGAGGGGTAGGCGTGCATGCGGTCGCCGAGGCCGACCCATTGCAACAGGTCGGTCACGTCCTCGCGGTAGTCGTTCAATTTCTTGCCGACCACGCGCAATGGCAGCGCCACGTTCTCCCAGGTGGTCAGATGATCGAGCAGCCGGAAGTCCTGGAACACGATGCCGATGCGGCGGCGGTACTGGGCGCGACGCGCGGCCGAGACGCGGCTGACGTCCTGGCCGAACAGCTCGAGCTGCCCGCGCGTCGGATGGATCGACATGAACAGCAGCCGCAGCAGCGAGGACTTGCCCGCGCCCGAAGGCCCCGTCAGGAAGTGGAAGGAGCCCGGGCGCAGGTGGAAATCCAGGTCGGTCAGCACCTCCTGGCCGCGGCCATACCTGAGCCCGACGTGCGACAGCCTGATCACGGTTTCCCTGCGCCTCGCTTCGATTGCATGGGTTGCCTATATGCTGAACAGGCGGACAGGATCAATCCTGGAGGATTATGGCGGCGTCATGTGCACAACTTATCGTCGCACATCACAGCGCGAGACAGCGGCCGTCTCGCGTTCTGCGGTTTTACCGGTCGCAGGGCGGCCATGATCTAGGTTAGTTTCGAGAGGAATGGCAACGCATGAGCGAGGCGGATGTGTCTCAACAACGGGTCGAGGTGATCTTTCCAGCCGACGAGATCAGGCAGCGGGTGACGGCCCTGGCGCAGCAGATCGCAGCCGCCGGGCTCGACCGGTTGCTGGTGGTGCCCATCCTCAAGGGCAGCTTCGTCTTCGCCGCCGATCTGATCCGGGCGCTGCACGAGGCGGGAGTCGAGCCGGAGGTCGATTTCGTCACGCTGTCGAGCTACCGCAAGAACATGCGATCCTCGGGCGCGGTGGAGATCCTGCGCGACCTCGATCTCGACGTCGACGGCCGCAACGTGCTGATCGTCGACGACGTGCTGGATTCCGGCCGCACGCTGGTATTCGCCAAGGACCTCTTGTCCGCGCGCGGAGCAAAGCGCATCCTGACCTGCGTGCTGCTCAACAAGAAGGTGCATCGCGCGGTGCAGATGGAAGCCGACCTGAAGGCGTTCGACTGTCCCAACGAGTTCGTCGTCGGCTACGGCATGGATGTCGCCCACCGTTTCCGCGAGCTGCCGTTCGTCGGCCGCGTGGTGGGGGGCTAGGCCGAGGGCCGTCAGGAACGTTGTTTCCCCTCCCCCGTGCGGGGAGGGGTCAGGGGTGGGGGTAATCCCGACAGCAGCGGATCTGCCATCCCCCCTCCCCAACCCTCCCCCACGAAGGGGGGAGGGCGCGCGTTGAATGCGTGGGTCCTACTGAAGAGGGGGAGATCTCGACATGGCGCAGATTCTCATCGCCGACGACGATGCCGCGACCCGCGATCTGCTGCGGCGCGCGCTGGAGGCCGAGGGGCACACGGTCAAGACCGCCTCGGACGGCAGCGAGGCGCTGGAGCAGGTCGGCACGGCGGGCTTGGCGCTGCTGATCACCGACGTGCAGATGCCCGGCATGGACGGCATCGAGCTTGCCAAGGCCGCGCTCGCCAAGGCGCCGGGTTTGCGGATCATCCTGATGTCCGGTTTCACCGATCAGCTCGGCCGCGCGGGTGGGCTATCGGGTAACGTGCGCACGCTGTCGAAACCGTTCACGCTGGACAAGGCGAGGGCCGAGGTGAAGGCGGCGCTGGGGTGAGTGGGGAGACACGTTCTCCAAGCCTCTTTGCATGCCACTCCCCGAACGCTTTCCTGCAACGTCACGCACGGTGCGACTTCCGGGAAGAACGATAGCGGTCATATTGCACTTTCCCCTTCCTCCGTTTTCCCGGGCGGAGCCGCGCAGCGGCGCAGACCCGGGACCTTTCCCGGCCGAAAACGTTTCGAGCGCCGTCCATCTCGTCACGGCCGCGAAGGCGGCCGCATAGGCAAGGCTCGGCGTTCGTGACTCATGTCGAAGGATGGACCGTTCGCTCAATTGGCGTGTGCTGCAATCGCACGTGTCTAGGTGGCCGCCTGCGCGGCCATGACGGTCGATAGTGGACGCGCAACCGGGCGATGCGTCATGAGCGATTGCGCCGCTTTCGCCTCCGTGCCAGCAATTCTCCCAGCAGAGACGGCCAAAGCCGCCGCAGCCCAACACGGAGAAACTCGCCATGTCCAAGCCCCTCACCGGCAAGGTCGCGCTCGTCACGGGGGCGTCGCGCGGCATCGGGCGCGCCATCGCGGAACGGCTCGCCCGCGACGGCGCGGCGGTGATGGTGCACTACATGAGCTCGGAGGCCGCCGCGCGCGAGGTCGCCGGAAAGATCGTGGCGGCCGGCGGCAAGGCCGACATCGTGCAGGGCGACATCGCCGATCTCGACGCCGTCGCCCGCATCCTCGCCACCACCAAGGACCGCCTCGGCCGCCTCGACATCCTCGTCAACAACGCCGCCGAGGGCCCGCGCGCCAACTTCGACAAGGTCACCGTCGAGCACTACGATCGGCTGTTCGCGATCACGCGCGGCACCTTCTTCGCCATGCAGGGTGCGGCGCGAATGATGGGCGAGGGCGGCCGCATCGTCTCGATCACCTCGGCGGCGGTGAAATCGTGCATGGCCGACGCACCGGTCTACGCCGCCTCGAAGGCGGCGATCCAGACGTTCTCGAAGGCCTTCTCGCGCGACCTCGGCGAGCGCGGCATCACCGTCAACTGCGTCGCGCCCGGCGTCACCGACACCGACATGGTGCGCGGCGGCCCGGTGGCGCTGCTCGACAGCGCCAGGAAGGGCAACGCCTTCAAACGGCTCGCCGATACCACCGACATCGCCGACATCGTCGCCTTCGTCTGCAGCCACGACGCGCGCTGGCTGACGGGGCAGGTGGTCGGCGCCGACGGCGGCCTCTAAAGCCCTCGATCCGCCCGCGACCAAACGGCGACTTTTTTCGGGGGAACAGCGCTGCTACGGCTCGCGTTCCATGGGCGGGCGATGCTAGACAGCCTGCCGAAAATGGCATGAGGGACGACACGATGGCCAGCGGCGGCACCGGCACCTTCGACGACGACGACGCGACGGAGCGGCTCGACAGCTTCGAGAGCGAGGGCGCGAGCGCGATCGAGACGGCGCTGACGACAGTGACCGAGCTCGGCCGCGAGGAATACCTGGAGGCGCCGGAGGCAAGCCACGCGCTGGCAGCCGCCGAGCTGGTCGCCGCGGCCCTGTCGGGCGAGGACGACCGGCTGCCGGACAACTTCCGCCCGAGGTTCGCCAAGTACGTCGATTCCATCAACGAGGCCGAACTGACCGCGCAGGCGCGCAAGGCCGTGGCGCGCATCCTCCGCTCCTCGGAGCTGAAGGAGACTTGGGACGACGCCGGCGACGAGGAGTGGGAAGAGGGCGTCCGCGACCTGCTGGAGCGGCTGAAGGTCTGAGCGACCACAAGCCGGAGTCGCCACGAAAAAAGTCCCCCGGCACCGTCGTGGTCACCGGGGGCAGTTCAGCGTCGCGCCCCTTGGGAGGAGGGGAGCCGATGGAGCGGGACGCGTTCGAAAATCTCCTTCGTCCAGGCGCACGGCCATCCACGACGTCGGCCGGCGGCGCCCATGATGCTTGACGGGTGTGTCACTGGAATTTCGGTGGCTGTCGGGGGGCGGGACTAGCCGAAACCTCACCAGCCCTTGCACGCGAAATAGCGGTGCTTCCAGCGGTAGGACCCGGTCGCCTGCCAGCGGGCGAAGGCGTAGCTGCAGTCGACCACGGGCACGCGGGTGACGATGATCGGCGCGCGGTACAAGAACACGTGGCGATGGTGGTGATGGTGATGGCGGCCTCGCGCTTCGGCGGCGGTGCTGGCGATCAGCCCGGCTGCGACGGCGATGACTGCGGCGACGATCGATTTGGACATGGGTGCACCTTGTGGGTCGGGTTCAGGGGAAGCCGAGGCTTCGATCTCAGTCGAGTGGCGCTCCGTGCCCGCGAGCCCGTCACGCCCTCGATGCCTGGATCATGCCGCAGACCGCCCGGAGGCTCTGTTCCCGCAGGTACAGCCACGCGCGAATTTTTTGCCGCTTCCCGATGCGGCGATTGATGCCCGTCTGCCACAAAGCCGTTGAGAAGATTGGCCAAACCTCGTCGACATCTAGCCAAACCGAACGCCGTTCCCGATCATGGCGAGCACATCGGTGCGGGTTTGGAGCAGGGGGTGGAGAATGCGGACGTTGTTGAAGCTCGCCGTCGCGGTCGGCCTCGCGATCGTGTTCATCCCCAAGCCGCAGCCATCGGCCCGCCGGCGCACGCTGCAGGAGCGCCGCCGGCTGGCCGAGGCCAAGTGCAGCGGCGCCCTGCATTACGACGCCACCACCGACTTGTTCTTCGACATGCACGGCAAGGTGGGAACGGCTCTGGAGGCGTGAGAACCGCGAGCGGTCAGGCCGCCCGGTGCCGCTGGCGCGGTCGCGCGCCGGAGCCCTGCCGACTCCGTGTGTCCGCCCGCGAGAGCCCATAACGGGCCCCGCCACGCCACCAAAATGGCGACGAGCCGGGCGGGCGGATGATCACGGGTGAGGCTCCTTCGATAAGCCACGCAGCGCGGAGTCGCGACGGTACGGATTTCCCGAGATCCGCCGCGCTCACGAATGGCCGCCAGCCGATCACGCCTTTGCGAGGTGCGTTGACCTCGGCGCCGGATGGCCCGAGGATCGCCCTCAAAACCGACCGGCTCCCTGCGAAAGAGGCCTGCGAGATGCTCGACTGGAACGAAGTCATGACGATGGCCCGCGGCAAGAACCCGGCTCCGGACCGCCGCGTCACCAAGACCGAGCAGGAGTGGCGCGCGCAACTCTCGCCCGAGGAGTACCGCGTCACGAGGCAGGCCGGCACCGAGCGGCCGTTCAGCTCCGACATGTGCAGCCTGTTCGAGCCCGGCATCTACGGTTGCGTCTGCTGCGACACCCTGCTGTTCGATGCCTCGCAGAAATTCGAGTCCGGCACCGGCTGGCCGTCTTTCACCCAGCCGCTGAAAGCCAACGCCATCGCCTATGTCCTGGATCAGAGCCACGGCATGATGCGCGTCGAGACCAACTGCAACACCTGCGACGCCCATCTCGGCCACGTCTTCCCCGACGGCCCGCCGCCGAGCGGCCTGCGCTATTGCATGAACGCGGTGGCGTTGAAGAAGGTGAAGGCGGACTAGCCGGCGACCATCCTTCGCGTCATGTGCGCAGCATCGGGTCGTTGGTCATGCCGACGACGTTGGTGATGTGCTCGCGGTCGGGCGAGGTGACCGAGAACGACAGGCCGAGGGCTGCCATGTCGCGGCGCGGGTTGTGGCCTCGGTGGATCTTGCCGATCGGCTCGGAGTAGACGTCGCCGGCCTTCGCCCGGAGCACCGTTCCATCGTCGAAGTGGGCCTCGAACTCGCCTTGCAGCAGGACGAAGAAGGTGGCGCCGTTGTGCAGATGGGGATCGGTGTAGGCGCCCGGCAGGAACTCGAACGAGTAGATCCACACGCGCGCCTGCGGATCGCGGGGGAACGAGGCATAGAGACCATCGAACAGGCTGTTGCGGTGCGCCTGCTTGCCGTCCGGCACCGTGCCCGACAGCGCCAGCCGCAACAGTGCGGCGTCGGATGACGTCTCTCCGATCAGCTTTTCCATGCCGTGTCTCCGTTCAGGTCAACGCTCCCATCGGCCTGCGCGCCGTCGGCGGGCCAGGCCATTCCGGGCAAGCAGCCCTCCCCCGCAGGGCGCCGGTGTCATCGACGGTGGTATCCGCGGGGCGCGCCTGCTAATGTCGGGCCAATCCCAACGATAACACGATCTCATCACTCGAACGGAGGAACCATGCCCAAGGCTCACGTCAACGGCTTCGAGATGTACTACGAGGTGGCCGGCCCCTCGACCGGACCGTGGCTCACCTTCTCCAACTCGCTGCGCCTCGACCACACCATGTGGTGGCCGCAGGTGGCCGAATTCTGCAAGGATTTCCGCGTCCTGACATACGACGTGCGCGGCCACGGCAATTCCTCCGCCACGCCCGGCTTCTACACGCTCGGCCAGCTCGCCGACGACGTCGTCGCGCTGTGGGATCACCTCGGCGTCCAGAAGAGCCACTTCTGCGGCCTCTCGCTCGGCGGCATCACCGCGATGCAGCTCGGCATTGCCCACGGCAACCGCATCGACCGTCTCGCCGTCTGCGACTGCCGCGGCGACAGCCCGCCGGACCAGTCCAAACAATGGGCCGACCGCCGCGTGCTGGTGGCCGAGAAGGGCCTCGAGGCGCTGGTCGCCGGCTCGATCGATCCCTGGTTCAACGCCGGCCTGAAGAAGCAGTACGCGGACAGCATCAAGGCGCTGGCTCAGACTATCCGCGAGACCTCGCTCGAGGGCTACAACGGCTGCACCGGCGCGCTTGCCGGCGGCAATCAGGCCGACAACGTCGGCAAGATCAAGAACAAGACCATGTATCTGGTCGGCTCCGAGGACGGCGCGTTCCCGCCCTTGATGAAGAAGATGCACGAGGACACGCCCGGCTCGAGCTACGTCGTGATTCCCGGCGCCACGCACGTCTCGAACCTGACGCACCCGAAAGAGTTCAACGCCGCGCTGCGCAGCTTCCTGAGCTGACCGCTCGCTCCTCCTCCCCCTCGAGGGGGGAGGACGCCGCGCCATGAGTTGGCGTGCGATAACCTCGCGCTGCCTCTGAGGCATACGATACAAAGCGCGCCAACTTATCCTTGGCGCGGCTAGGTGGGGGTGAGCGTTCACACCGCCTCCATCACCCCCACCTCGGCTCGCCATCGGACTTCAGTCCGCCCGACGAGCGAGAAGCTATCGTTGCCATGGGCGGCCTAAGTCCGTGGCGATCCGTCCTCCCCCCCTCCAGGGGGAGGAGGCGAAAACCAGGCACCGCTGGAGCCCCCCAATGCCCCACCCGACCCGTCCACGTATCGGCGTGATCTCGCCCATGACACTCGTCGTCCCCGATGTCGACGAGGCGTTCCAGGAGCTGTGGCCGGAAGCCATCGTCGGCCACACCGTCGACGAGATGATCTACCTCGACTACATCGGCAAGGATCGCGTCTACACGCCCGCGATCCACGACCGCGTCACCTCGCTGGTCGCCCAGAACGCCAAGGGCAACCCGGACGCCATGCTGTTCACCGGCTCCGTCTTCGGCGAGCCTGTCGAGCGCATCCGTCCCCAGCACAAGGTGCCGCTGCTGACCGCCTTCGACGGCCTGATCGAGGCGGCGTTCAAGGCCGGCAACCGCTTCGGCATCATCACCACCTCGCCGTGGAGCCGCGACGATCTGGTCCGCGATCTCGACCGGTACGCCAAGGCGCACGGGCTCACCTACACGCACAAGGACGAGGTGCGCGTCGATGCCCGCAAGGTGATCCTGGAGGAGAAGAACCGCGAGAAGCACGATCTGATGATCGGCGACAGCGCCACCCGTCTCCTCGACGTGGATGCCATCCTGCTCGGCCAGTTCTCGCTCGGTCAGTCGGCGAAGAAGGTTGCGATGATCCCCGGCCGCGCCGTGCTGACGACGACGCGGACGGCGATCGCGAAGCTGAAGAGCGTGGTGGGGGCATAGCGGGGTGCGACCGGCGCGCCTGGTGACGTCCGCCCGGTGACGAACGCGCCCGGGCGCGCTAAAGCATGCCGGCAACACGGAGCGCGGTACGATCGTCCGCGCCATCCCCGGCCAACACGAGAACGACGGGAAACAACCATGGCGAGCGGCCTCGACAACGAGTTCAAGACCCTGCACGAGTTCGTCAAGGCCGCGCGGATGCGGCTCGATCCGGTCCTGTGGGACTATCTCGTCGGCGGCAGCGAGACCGAGACCACGCTGAAGCGCAACCGCATGGCGATCGACAGCATCGGGTTCCGCCCGCGCATCCTGAACGACGTTTCCAACATCGATCCGAGCTCCACCTTCATGGGCAAGAAGGTGCGGCTGCCCGTGCTGATCGCCCCTGTCGGCGGCCTACCCTCGTTCTCGCCCGGCGGCGGCGTCACGGTCGCCAAGGGCGCGCGCGCGTTCGGCATCCCGATGATCCTGTCCTCGGTCAACGCCGCCCAGATCGAGGAGATCGGCAAGCAGGAGCCGGGCTTCAACATCTTCCAGCTCTACGTGCGCGGCGACGAGGCGTTCATCGACAGCCACGCCGACCGGGTCGTGGCGGCGGGTTATGACGCGTTCTGCTTCACCGTCGACAGCGCCATCTACTCGCGTCGCGAGCGCGACATCTCCAAGCGCGCGCAGCTGCCCTGGCGCGGCACCGTCGGCGGCCTCAAGTTCCAGGCGGGCCTGTCGTGGAAGGGCATCGAGCGGTTCAAGAAGAAGTACAAGATCCCGTTGATCATCAAGGGCATCGCCACCGCCGAGGACGCGCGCATGGCGGTCGAGCACGGCGTCGAGGTGGTTTACGTCTCGAACCACGGCGGCCGCCAGCTCGATCACGGCCGCGGCTCGATCGACGTGTTGCCGGAGGTGGTCGACGCCATCAAGGGCCGCGCCAAGATCGTCGTCGACGGCGGATTCTATCGCGGATCCGACATCATCAAGGCGATCACGCTCGGCGCCGACATGGTCGGCCTCGGCCGGCTCTACTGCTACGCGATGGCGGCAGCCGGTGCACCCGGCATCGAGCGCATGCTGGAAATCCTGGAGAACGAGGTGATCTCCTCGCTCGGCCTGCTCGGCGTCACCTCGTTCGAGCAGCTCGACCGCAGCTACCTGCACTTCGGCGCCCCCGTCGTCACCGAGCCGCACGTCCACAGCGCGTTCCCCCACCTGAACCTCGCCGATCCCGGGTATGGGGGGCGGTAGTGGGGGAAGAGTGTAGAGGAAAGAGAAGTGAGGAGTGAGAGCTCTGGCAAACGAGCTGCCGGGCTTTCTCTCTTCTCACGGCTCACGGCTCTCACCTCTCTCCTCACGTCACCCCAGCTCCACGTTCACCGCTGCTTCGGGGTCGTCGAACTCGAACAACTCGAGCAGGACGTCGTCGGGCGCGGTGACCATGACGTAGCGCCAGTGGCCGTGCTCGCGCAGGCCGCCGCGTGAAACCACGCCCGCCGCCTCCAGGCGTGGCCACACCTCCGCCAGCCGCTTCACCCTGATACCGAGATGGTGAACGGCTCCGCGCCCCGCGTCCCGCGGCGCTTGGTCGTAGAGATGCAGCCGGCCGCTGCCGACCGCGATGAAGACGTTGCGGGCACCGGCCAGCACCTCGTCGAAGAACACCCGCGCGCCCATGTGCCGCCGCCACCAGTCGAGCGTCGCCTCGATGTTCGAGCAGAACAGGTGGGCGTGGTGGAAATCCATCGACATGCGTTCTCCCAATCGCCGAGCGTTTGCCCTGATCAAAGGTCGCAGGCAACCGCGACATGGCCTGCTATAGAAGTTCCGCGTCCAAAGGGATAAGGCCAAAAGGCCAAGGGGAGGACACGACGGTATGACGGACCAGACAACGCCCAAGGTGGCGGGCATTGCAGATGCACCCGCGCTGACGGAAGAGCAGCAGAAGGCACTCGAGCACTTCATCGAGGAGGAGGAGGGTGCCACCAACCGCGTCGGCGGCTGGATCGGCGTCATGCTGACGGCGGTCGCCGTCGCCGTCTCCCTCTACCATCTCTACGCCGCCTACGACATCGTACCGGCCTACATCTTCCGGCCGAGCCACGTCGCCTGCGTGCTGTTCCTCACCTTCCTCCTCTTCCCGATGCTGCCGCGCTTCCGCGATCGCATCCGCTGGTGGGACTGGAGTCTCGCTCTGATCAGCGTCGCCACCATCGGCTACATGCTCTGGCAGGGCGAAGGCTATGGCGACCGCGCCATTTCGCCCGAATATTACGACTACATCGTCGGCGTCGTGTTCATCGTGCTGCTGCTCGAGGCGACGCGGCGCTCGACCGGCTGGATCATGCCGGTCGTGGCGATCTGCTTCTTGCTCTATGCCCTGTTCGGCAACCATCTGCCGAACCCATGGACCCACCGCGGCTACAGCCCCGACCGGCTCGTCGGCCATTTGACGATGACGCTCGAGGGCATTTTCGGCACCACCGTCGACGTCGCCTCCTCGCTGATCATCCTGTTCACCATCTTCGGCGCGATCCTGCAGTATTCCGGAGCGGGCAAGTTCTTCATCGACTTCTCGTTCGCGCTGATGGGCGGCAAGCGCAACGCGGCCGGCCGCGCGGTGGTGCTGTCCTCGTTCCTGATGGGCGGCCCCTCGGGCTCGGGCGTCGCCACCACGGTGACGATCGGCACCGTCGCCTATCCGATGCTGGCGAAGGCCGGCTACGACAAGGACTCGGCCGGCGGACTGCTGGCGGCGGGTGGTCTCGGCGCCATCATCTCCCCGCCTGTCCTGGGTGCCGCCGCGTTCCTGATCGCGGAATTCCTCAAGATCTCGTACTTCGACGTGATCCTGATGGCCTGCATTCCGACCCTGCTCTACTACTTCGCCATCGCCATCATGGTCGAGTTGGACGCGGCCCGGCACGGCGGCTCGGGCGAATTGATGGTCGAGAAGGGCACGGTCTGGAGGCTGACCAAGACCTACTGGTTCCACTTCGGCTCGCTGGTCTCGATCATCGCCTTCATGCTGCTCGGATACTCGCCGGTACTGTCGGTGTTCTGGGCGACGGTGCTGGCCTTGGCCGTCAGCGCGATCCGGCCGGAGACGGCGCTGGTGCCGTGGCCGATCGCCTGGGTGCTGACGGTCGCCATCACGCTGCTGATCGGCGAGGGACTGGGCATGAAGCTCCCGTTCGCCTCCGAGATCGGCCTCATTCTGGTGTTCGGGCCGATCGCGGTGCTGTCGGCGCTGTCGATGACAGGTCTATGGAAAGCCGCGGCGGGCGAGCGTCTCGTGAAGGCGATGCGCGAGGGCACGACCGGCGTGCTCAACGTCGCGACCACCTGCGCCACCGCCGGCATCATCGTCGGCGTGGTCACGCTGACCGGCCTCGCCCAGCGGTTCGCCGACATCATCATCGGCTACGCCCAGGGCAGCCTGCTGCTGACCACCATCTTCACCGCGATGATCGTGTGGATCGTCGGCCTCGCGGTGCCGGTGACGGCCTCCTACATCATGTGTGCCGTGATCGCCGCGCCCGCACTGATCAAGCTCGGTGTACCCGACTTCGCCGCGCACATGTTCATCTTCTACTATGCCGTGCTGTCCGAGGTGTCGCCGCCGACCGCGCTGTCGCCGTTCGCCGCGGCCGCCATCACCGGCGGCAGTCCCTACAAGACCACGCTGCAATCCTGGAAATACACGATGCCGGCGTTCCTGGTGCCGTTCGTGTTCGTGCTCGACAAGGAGGGCGTCGGCCTGCTGCTGAAGCTGCCGAAGGGCGGCACGTGGGTCGACGTGATGGACATCTTCCTGACCACGGCGGCCGGCATCGCGGTACTCAGCGTCGCGATGCAGGGGCGGCTCTACAAGACCAGCAACCTGGTGGAGAACTGCGGCTTCATGCTGGCAGGCCTGCTGCTGATCTTCCCGAGCCTGATCGGCGCGTTCGTCAAGCCGCTGACAGGGATCGACATCGAGGCGTTCGTTCCGGGCCTGTCGGACATCGGCGTCCGGCTCGGCTTCAACGTGTTCCTGGGACTTGCGCTCGCGGTTGCGATCGCCGGGATGCAGAAGGCGCGGTCGGCGTGATGGAAAGCTCCCTCCTCCATCGAGGGGGAGGGAGACTCCATCTGCCCGACCTCACTTCCCAGCCGTCACGCGCAGCACGCGCCCGTCCTGGCTGTCGGTCAGCAGGTAGAGCGCCCCGTCGGGGCCCTGACGCACGTCGCGGATGCGCTCGTTCAGATCCGTCAGCAGGCGCTCCTCGGCGACGACCTTTTCGCCGTCGAGCACGAGGCGGTTGAGGTGCGTCAGCACCAGCGAGCCGACGAACAGGTTGCCCTTCCACTGCGGCACCGCATCCGACGTGTAGAACGCCATGCCGGACGGCGCGATGGACGGGTCCCAGTAGTAGACCGGCTGCTCCATGCCCTCCTTCGCCGTACCGATGCCGATCTTGGCGCCGCTGTAGTCGCGCCCGTAGGTGATCACCGGCCAGCCGTAGTTCTTGCCGGCCTCCGGGATGTTGATCTCGTCGCCACCTCGCGCCGCGTGCTCCACCGTCCACAGCTTGCCCGTCACCGGATGGATCGCCGCCGACTGCGGATTGCGGTGGCCGATGGACCACAGCTCCGGCCGCCACCCTGCCAGCTTGGGATTGCTGGCGTGCGGCGTCCCGTCCGGGTTCAGATGCACGATCTTGCCGAGATCGGTCGAGGGATCCTGCGCCTTGTCGCGCGCCGAGTAGCGATCACCCAGCGTCACGAACAACGATCCGTCACGGGCGATGGCGATGCGCGAGCCGAAATGCGCGCTGGAGCGCCAAGCCGGCTGCTGGCGGAAAACCACCTCGACGCTCTGCAGTCGAACGCTGCTCTCGCCTATTCCGAGCTGCGCGCGGGCGAGCGCGGTGCCGTTCTTGCCGTCCTCGCGCGGCTCGGAATAGGTGAGATACAATTGCCCCGATTCAGCGAAACGGGGCGCCAGCGCGACATCCAGCAGACCACCCTGGCCGCCCGCCGCGACCGGCGGCACGCCGCCGATGGGTGCCGACAGTTTTCCTGACTTATCGATGATGCGCAGGCGGCCCTGTCGCTCCGTCACCAACATGCGCCCGTCGGGCATGAAGGCCAGCGCCCAAGGGTGCACCAGTCCGCTCGCGACCGTCTCCACCTTGACCGGCACGCTGTCGGCCGGCTTCGGTGCCTTGGTCTGCGCGGACTGCGCGGCAATGGACGACAGCGCCAGCAGCGCGGCAGCCGCAAACAGGGACAGGAATCGCATGGTCATCGAGCATCACCCTCGGCAGGCGCCCGTCAAGGGCCTCAGGCCTACATAAGGTGACGCATCCCGGATCGGGAGACCGCTCGTATCGAAGTCTCGGCTCAGCGTGCCGACGCCTCGCGCCGCTTCACCTCGGCGCGCGAGACTTCACCGGCCGAGATCAGCGCCTCGACGCAGCGTGGCGACAGGCGGCTGCCGTTGGCGCGCATGCACTGGCGAACGGCCGGCCCCTCGGTCGGGTGCTTGCTGCAGTAGGCGAGATAGTCCGACGCGCAGGCCATGGTCACGTTGGCCCCCGCGGCGCGGACCGGCGCCGCCGCCAACAACATCGCTCCCACAGCCGTCAACGAGGCCGCGGTCATATGCGTGGATAACTGCAGCCTTGTGATTGCCATCACTGCGCCTCCCTCAAGCTGGCACCATATTGCCTCGATTCGATTTGGGCCGCACTCATCGACAGTGTTCACGCAAGAATTTTAGTTTGCCGGCTGGGCGCCACCGGATGGCACCATTCGCGCCGGCTGGGGCCGGGCCTGTCCCGCAGCCGCGGGCACGGACTGCACCGAGGACTGCGAGCCCATCATGCCCGACAGGATTGCCGCCGCCCCCGCGAAGCCGTCACCGCTGCCAGAGCCCACGACCGTATGCGGCACGAGACGGCCGACGAGTTGCGCCAGCTCCGGCCTGCGCTCCAGCGTGATCAGCAGCTTCTCGAGGCCCTGTAGCATCGCGACGCGATCCTGACCGAGGACGTCGGCCTGTGCACGCTGTCCGCGCGCCGTCTCCTCGAGGAAAACGCGCTCTGCACGGCCAAGGGCGCCGCGCTCGGACTCGCGCTGAGTGGCCACCTGCACGGCGATCTGTGCCTCGACCAGCTTCGGCTGCTGGTTGGCGGTCGCGCGCGCCTGCTCGGTCTCGATGCGCTTCACCTGCGCTGCCGTTTCCCGTTCATAGGCCTTGGAGAGCTGGTCGGCCAACTGCTCGCGCAATCGCGAGACCAGCAGCTCCGGCGGCAGCGCCGGCTCGCCGAGGCGGATCTCCTGCACGTCGACACCCGCTTTGCGCCCCTCGCGCTTCACCAGCGTCTCGATGGTCTGCTCCAGCGCTTCCCGGTTCTCGATCAAGTCGAGCACATGCGTCTTGCGTCGCACTTTGCGGCCGAGATTGGCCGGATCGGGCAACTCGATCTCCGAGCCGGCGACGTTGCGGACGATGGATCGGATCACCGGCGTCAAGATGCGGTCCTCGATCTCGCTGAGGCCGCCCACGGCGCCGACCACGATCGGCGCATTGCGCGGCGAAACCTGCACGAGCACGCGCAGTTCCTGGGGAATGTCCCAGCCCTCGACCTTGACGAGCACGGCGCGATCGGCGGCATCTTGCGGGACGGCCTGCGCCTCGCTGCGCGGCGTCTGCGTGATATTTCCCTGCTGGTCGACAGCCAGGTCGATGATCCGCTTGATGAAGCCGCCCTTGTACTCCCAGGTCTTGACCCGGGTGTCGACCAGAGTGATCTCATAGGCCTTGCGGTTGAGGTAGTAGGCGCCGGGGAACAGTGGTTCCTTCCAGATCCCGACGCAACCCGTCGGCACCAGCGGTACCGAGAGTGCACCCTCGATCGCATCAGTGGCCTTGACCTCCTGCTCGAAGCATTGCGTACCGGGCTTGGAGACGTTGCTCTTGACGACGCCGACGTGGCCGGCCGGGATGAGCGTCGCCTTGGTGTCGTTGGCGACGCGCACGTTGAACAGGTAGCGATTGAGGCGATACTCGCCTGGCTTGAGCACGGTCTCCTGCGGACCTCGATGGCCGCCTTCAATTAGGAAGGTCTCGGCATTGAGCATGTCTGCCAACCGATTGTCCGGAATTTGCGGTGCGATGTACATGCCTTCGGGCATCGGCTTGCCGTCGGTGGCGATGATCTCGCCGTATGACCCTTCCGGAATTCGGACCACCTCGAACTGCTCGACGGTATAGAGTACCCGGACCAAGGGAATGGCATGGAAGCCCGGGCCGAGGATGCGCGCCTGCGGGCCCTTTTGACCGGCGAGTGCGACGATGTGGCCGGGCGGCAGCTCCTGCAGTCCGTAGATGCGCTTGAGGTGTCCGACCCGGTTGGCATCGATCTGAACGAACGAGGTCGAAGCGAGCAGCAACACGCCGGCGACGATGAGCAGAACGCCACCTGCCTGGCTCCGCAGGAGATATCCGACGAGTTGAGGGACGTTGACGGCCGCGCCGCCTTGTCCTGCCGGGACGGGCAGGGTGCTCGGCTTGCCGCCGCGCACGAAGGCCAGAATACCCGCAATCAGTGCGAGAATGCCCAAGACGACATAGAGCATGGCGCTCTCCAGAACGAATCAGATGTCTGCACAATATGCTCTGATAAAACCTGAGCCTAGGCACTTATCTAATTGGTAAAACAATATTTTATTACAGTATCAAATTTGACATCGAGCCATGGATCAGATCGCCGCCGGCATCACCCGCCGCAGAGTCAGGTTGAAGCGGCCACCCTCCGCCAGCAGATCGCAGGTCCCGGGCAGGATGCGGTCGATGCCGTGATAGGCCATGCGCGAGGTGCCGCCGAGCACCGCCACGTCGCCGGAGTGCAGCACCAGGCGGAATTTCGGATCGCCCCGCTTCAGGCCGCCGATATGGAACACGGCATCGTCGCCGAGCGAGACCGAGACCACGGGCACGGAGCGATCCTGCTCGTCGGCATCGACATGGCTGCCCATTCGGGTGCCGCCGGCATAATAGTTGATCAGGCAAGCCTCCGGCGGCGGAGTTCCGGCCGCCAGCCTGGACCAGAGATCGAGCAGCATGGACGGGATCGGCGGCCAGCGGCGGCCGGTCTCGGGATGCGTCGGCTGATAGCGGTAGCCGCCGGCCTTGTCCGTGACCCAGCCCAGCGACCCGCAGTTGCTCATGCGCGCCGACAGCGGCTTGCCGGTGCGTGGCATCGCCGGCGTGTAGAGCGGCGCCTGCGCCAGCACCACGCGCAGCGCGCCCAGCAGCTCGAATTGGTCCCGCCCGTCCAGCTCGGCCGGGCAATAGCGGAAGCCTTCGATGGCGTGACCGAGTTGCGACGACATCGGCTGTCCTTACGTTTGCCCAGTTGTGGGCGCCGGTCATGGGTTCGTACTTGTGATGCGGCCGGGAGGCCCGCCTCCGAGCCAAAGCGTCGCAAGCCGCCAGACGCCGCTCCGAAGGCCCCGGAATCGGGCTTCCGGCCCACTCTTGAATTCATCACAGGAGCGTTAGGCACGACCGTTGCACGGTCCCGGAGTGCCCCCTATATATCGCCGGAACCTAACCGGCTCACCTTGGGGACCGGTCTCCGGAAATTCTCGTTGCAGAGGCTTCCGGAAGCAGGGGGCTGCCCCGCAGACCCTGACGGTCCGCCGCAAATGAAGGATGGAAGAAGCCATGTCGAAAGTCATCGGAATCGACCTCGGTACGACCAACTCGTGCGTCGCTGTCATGGAAGGCGGGGCGCCGAAGGTCATCCCCAATGCCGAGGGCATGAACACGACCCCCTCGATCGTCGCGATCACCGACGAGGAGATGCTGTGCGGCCTGCCGGCCAAGCGCCAGGCGGTGACCAATCCGACCAAGACGTTTTTCGCGATCAAGCGGCTGATCGGCCGCCGCTATGACGATCCGATGGTGGAGAAGGACAAGCACCTCGTCCCCTACCCGATCGTCAAGGGCCCGAACGGCGACGCCTGGGTCGAGGCCGGCGGCAAGCAGTATTCGCCCCAGCAGATCTCGGCCTTCATCCTGCAGAAGATGAAGGAGACCGCGGAGGCCCACCTCGGCCAGCCGGTGACGGAAGCCGTCATCACCGTGCCCGCCTACTTCAACGACGCCCAGCGCCAGGCCACCAAGGACGCCGGCCGGATCGCGGGCCTCGACGTCAAGCGCATCATCAACGAGCCGACCGCGGCCGCCCTCGCCTACGGCCTGGACAAGAAGAAGGAGTCGAAGACGATCGCCGTGTACGACCTCGGCGGCGGCACGTTCGACATCTCCGTGCTCGAGATCGGCGACGGCGTGTTCGAGGTGAAGTCGACGAACGGCGACACGTTCCTCGGCGGCGAAGACTTCGACATGAAGCTCGTCCACTACCTCGCCGACGAGTTCAAGAAGGAGACCGGCATCGACCTGAAGACCGACAAGCTCGCCCTGCAGCGGCTCAAGGAGGCCGCCGAGAAGGCCAAGATCGAGCTGTCGTCGGCCGCCCAGACCGAGGTCAACCTGCCGTTCATCACCGCCGACAAGTCCGGCCCCAAGCATCTGATGAACAAGCTCTCGCGCGCCAAGCTCGAGAGCCTGGTCGACGAGCTGATCGAGCGCACCAAGGCGCCCTGCATCCAGGCGATCAAGGACGCCGGGTTGAAGGCCGCCGACATCGACGAGGTCGTGCTCGTCGGTGGCATGACGCGCATGCCCAAGGTGCAGCAGCTGGTCAAGGAGCTGTTCGGCAAGGAGCCGCACAAGGGCGTCAACCCGGACGAGGTCGTCGCCGTCGGCGCCGCCATCCAGGGCGGCGTGCTGAAGGGCGAGGTCAAGGACGTCCTGCTGCTCGACGTGACGCCGCTGTCGCTCGGCATCGAGACGCTGGGTGGCGTGTTCACGCGCCTGATCGACCGCAACACCACGATCCCGACCAAGAAGAGCCAGGTGTTCTCCACGGCCGAGGACGGGCAGAGCGCGGTGACCATCCGCGTCGGCCAGGGCGAGCGCGAGATGGCCGGCGACAACAAGCTGCTCGGCCAATTCGATCTCGTCGGCATCCCCCCGGCCCCGCGTGGCGTGCCGCAGATCGAGGTCACGTTCGACATCGACGCCAACGGCATCGTGCATGTCTCGGCCAAGGACAAGGCGACCTCGAAGGAGCAGTCGATCCGAATCCAGGCCTCGGGCGGCCTGTCGGATGCCGACATCCAGAAGATGGTCAAGGAGGCCGAGGCCCACGCCGCCGACGACAAGATCAAGCGCGAGCTGATCGAGGCCCGCAACCAGGGCGAAGCCATGGTGCACGAGGCCGAGAAGGAGCTGAAGGAGCACGGCGCCAAGGTGCCGCCCGCCGACAAGACCGCGATAGAGGGCGCCGTCACCGCGCTCAAGACCGCGCTCGCCGGCGAGGACAAGGAGGCGATCACCTCCGCGCTCAATACGCTGGTCCAGGCTCGTATGAAGATCGGCGAGGCCATCTACGGGCAGAAGGGCGCCGGCGGCGGCGGTGACGACGACGACGACGACGACGATGCCGCCACGGCTTCGGCCGGCGGTCACGCCAAGGGCGACGACAAGGTGGTCGACGCCGACTTCGAGGAAGTCAAGGACGACAAGAAGAAGTCCGCGTGAGGTCGATACCGCGAGCGGGGCCGCTAGGCCCCGCTTTGCTGCCACCGGTCTTGCTGCAGGCGAAGCAGCGGCTCCAGCGTCCGAGATCCGCCGTGTCGAACCGGGCTTTGAAGTCTGGCTGTGATCGCGATGTGACAGCGAGCCTGGAATCGTCGCGCGATGCTGGCGCCGCAGGCGCGGCGCTGCCACTTTCCCCATGGATTCAATTGCGTCGCTCTGCCGATGGTGCCCGCTGCGGCGACACGCATGGCGGCGCATTGCGACTATGATCGAGAAACTCGAGAGCTCGAGCAGGCGCTGAAATGGCCAAACGCGATTACTACGAGATCCTCGGCGTCGCCCGGACCGCCAACGAGCAGGATCTGAAGTCCGCCTTCCGCAAGCTGGCGAAGGACGTCCACCCCGACAAGAACCCCGGCGACAAGGACGCGGAGCAGCGCTTCAAGGAGCTCGGCGAGGCTTACGACGTGCTGAAGGACCCGCAGAAGCGCGCGGCCTACGACCAGTTCGGCCATGCCGCGTTCCAGGGCGGCAGCCGCGGCCCCGGCGGCCAGGCCGGCGGCTTCGGGCCCGACTTCGCCAGCTCCATGTCGGACATCTTCGACGACCTGTTCGGCGAGTTCATGGGTGGACGCCGGCAGCGCGGCGGCGGCACCGGCCGCGAGCGCGGCGCCGACCTGCGCTACAACATGGAGATCACGCTCAAGGAGGCGTTCACCGGCAAGACCGCGCAGATCCGCGTGCCGACCTCGGTCGGCTGCGAGACCTGCTCGGGCAGCGGCGCCAAGCCCGGCACCCGCCCGACCTCGTGCCCGACCTGCTCGGGCGCGGGCAAGGTGCGCGCGAGCCAGGGCTTCTTCACCATCGAGCGCACCTGTCCGAACTGCCAGGGCCGAGGCCAGATCATCGAGGACGCCTGTTCGGCCTGCGCGGGTGCGGGCCGCGTCACCAAAGAGCGCACGCTCTCGGTCAATATTCCGGCGGGCGTCGAGGACGGCACCCGCATCCGGCTCGCGAGCGAGGGCGAGGCGGGCCTGCGCGGCGGACCGGCGGGCGACCTCTACATTTTCCTGTCGATCAAGCCGCACGAGTTCTTCCAGCGCGACGGCGCGGACCTGTTCTGCCGCGTGCCGATCTCGATGACGACGGCAGCGCTCGGCGGCCATGTCGAAGTGCCGACGGTCGACGGCGAAAAGACCCGCGTCAAGATCGCGGAGGGCACCGAGACGGCCAAGCAGTTCCGCATCAAGGGCAAGGGCATGCCGGTGCTGCGCTCGAAGATGGCCGGCGACATGTACATCCAGGTCGAGGTCGAGACGCCGAAGAACCTGACCAAGAGGCAGCGCGAACTGCTCGAGCAGTTCGAGAAGGAAAGCCACAAGGACACCAGCCCGGAAAGCGAAGGCTTCTTCGCGAAGGTGGCGAGCTTTTTCGATGGCGGGAAGGGGTAAACGTCCCCTCTCCCCGTAAGCGTAGCGCAGCGGGGAGAGGGGATGCCATAGCGACCTGTCTGCTCCCACACCTAAGCCTCTCTCCGCCCCCAACAAAAAAGCGCCGGAGACCTTGCGATCCCCGGCGCTCCTGACTTCCGACGTCCGTCTCCCGCTTACTTGAACGCTTGCGGGTTGATCGGGCTGCCCGTGCCGC
>CAMDBL010000024.1 GCA_945889015.1 Devosia equisanguinis
CCTTCTCCCCGCGAGCGGGGAGAAGGGGGCACCCCTCACCCCTCACCCTGTCCCCTTCTCCGGCTTCCCCACGATCCGCCGGCCGAGCGACCAGCGGTGCACCTCGGAGGGGCCGTCGTAGATGCGGAAGCCGCGGATGTCGCGGAAGATGCGCTCGACGGTGGTGTCGCGCGTCATGCCCATGCCGCCGAGGATCTGCAGCGAGCGGTCGACCACGCGATACACCGCCTCCGACGCGATCACCTTGGCCATCGAGCTTTCGGTGTTGCCCTTGGCGCCGTTGTCGAGCGCCCAGGCGCAATGCCAGATGGTGAGGCGGGCGGTGTGCATGTCCATCTCGTTGTCGGCGAGCATGAAGCTGACGCCCTCGTGGTCGCCGATGCGCTTGCCGAACGCCATGCGCTTCCTTGCATAATCCGTGGCGATGTCGTGCGCGCGCCGGGCCGCGCCGAGCCAGCGCATGCAGTGGGTCAAACGAGCCGGGGCGAGGCGAACCTGCGCATATTGGTAGCCCTTCCCGACCTCGCCCAGGATGTCGTCGCCCGAGACGTGCAGGTCCTCGAGGTCGATCACCGCGTGCCCGCCCATGAAGCTCGAATCCATCGTGTCGAGCGTGCGCGCGATCTTGAAGGCGGGGTTGGGCAGGTCGCACAGAAACATGGTCGCGTCGCCCGGCCCGTCGCCGGTGCGCGCCATGATGATGGCAAACGCGGCGCCGTCCGCGCCGGTGATCAGCCACTTGCGGCCGGAGATGCGATAGCCGTTGCCGTCGGGCACCGCGCGCGTCTTGAGCATGGTCGGATCGGCGCCCGCGCCCCCTTCGGGCTCGGTCATGACGAAGCAGGAGCGCACCGCGGCACTCGCGAGCGGACGCAGGTATTTCTCCTTCTGCGCCGGGGTCGCGATCTGCTCGAGCATGTGGATGTTGCCCTCGTCGGGGGCGTGGCAGTGGATCGCGGGCGGCCCGAGCATCGAATAGCCGGCCGCCTCCAGCACGATCGCCTTGCCGAAGTGGTCGAGCCCCGCGCCGCCGTATTCCTTCGGTCCGTGGATGCCGAGCAGGCCGGCGGCCTTGGCCTTGTCGTTCATCTCGCGCTTGAGTTCGTCCGTTGGACCGTGCGCGGTCCAGCGCGGATCGGTCTCGTAAGGAATGACCTCGTCGCGGATGAAGGCGTCGACCCGCGCGCCGAGCGCTTTCAGGTCGGGCGGGATCGTGAAGTCCATCGGGCGGTTCCTCGAGTCTCGTTTTGCACATCGGAAATCCCCTCCCTCTTGTGGGGAGGGGCGGGGGTGGGAGTGTTGCCGGCGGCACGGCCATTGGCTCCGCGACCGGACTGCCGCGGCACGCCTTGCTCGCGGCCTCGGCACGACGCCCGATTGGGGCCCGATTGGGGGAAGTCTCCCCCGATCGCCCACCTTTTTCCAGACTTATGTCAAACGAGGACCACAGCCCACCAAAAGCCTCAGGCGGCCACCTCCTTGGCCGTGATCTGGTACTTGAACGCATCGGGATCGAGCGAATCCAGGCGTCCCGCCGCCGTCTCGGCCTGCGGGTACATCAGGAACGGCACCGACGGCCCTTTCGACCCCGGCAGCACGACGTCGTGACAATCGTTATAGGCGAGCCAGTTCGTCTCCCACGCGCCGAACAGCGCCGCGCGCGCGGCCTTCACCTTGGCGTCGTCGAGCTTGAGATTGCCCGGCGGCTCCTCGAGCACGACCTTGCGCACATCGGCGGGATCGACGGGAATCCAGCCGATGCCCGTGACGAACACCTCGGCGCGGCAATGCTGCGCCTTGGTGATCGTGGCGGAGTTGGCGCCGAGGCTCTTGTATCCGAACTGGGAGGGCGCCACGCGGATGCCGTAAATGTCGCGCGACGCCAGCCCCGCGGCGCGGGCGAGCCCGACGTACAGCGCGTTGAGGTCGGCGCACTTGCCGCTGAGGTCGCCGGTCTTCAGCATCGAGGCGACATCGCCGACGCCGCAACCGCGCGTCTTGGCGTTGCGGAAGGTGTTGTCGACGACCCATTCGTAGATGCGGCGCGCCTTGTCGAGCTCGGAGCCGGCGCCCGCGACGATCTTGGTCGCCGTCTCCTTGACGATGCCGTCGAGCACGAGAAGCTCCGTTGCCGCCGTATAAAGTTTGCGATCCCCGTCGCTGAGCGGGGCGGCGCCGCCGGGCTTGGCGATGTCGACGGCACGATCGCGGGCGGTGATCCGGCTCGTCACCTCGACGGCCCGCCTGGGCGCGCCCTCGGCCCAGGTCACATGCACCATGGATGCGCCCGACTTGGCATCCCGCGCGGTCGAGGCCTTGCCGCCGTCGAGCTTCCAGGTGGTCTGACCGGGCTTCGTCCAGCCTTCACCATTGAACGCGGGCACCGGCACCCACGCCTGCGCCGGGCCCGCGCTCGCGGGAAGCTCCAGCGCGGTCGTGATCTCGAAGGTGCGCCACGCGCCGGGCTTGGGTGCGAACAAGGCGCTCGATTGCTGCGCCCTGGCCCCTCCCGCGCCAATGATGCCCACGCCACCTGTGATGGTCGAAAGCGCGGCCAATGCAGCGCCACCCTTCAATACGTCACGTCGTGCGATCGTCATGGCAGTCTCCCTTTCTGGTTGATGGGCTCTGGCGGGTTGACGGATCTGGGCTGAGCGGCCGCCGCATCGAGGGCCGATGCGATGGTGGCGACGACCGCGGGCGACTCCCAATCGATCGCCCCCTCGACCCGATGCTGCGGGCGAAAGCCGGGAGCGAGCACGAACGTCGCGGGCAGACCGACCACGCCCCATGCCTTCATGGTCGCCTTGTCGGGATCGAGCAGCACGGGAAAGCCCACCGGGACGCGGTCGAGAAACCGGCGAATGCGGGTTTCCGGCTCGCCGATGTTGATCGCGACGACGGTGAAGGGGCGGCCGGGGAAGCGGCGGGAGAGCCGATCGAGCGCGGGAAATTCCTCGACGCAGGGCTCGCACCAGGTGGCGAAGAACTGCACGAGCATCAGGCCATCCGCGGCCGTGGCGGCGTCGAAACGCTCGCTGCTCATGCTTTTCAGCTCGAACGAGGGAGGAGGCGGCCCGGACCAGGGCTGAAGTCCCGTGCTCACCGCGGCACGCGCGGATATCACTGCCACCAGCGTCAAGGCGGCGAGAGTGAGCCCGGATCGTGCGAGCCTGCGCGCTTTGGATCCATGCGTTGCCGCACTTCGCGCTGTCGTTCCCGTCGCCGCCACGCGGCAGACATTCGACATGTCCTTCAATTTCGGCTCTGCGTCTCCTCGACCGGCGCCCTGTTGGGGCCATCAATCACGCTACGAAAGCAAATGACCACAGCGGGAGATGCGCTGCAAGCCCACGCCCTCACTCAGCTCACCCGGCCACGCATGATCTCCCGCGTCATCTCCAGCAAGCCCCGCGCGAGATCGCCGAAGCCGGCATAACGCTGATCCCGCGTCACGCCCCGCACGAAGAGCTGGTGGAGCTGCAGGAACACAACCGCCAGCTTCAGCATCGCCAGCACACGATAAGTCGGCATGTCCGAGATGTCGGTGCCGGTCAGCCGCGCATATTCCGCGACCACCTCCGCCCGGGACGGAAATCCCGGCGCGGCGGTCGGCATCTGCGCCATGGTGTGCATCACCTCGGGATCGCCGGGCTCGGTCCAATAGCTGAGCGTGGTCGCCAGATCGAACAGCGGATCGCCCCGCGTGCTCTGGTCCCAGTCGACCACGGCGACCGGCGCGAGGTTGGCCGCGTCGAGGATCATGTTGTCGAGCTTGAGGTCGGAATGCAGCAGGACGGGCGGGCGCTCGCGCACGGGCAGGCAGTCGAGCCAGGCGACGATCTCGTTCGTCAACGCCTTGGTCGCGAGATCCGCGATCCGCTCCGCGCGCCCCTTCCAGCCCGCGATCTGCCGACGCGTGAAGCCTTCGGGCTTGCCGAAATCGTCGAGGCCGACGGAGGCGGGATCGACCGCGTGCAGCCTGGCCAGCGTCTCCACCATCGTCAGGCCGAGCCGCCGGCAAGCATCGGGATCGGTGAGCCGCGTGCAGTCGTCGCCCTTGATCACCACCCCCTCGCGGTACTCGATGAGCTGGAACGGCACTCCGACGACGGTTTGATCCTGGCACAGATGCAGGCTGCGCGGCGCGAGCGGAAACGCATCGCCGAGCCGGGAGAGCACCCGATGCTCACGCGCCATGTCGTGCGCGCCCGGTGGCAAGCCGCCCGAGGGAGGACGCCGCAGCACCAGCGGCTGCCCACCGGCGTGGATCAGATAGTTGATGTTGGCGAGGCCCGACGCGAACTGGCGGATCGGCTTTTCTGGATCGAGTGGCAGGCCGACGCCCGCGAGCCACGCGCCGAGCCGCTCGCGATCGATCGGTACGGTGTCGTCTCCTGCACGGAACGTGTGGCCGGAGATGTCGAAGGCTGAAGGGTCCGCGACCATGACAACGTCCAGGTGTTGCAAGCCGCGTTGAGCCTACCCGGTCCGTGCGCCGCTCGAAAGCCGCGCCTTCACCGGCTCGTCGGCATCCGCGTCTCCTGCCGACATCGCCAGGACCATCATGAACCCGCCCGCTCGATCCGATTATCGCACATCTCGGTCACGGCGGCCGGTCGCGCGTTCCTGGTGGCCGCAGGAAATCCCGGATGCGACCCGGGTATCTGACTTGCGGGACCGGGCTCACCACCCTCTGCAGCGCGCCAGGTTGTGTGATGAATACTTAACCAGGCTTGCCGAATTTATGCACGTCCACTGCGCAAATGCCGGAAAACACTGATCAATTCCGGAATTACCCCTTCTCAACCGAACTCCGATGCGCCATCGTCGACCTCACGTGTCGAGATAGCGGCCATAGAAATTCGTTTTCCCATGCAAGACGACGCCTTTCGATCTCGCCTGCAGGCGACCATTGCCGCGCTGCGCTATTGGGTGCCGGCCGTTTCCGACGCTGCACGGGTCGAGGAGCGCGACGCCGACGGCAGCTGGCAGCTTGCCGTTCGGCCGCTGTTCAAGTCGGCCTGCCCGTTCACGCTGACGCTGTCGAGCAACCACACCTGGGGCCTCGCCATCAACGGCGTCACCTAATCCGGCCAGCCGATCGAGTCACTCGACATGTTCCAGCCGATGGTAGAAGCGATCAGCGAGGGGCGCGTCGTGCATCGCCGCTGGCAGAGCGCCAACACCGGCCTCGAGACGCGCATCGAGACCATCGTCGATCTGGGCGATGGTCAAGTGTGGGTCGGGGAGCATACGCCCAACGGACAGATCCCGCACGCGGATGGCGAGATGGTGAGCGAGGACCATCACTTCCTGCCTTACCGCCGCCGCTGACACCGCGCTTCCAGTGCCGGGCCTCCAGTGCCGGCCCTCAAGGCGTCCCGCTCGCGACTGGCCTGGCGCTCTCGCAACCGCTAACGTCGGATCGGGACGGGGAGAGTCGGGGGACATGGCAGTGAGCGCGCAGGGGCTCGTCGGGATCGCCCTCATTCCCTTCATCGCCTGGCTCGTCTCCGAGCAGCGCGGATGCCTGCCGCTCACTGAGCGACTGCGCCTCGTCGGCGTCACGCTGGCGATCCAGCTCGCCCTTGCCCTGTTGCTGCTCAAAATGCCGTGGACGCGCATTCTTTTCGACGCCATCGGCAGCGGCGTCGCGGCGCTGGAGCATGCCACCGACGCCGGCATGCAGATGGTGTTCGGCTACCTGGCGGGGGGCCCCGCCCCGTTCGAGATCAAGTCGCCGCAGAACGCATTCCTGCTGGCGTTCCGCGGCCTGCCGCTGATCCTGGTGCTGTCGGCGCTGGTGCAGCTGCTCTACTACTGGGGCGTGCTGCAGCGGCTGGTCGGAGCCGTCGCGGCGCTGCTGAGAAAAGCCACCGGCACCGGCGGCCCGCTCGGCACCATCGCGGCGTCGAGCATGTTCCTGGGCCTCGTCGAGGCACCGCTGCTGGTGCGGCCCTATATCCGAACGATGAGCCGTCCCGCGCTGTTCGCGGCGATGGTCGTCACGATGTCCACCATCGCCGGCACGGTGCTGGCGCTGTACGCGACGATCCTGCAGAGCGCCATTCCCGGCGCCGCCGGTCACTTGCTCGCCGGGTCGCTGATGAACGTGCCGGCCGCCCTGATGCTGGCGCGGCTCACGATGCCCGAAACCGATCCGCTGCAGGCCCACGCCTCGGCCGAGATCCATCTCGAGAACGCCCCGCAGAGCAGCATGGACGCCATCGCGATGGGCACCATCGAGGGGATCAAGCTGCTGTCCACCGTGATCGCCATGCTGGTGGTGATGGTCTCGCTGGTGGCGCTGGCCAACAGCCTGCTCGGCGCGGCGCTACAGCCGTTCGGGGTGACGGCGACGTTTCAGCAGCTGCTGGGCTATGCCTGCGCGCCGCTCGCCTGGATCATCGGCATTCCCGCCAGCGAAGCGGCGACGGCCGGCTCGCTGCTGGGACAGAAGCTGGTGCTGAACGAGCTGATCGCCTATCTCGATCTCACGCGCATGCCGGACGGGGAACTCTCCGCCCGCTCGCGCGTGATCCTCACCTATGCCATGTGCAGCTTCGCCAACCTCGGCTCGCTCGGCATCCAGGTCGGCGCGCTGACGGCGATGGCACCCGAACGCCGCTCCGAGATCGTCGCACTCGCTCCGCGCGCGATGGCGCTCGGCTTTCTCGCCACGCTGCTGTCGGCGGCCATCATCGGACTGATCGCATGATGCTGGATGCCACCGCGCTCGCGACGATGGGCGCGGCGATCTTCGGCGCCTCGGTGCTGTCGGGCATCTTCGGCATGGCCGGCGGACTGATCCTGCTCGGCGTGCTGCTGCTCTACGTCGACGTCGTGCCCGGCATGGTGCTGTTCGGCGCGATCCAGGTGACGGCAGGCAGCTACCGCGCGGCGTTGTGGATGAAGCACGTCCGCTGGGACATCGTTTGGCGCTACCTGCTCGGCGCCACCGTGGCCTTCGTGATCATGCGCTGGGTGCGCTTCGTGCCCGACAAGGCCTTCATCTATATCGCGCTGGGGATCATGCCGTTTGCCGCCGAGTTGCTGCCGAGGTCGCTGACGCCCGACATCACGCGGCCGGGCGTC
Source organism: Devosia equisanguinis (assembly GCA_945889015.1). Taxonomy (GTDB): domain Bacteria; phylum Pseudomonadota; class Alphaproteobacteria; order Rhizobiales; family Hyphomicrobiaceae; genus CAMDBL01. Next base: position 7,099 of record CAMDBL010000024.1, read on the forward strand.
CCCTTCTTCTGCGGCATCCTGCTGCAGTCGATGCAGCTGATGGCCGGCGCGACCGGCGTCGTCTTCGACATGTTCTTCCAGAAGGCGATGCTCGACCGCAAGACGATCATCGGCACGAAGTCGATCGTGCAGGTCGCAGGCCACGCCATGCGCGTCGGCTATTTCGCATCGCTGGCCGCGACACTCGATTTCGGCCTGCCGTGGTGGGCATTCGCCGGCGCCATCGTGCTCGCCATCGCCGGCACGCAGATCGCCGGCATGATCCTGGAGCGGATGAGCGACGCCGGCTTCCGGTCGTGGAGCTGGCGGCTGATCTATTCCGTCAGCGGCTTGTATGTGCTGCGCGGCCTCTGGCTGATGACCGAGGGCTGGCGCGGCTGACACTCATTGCTTCGCCGCCGCACGAGCGCGCCGGCCCGACCAGACGATCAGCAGCACGCCGGCGATGGCCCCCGCGATCGAGGGCATCAGGCGCCAGTCGAACGGCGGGAACGCGATCAATCCCGTCGCGTGAGCGGTCTGCTGCACGATCAGGGTCATCAGGGGCGTGAAGGGGGCCGCCGCGATGAAACTCTCCGCCCCGATCTTGGCGACCGAGGAGAAGCCGAGATAGTGCAGCGCCGAATAGAGGATCGAGCCGACGCCGAGCGCCATCGCCAGAGTCGGACCATGCCAGAACTGGTGCAATTCGGGCAGCAGCGGCGTCCTCGGCAACAGCCCCGCCGCGACCATGGCGACCAGAGCGAGGCTCAGCGCCAGCCCCGCCAGCGCCGTCGCCAAGACGACGATGCCGGTGACCCGCATCTTCTCCGGTACGTCCTTCGCGGCCCGGTTCCAGGGATTGAACTCCGTGGCGTAGGAGCGGATGTTGATGATCGCCGCGCAGGCCAGCGCCGATCCGAGCGCCACCGGCAGCGTCCACATCGACAAACGCCAGATGATCGCCACGACCGAGACCAGCACCAGGGCCGCACCGATCCAGCCGAGCCAGCGCGTGCGCCGGTTGAAGGCCAGCATGCCGATGACGAGACTGAGCGGGATCGAGATGCGGATCACGAGGCTGCCGTCGGCGGGTGGCACGTAGGTCAGCAGCAGGCAGTAGAAGATCTCCATGCCGATGATGGCCGCGCCCGCGATCCAGGTCAGCGGGTGCGCAACGATGGCGGCGGCGTCGTCGCCAGGGCCCTTCACCAGGATCAGGCCGACGGCTCCGATCGCCATCGAGATGAAGATGAACGGGACGATGTGGGCGCCGAGCTTCACCGCCACCGCATAGGCCAGGGACATGACGGCGATGACGACCTGATACAGGATCGCCTCCACCCAGCCGTTGACGCCGGCCATGCCCGCGGGGCGCGTGGTGCTGTCCTGGCTCACGTCGCGTCTCCCGCAGGCTCGATCGCCTGGACGAAGCGCAGGAATATCACCTGCGTGTCGCCATAGTTGCGCCGGTCGATCTCGGCGAACGCCGAGGGGATCGCGATCGTCGCGTCCACCCGATCCTCGACCACGGCGATCGCGCCGGGGATCAGCCAGCCGCCGCTGGCGAGCACCGCCAGAGCCTTTTCTGCGTACCCCTTGCCGTAGGGCGGATCGAGGAAGGCGAGGCCATATGCGGCGCCACGTCCGGCGTCGCCGAGATCGGTCGCGTCGCGGCGGAAGATCCGGGTCTGGCCGGTGAGCCCGAAGGCCTCGATATTACGCCGGACCAGCGCGCGCGCCTCCGCGCTGTCGTCGACGAACAGGCAGTAGGCGGCACCGCGCGACAGCGCCTCAACCCCCAGTGCGCCCGTCCCGGCGAACAGGTCGATCACGCGCACGCCGTCGAGATCGAAATCGGCGATGCCGTGCGCGAGGATGTTGAACATCGACTCGCGTACCCGGTCGGCTGTCGGCCTCAAGCCGTCGTGCTGAGGCGTGGCCAGCGGCCTGCCCCGGAGCGTACCCCCTACGATTCTCATCCGAGCCTTCTCATTCGTCGTCCTCGTCGAGCGAGGGGCCACCCCAGCCGACGACGCGATTGCGCTTGCGCGCCTCGCGCTGCAGCACGCGCTCCTCCTCGGCGGCAGCCTCGAGACCGAGATCCTTCGACAACTTGGGTCCGAGCTGATCGATAAGTACCCTGCGCTTCACCTGCTCGACGTCGCCCGGCTCCATCTCCGCCAGCTGGAACGGCCCGAACGAGATCCGGATCAGGCGGTTGACCTCGAGCCCGAGCGTGGCGAGGATCTTGCGCACCTCGCGGTTCTTGCCTTCGCGTAGCCCGACCGTCACCCACACGTTGGCGCCCTGCTGCTTGTCGAGCAGCGCCTCGATCGGGCCATAGCGCACACCCTCGACCTCGACGCCGTCCTTCAGCTTGTCGAGGTCGGCCTGGGTGATGCGGCCGTGCGCGCGCACCCGATAGCGGCGCAACCAGCCGGTCGTCGGCAATTCGAGATGGCGGGCGAGCGCGCCATCGTTGGTCAGCAGCAGCAGGCCTTCCGAGTTGAAGTCGAGCCGGCCGATCGAGACCACGCGCGGCAGCGTATCGGGCAGCGCATCGAACACGGTCGGACGGCCTTCGGGATCGCGGTGGGTGGTGACGAGACCCTTCGGCTTGTAGTAGCGCCACAACGTCGGTGGCTCCGCCGTCGGCAGCACCTGGCCGTCGACCTTGACGTCGTCGTTCGGGCCGACGTCGCGGGCGGGGCTCTTCAGAACCTCGCCGTTGACGGAGACACGCCCTTCGGCGATCCAGCGCTCGGCCTCGCGGCGCGAGCACAGGCCCGCGCGCGCCATCGCCTTGGCGATCCGCATGGGGGCGCCGGGCTCGGACGCCTCCTCGGCCACCGCGCGGCGGGGTCCGCCTTTGCGTGCCGGAGGCTTGTGCTGGCGATCGGGCCGCGGCGTGGATGGGCGATCGGGCCGTGGCGTGGACCGCGCGGCTTCCTTGGTGGAGCCGGAGGCCGCGACGGGCCTGGCCGGGTGCCTGTGACCGCCGAATATGGCCGCCCCTTCGGCGGCCGGACGGCGGGGTCCGCCTTTGCGCGGCGGGAATTTCTGCTTACGATCGGATGGCGACATGGTCCTTGCGGCGTCCTTGGTGTGCCCCTCGAGGGGCGCGGGCCGGTTCGTGAGGGCCGGAACTGCGAAAACCGGCACGCGAGCACAGGCGCGGCGGGCCTCCGCCTGATCCGTTGGGAGCCTCTTATGACATCACCGCCGCCGAACGGCCATATGCAGTTGGCGCTTGCCGAGGCGGCCGCCGCCGCGGGGCGCGGCGAGGTGCCGGTCGGAGCCGTCGTCGTGTCGCGCGAAGGCCGTGTGCTGGCCGCCGCCGGCAACCGCACGCGCGAGCTGAACGATCCGACCGCCCACGCCGAGGTGCTGGCGATCCGCGCCGCCTGTGCGGGCCTCAATTCCGAGCGGCTGACCGACTGCGACCTATACGTCACGCTGGAGCCCTGCCCGATGTGCGCGACGGCGATCTCGTTCGCGCGGATCCGCCGGCTTTATTTCGGGGCCTGGGACCCCAAGGGCGGCGGCGTCGACAACGGCCCGCGCATTTTCAGCCAGGAGACCTGCCACCACGCCGCCGAGGTCTACGGCGGCCTCGACGCAACGCGGGCGGGAGACCTGCTGAAAGCGTTCTTTGCGCAGAAGCGATAATTGGAAAAGATGAGCCGGCCGGGAAACACGGGGAACCACCACGCATGAGCACCACTCAAGCCCTCACCATCGTCTGCCTCGGAGCCAGCAACACCGAGGGCTACGGCGTGGCGCCAGGGGACTCCTACCCCGCGCGTCTCGCCGGATTGCTGGCCGGACAAGGCTTGACCTTCCGCGTGCTCAACGCCGGCATCAGCGGCGATACCACCACGGGCATGCGGGCCCGCCTCGATCAGGAGGTGCCGGAGGGAACGCTGCTCGTCGTTTTCCAGCCGGGCATCAACGACCTCCACGACATGACCCGCCGCGAGGCGAACATCGCCGACATCGTGTCCCGGCTCACCCAGCGCAGGATCACCGTCCTGATGCTCGACAATGCCGTGATCCGCGGCCTTCCCCGCGAGGTGCAGGCTTACGACGGCATCCACCTGACAGCGGCGGGCTACGCCCTGCTCGCCGAGACGATGTTGCCGAAGGTGCTGGCCGCGATCGGCAAATGACGTCCAGGCGGCCGATTAGATGCCGAGGTACTGGTGCTTGGTCGCTTCGTCGGCGTCGAGCGCCTTCGGCAGGCCCGAGTAGACGATCTGGCCCTTGCTCATGACGTGGACGTAGTCGACGAGCTTCAGCGTCAGCGCCGCATTCTGCTCGACGAGCAGGATCGAGAGGCCCTGCTTCTTGAGCTCCGAGATGGCCTCCCACAGGCCCTGAATGATGATCGGCGCGAGGCCTTCCGACGGCTCGTCCATCAGCAGGCAATCCGGATTGGTCATCAGCGCCCGGCCGATGGCGAGCATCTGCTGCTCGCCGCCAGAGAGCGTCTTGGAGCGCTGGGTGCGGCGCTCCTTCAGCCTGGGAAACAGCGTGTAGACGCGGTCGAGCGTCCAGTTGTGACGGTCGGGGCTGCGCTCGGCGACAAGCAGGTTCTCCTCCACCGACAGCGTCGGGAACACGCGCCGGCCCTGCGGCACGATCGCCATGCCTTGGCGCACGGAATCGTAGGAGGGGATTTTCGTGATCTCCTCCCCCTTGAACATGATCCGTCCCCGCCGCGCCGGGTTGAAGCCGATGATCGAGCCGACCAGCGTCGTCTTGCCGACGCCGTTGCGGCCGAGCAGACCGAGGATCTGGCCCTGCTCGAGCTTCAGCGAGACGCCCTGTAGGACGTAGGCCTCGCCGTAATAAGTGTGGATGTCCTCCACCTCGAGAATGGTCATGGTGTCTCGTGTCCCGTCTCGCAATTGTCCGACCGCCTGCCTCGTTCTCGTCCCGGCCATCGCGAGACGACGCGGACACGAGCAAGCCCTAGCCCGTACCCAGATAGACTTCGCGCACGCGCGTAGAGTTGTGGATCTGATCAGGCGTGCCCGTTTCCAGCACGGCGCCGAAGTGCAGCACTGAGATGGTGCTGGCGACATCGAAGACGACGTCCATGTCGTGCTCGATCAGGAGAATCGCGAGCTTGGGATCGAGCCGGTTCAGGAACTCGGTCATCTCACGGGACTCACCTTCCGACAGACCCGCCGCCGGCTCGTCGAGCAGCAGCAGCTTGGGATCGCTGGCGAGCCCCAGAACGATCTCCAGCTGGCGCTGCTCGCCGTGGCTGAGGAAGCGCACCTCGGTGTCCTTGCGGTCGAGGAAGCGGGCTTGCTCCAGCAGATGGTGCGCCTTGTCCATCACCTCACCGTAGGAGGTCAGCGACCGCCACATCACGAACTTGGTCTTTCTGAGCCCCTGGATGCTCAGCAGCACGTTGTCGAGCACCGTCAGCTTCGGGAACAGGCTGGTGATCTGGAACGTACGTGCCATCCCGAGCGCCGTGCGCCGGTGACTGGGCCAGCTCGTCACGTCGTTGCCGAAGACGAGGATCTCGCCCGAGGTCGGCGGGTAGATGCCGGTGATCTGGTTGAACAGCGTGGTCTTGCCCGCACCATTGGGACCGATCACCGCCTGTCGCTCGCCCGGCATCACCTTGAGGTCGACGTTGCGGGTCGCCTGCAAGCCGCCGAAGCTCTTGCAGAGATTCTTCAGCTCGAGCGCGGGAACCGTGCCGTTATCTGTCGTTGATTGAGCCACGCCCGCATCCGAGGTTACAGGTGACAGGGAACAGGTGACGGGGGCAGGAGCGGGAGACAGTCCCCTGTCCCCCTGTCTCCTGTCAACTCACTCACTCAGCAACCGGTGCACGGCGGGAAGTCGCGGCTGTAGACCGGCTGCGCCAGGAACTTGTCCTTGCCGTACGTCCAGAACTGGCTGACGTTGGGATAGGTCTTGATCACCGTGTTCCAGAGTTCGTCCTTCTCGTAGCCGAACATCTTCTTCTTCTCGACCTTCTTGATGTAGATGTTCTGGATCGGATTGCGCAGCTCGTCGAATGCGACGGGACCACGGATGGCATCGAACTTCATGCCGGCGAGCGTCTTCACGAACTCCGCGGGGCCCTTGTACTTGCCGCCCCAGGATTTCATCACCTCGTGGATCATCAGGCCGGACGTGTAGTTGTTCTCGGAGTAGTAGGACGGCACCTTGCCGTACTTGGCGCGGTACTTTTTCACGAACTCGATGTTCTTTGGCGTGTCGAGCGCGGCCGAGTAGTGCAACGAGGAGTGGTCGCCGATGACGCCATCGTCCATGAAGGGCAGCACGAACTCGTCATAGCTGGTGCCGCCACCCAGGATCGGCAGCTTGATGCCGGCGGCGCGAAGCTGCTTGGGGAACTGCAGCGGCATCGGCCCGACCATCAGCGTGAAGACGGCGTCCGCGTCCTTCTTGAACGCCGGCAGATAGGGCGCGAAATCGACCGAGCCGAGCGGCGGCCAGACTTTCTGCACGACCTTGCCGCCGCAGTCCTCGAACGCCTTCTGGAAGCCTCCGACCGCCTCGTAGCCGAACGCGTAGTCCGCTCCGACCGTGATCACCTTCTTGTAGCCTTGCTCGCACGCCCATTGGCCGAGCGGATGGTGCGGCTGCGAGCTGGTCCAACTCGTACGGATCAGGTAGGGGTACTGCGCGGCTTGACGCTGGGTCAGATCGTCCGCCGCAGGAACCGACACGACGTAGACGACCTTCTCGCGCGTGCTGATCGGAGCGATGGCGTAGCCGACCGAGGCGAGCACGCCGCCGACCACCATCTGCACCTTGTCCTGCCGGATCAACTTCTCCGCCTTCAGCACGGCGACCGGAGGCTTGCCCTGGTCGTCCTCGATGATCAGCTTGACCTTGGCGCCGCCGAAATCGTTTTTCACCTCATCGAGGTACATCTCGATGCCGTTGACCATGTCCTTGCCGGTGGCGGCGAGGGGACCCGTCAGCGTGGCGATGAAGCCGATCCGAAGCTCCTCCTGCGCCTGGCCCGCGGTCGGCGTCAGCGCCACCGTCAGCATCGCGGCGGCGCCGGTCAGTGCCGTCGCCATCTTGGCCGTCACTCGTGTCATGGGCTCCTCCTGTTTCCTCGTTCGATTGTTTCTCGTCGTGTCTCGTGCCCGATCCGTTCGCCGATGCCTTCGTTCCTTTCGATTGCGCGTCAATGTCCCACGGCTGCCGGCTTGGCGGCGGGACCGCTGCTCTGCCCCCCGCCTCGCAGACTGCGGATGTGGGCGGGCAGGCCCATGAGGCCGCTCGGCAGGTACAGGATGGTCAGGATGTAGACGACGCCCAGCACGTACTGCCACCACGGCACCAGCGTGCTCAGATACTCGCGCAGCGCCAGCACGACGGCGCAGCCGAGCACCGCGCCGATCAGCGTGCCCGAGCCGCCCAGCACCACCATCAGCAGCGCGTCGACCGACATCGTCAGCACCAGATCCTCGGGGCTGATGATGCCGTTGGTGTGGGCCCACAGCACGCCGGACAGCCCGCCGAACGCGCCGGCGATGACGAACGCCAGGTATTTGTGGAGCCACACGTTGTAGCCGAGAATGCTCATCCGCAACTCGCGCTCGCGGATGCCCTCGAGGCTACGCCCGAACGGGGATCGGGTGAGCGAATAGAGCGCGAGCAGCGAGACCGCGAAGAACCCGAACGCGACATAGAACAGCGTCACGTCGTGCGACAGCTTGAGCCCCCAGAACTCCGCCTTGCGCGGCATGTTGAGGCCGTTGTCGCCGCCGGTCAGCGAGTTCCAGCGGTAGGCCAGGCCCCAGATGCACTGCCCCAGCGCCAGCGTGATCATCAGGAAGTAGGTGCCCGTCGCGCGGATCGCGAACAGGCCGAAGAACGCGGCGAGCCCCGCGCCGCCGAGCATGCCGAGCAGGATCACCACCCAGAACGTCGCGTCGAGCCCGAAGCCATAGCGGGTGGCCAGGATGCCGGCCATGTAGGAGCCCATGCCGAGATAGGCGGCCTGACCGAGCGAAGACAGCCCGGTGTACCCGAGCAGCAGGTCGACGCTCATCGCCAGGATCGAGAACACCAGTACACGCGTCGCCAGCAGCAGAACGAACGAGTTGGTGAACGGCAGGACGATCGCGGCGAGCGAGAGCAGGGCCGCGACCAGCAGAACCTTTTGCCGCTGGGTCAGACGCTGTGTGATCGGTTGAGACATGGGCAACTCACTCCCGCCCGAACAGGCCAGTGGGCTTCCACGCCAGGATCAACGCCATCGGCGCGTAGAGCGTGAAGTACGAGATTTCCGGAAACAGCGCCTTGCCAAGGTTATCGGCGAGGCCGACCACCAGTGCGCCGACCGCGGCGCCCCCCAGGCTGCCCATGCCGCCGATGATCACCACTGCGAAAGCCAGCGGCAGGATCTGGAAGTCGAGGCCTGGATAGACGCCGAGGAAGCCGCCGCCGATGACACCGCCGACCGCGGCGAGGAACGCTCCGAGGCCGAAGATGAACATCGAGATGCGCGAGGTGTCGATGCCGACGCCGCGCGCCATTTGGGCGTCGTCGACCGTCGCCCGCACCTTCGCACCCATCCGCGTCCGCTCCATCACAAGCCACAGCGCCAGGCCGATCACCGACGCGATGCAGATCATGAACACGCGGTAGAGCGGCAGGTACACGCCGCCGAGCTGCACGGTCTCCCTGAGGACCGCGGGCGGGGAGATGTCCATGTTCTCGCCGCCCCAGATGTCGAGTGCCGCCTGCTGGAACAGGAACGCGAAGCCGACCGTCAGCAGCACCTGGCGCAGCGTGTCGCCCTCGATCGCCACCGCCGGCACCCGCATCAGGAACAGGAAGAGCGGGATGGCCAGCACCGCGCCGGCGAGCAGCACCGGCAGCCAGCCGGTCAGGGCGGGAACGAACCGCCCGACCGTCAGTGCCAGAAGCACGCCCACGCTCAAGGCGATGATGCCGCTGCGCACCTTCTCAAAACCCGTCGAACGGAAGAACAACCGTTCGGTGACGATGCCGATCAGCGCAATGGTGAGGCCGGCGAGCGGGATGGCGAGCACCCACGATCCCGTGAGCTTGATCACCGACAGCGCCACATATCCGCCGAGCAGGAAGTAGGAACCATGCGAGAGATTGACGATGCGCATAACGCCGAAAATCAACGAAAGTCCGGCGCCGAGCAAAAACAGCAGCGCGCCGTAGGACAGGCCGTTGAACAGCTGCGTCAGCCAGAAATTGAGGCCCACCTTTCCTCCCTAGCGCGGCTTGCGCCGTCGTCCTCGATCAGCATCCAACCCGGCAATCAGCCGGCTCATACCCGAAATTATGGCCCGCGATTCAACCGCGAGGGCGAAACTGAATGGCGATGCGGCTCGGACCCGGCTCCCGCAGCCGCCACTCTGAAACAGCGTCCGCCGGGCCCGCGCCCGCCGACTGTGAGGCCGGCTCAGACCTTGAAGTCCTTGGCGAAGGCTTCGAACGCCTTGCGGTCGAATTTGTTCGCCTCGGCGATGACCTCGTTGGTGAAGAGCGGCGCGACGTCCTTGATCGCGGCGACCTTGGGATTGATCAGCCCGATGAAATTCACCGAGGCCTCCCACTGCTCTTTGCGGCTCGAGCCCATGCGCTGGTCGGGGCTCGAGGGCTGCGGGAACCATTTGTCCGCACGCGTGGAGATGATCTGCAGCATGTCCGCCATGGCCTCCTGCTCGGACTTCCCCTTGGGCTTGGTCTCCGGGTAGAGGTCCCAATGCAGCATGATCGACGCGCGAGGATTGAGGGCGGTGAAGATCTGCCCCTTGGCGATGGCTCGGAACAGGCCGGCATACTTGGCTTTGTCCTTGTTGAACGCAGCCGACGAGACGGCATAGGCGTTGCCGAACAGATTGGCGGCGGTCGGCGGATTGGGGATGGAGCGGACCTTGAAGCCTGCGATACCGATGCGCGTGTACTCGACGTCCCAGATCGCGAGCGCCTCCACGGTACCATTGTAGAGCGCCTGCCCGGCCGGCCCGCCCGAATTCACCGAGACCCACTCGACGTCCTTCTGCGGATCGATGCCCATCTCCTTGAAGGCCGCCTGCAGGAAGAAATAGCCGCTGTCGCCGGGACCGCGAATGCCGATCTTCTTGCCCTTCAGCTCCTTGATCTCCTTGATCGGACTGTCGGGTTTGACGGCGACATGATTGTGGATCCGCGGCATCCACATGTAGGCGCAGGTGACACCCAGATTCGGATTGGCGGCGAACGGCGGGAGCAGCGTGCCCGGCGCGATGGTCGCGAACTCGAGCTGGCCGGTGGCGAGCAGCTGCAGCGGAGTCGAGGTCTGCCCGGAATTGATGATCTCGAGCTCGACGCCTTCCTGCTTGTACCAGTTGAGCTTGGGATGCATCCCGATCGACTGGAAGGACACCTGGGCGTCGTTCACTCCAGACGCAAGTCCGACCCGCATCTTGGAGAGCGACTGGCCGCGCGAAATGGAGGGGGACATCACGCCTGCGGCAGCAGCCGCACCGGCACCGAGGCCAAAGCCACGTCTGGTGAGCATCATCAGTCTCCTCCTCGACCATGTCCGGACCGCCGGCCCGCGGGGCTTTGCCCTCGTTGACAGCCAGTGTCGCCGTGTAAAGGGACGGAGTCCAGCATAATGTTGGTCGTGCAGCGCGAAAAGAAGCGCGCTCGATACGCCGACGACGGAGCACAGCAAAAAGCCCCGGCGGAGCGATCCGCAGGGGCTTGTCGTGAAGCGTCGGGCCGAGGGGAACGCGATCAACGCGTCAGGACGATCAAATCCGTGTACTTCCCGGTCTCTTGGCTCAGCGGCTGATCGGAGATGATCAGCGAGGAGCCGGGATACATCAGCTCGGAGAGCTGATCGCGCACCTCGGCCGGCATCTGGAAACGCTCCAGGGCCGCCGCCGCCGTCAAAGGCCCGGTCGTACGCCCGTCCTCGACCGTATGCACATTTCCCCCGCGGCGCGCACCGGCGATCGTCGCCGAGCGCCCGGACCCGCCTTTCGAACCCACGTTGCCATTGGCATTGGTCGGAAGCGTCATCCCGGTCCACTGTAGGCCGTTGCCGCCACTGGCGGCGTGTGCCGTGAACACGTGCGTCCCGACGGGCATCTCGGGATTGTCCAGCGACAGCGCGACCTCGAGCAGCGGCTCGAACCCTTGCCGTACGTACAGCTTTCCGGCCTTGCGGCTGACAAGCATGGAAATCGGCTGCTGGCGCCTGGAGAGTTCGCGCCGCGCCTCCTTCAGCCTCTCGTCGGCGATCTTCAGGCGTAGCGCCGTGTCCTCGTTGTCCAGCGAGGCGCGGGCACGATTGCGATCGAGATCGCTCGCCTCCTCCATGATCTCGCGCAGCGTCTCTTCCTTGTCGGCGGCGTCCTTGCGGGCACCCTCAAGATCGGCCGTCAGCGCCTGCAGCGTGTCGTCGATCTTGTCCTCGACGCTGGCGGCGGCGGCGCTGTCGGCGTCCGGCTTGCGCCCGAGGTCGCGCAGACGTGCTTCCTGGACCTGCGTCTCGGACTCCAGGCGCCGAACCTTGGCGATTGCCTTCGCCACCTCCGCCCGGCCGGCCGCGACCGCCTCCCGACCTGTCGCCATCAGCGCCAGCGCCTCCTCATGGCGCGTGGCGGTCTCGCTGCGCGCGGTGCGCGCGATCTCGACGGCGGCTGCGCGCTCCTTCACTTGTTCCTGAGCTTTGCGCAGCAGCGAGGCGGGTGCCGCGGCCCCGGCAGCCTCGGCCCCCACAGGAGAGGCACCCGCCTCCGGCGCACCTTCCCCGGCCCCCAGATGCATCGGTGGGGAGAGACCGGCGAGCTTCGTACCGGAGTTCAGCTCCGCCAATCGGGCATGGGCCATGGTTTGCGGGGCGGTGTCGGACTGGGCCACCACCACCCGTGCGCCCATCTTGGTCATCCCGAAGAGCTTGCGGGCGAAATCTGCCGGCATGCGCACGCAGCCATGCGAGGCAGGGTAGCCCGGCAGGTAGCCCGCATGCAGCGCGATCCCCGACCAGGTCAACCGCTGCATGAACGGCATCGGTGCATTGTTGTAGAGATTGGAGTAGTGCATCCTATTCTTCTGGATGACACTGAAAATGCCCATCGGCGTTTCGTGACCGCGCGTGCCGCTGGAGATCGGCACCCGCGCGATCTGGTCGGTGCCGGCAAAGACGGAAAGCCGCTGGTCACGTACCGATACCACGATCGTCAGTGGCCCCTGAGGGACGGGATCGGACTTCGCAGCGGCCGGCACCGGCGACGGACGAGATTGACGCCCGCGAACCGCGGCGTCGGCCGGGATGACCGAGACGACCAGCGCCAGGGCGCTCACGACCGATCCGAGGCGATGGAAACAACCGGTGCGGACGAAGCCGGTCGACGATATCAGCATCGGGCCTACCATTTCGTCAGAATGAATATGAATGCCGTAGCTAGCAGCATGATCTGAAGCAGATAACGCCCGGTTTACATGGCAGCAAGCCGCAGCCGCCGATTTGATGGACAACACCGGAAATCAGTGGGTCCGGCGTGTCTCAACGGCATCGCCGTGATCACAAATGCGGCATCGCCGATCACATCAAGGTCCCGCATACCGCCTCGAGCCGGCAGCCCGCCGGCACCGATTTGATCAGCGCCAAGCCTACGTGGGTAAACTCCCGTATGCGCCCCCGGCGACGAGCCAATGCGAGCGGGACCTTTGCGACTAGAGCCTGGGCGACTTGAGCGTCGACGACTAGTGTTGCGTCACCGACGCTTGGTTCCCGGTTGCTGCAGGGCGGCCCGCCAAGCGTCAGTGATAAGAGCAACACTAGAAGCATCGGTTTCCTAGTGTTCCTCATCTCTCAGACATTTGCCCGAAACCCAGCCGCAAGGGGAAGCAAATGTCTGAGACGGAACACTAGGGCAACCGCCCGCGCGGGCCGCGCCCGATCCTGCGCGCGAAGGTCTCCCCGAAGGTCTGCACGAACAGCGCGACGATCGCGAAAACAGCGGCCACGGCCAGGCCGAGCAGTGTGACGGCGGTCGCTCCCGATCCGAAGCCGCGCACGAACAAGTCGATGATCAGGTCGTACTTGAACACGGCGACCGCCCCCGCGAGCACGCCGCCGAAGCGGCCGAGCGTCTCGATCTCCTTGTCGCGCCGCTTGTAGAAGAACAACAGCAGCATCATCGCCCAGGCGCCGAACGTGAAGGTGAAATACGGTGCCGTCGCCCGATAGCCGACCTCGGAGGTCGTTCCATATAAAAGGGCCGCCGACTGCAGGAAGGCGTGGCTCATCACCGGATAGATCACCATCGCCGCCGCGCCGATCAGCACACCACGCTCGATGCCCGGGAGATAGGCAGCGTAATGGTTGTCGAGCGATTTACGCCAGGCCGCCAGCAGCACGCTGATCACCAGCAGCACCAGCATGAAGAAGATCTTGCCCGCGAGCAGGCCATGATGGAGGCGGCCGGTCAGCGAGCGCTGATCGGGCTCCCGATACATCTCACCGATGGCATCGACGAAGGCGGCCTGCGCACTGCAGCACTCGGCGTCGGTGTGCAGCGGCGCACCGTCACGCAGTGGCGTCGAGGCGAAGCAGAACCGCTTGCGCTGTGCCGCCGGCGAGGGCTCAAGCAGCGGATCCACCCGGCACGAGCGGGCCAGATCGGCGATTCCGATACGGCGCTGGCTGACCTCGCGCACGTTGTTGGCGGCCGCCAGCACGCCCAATCGGCGGCAGGCCGGGCGTGCGGTCGCGCCACAGCCCGCCGGATCACCGGCATCCCGCGTCAGTGCGGCCGGCGCGATCTCGAACATCGAGCGCTCGTCGCCGGAGCCGAGCCAGGCGGCGAGCGAGACCGAGAGCGCCGCGACCACGACGAGGCCGACGCCGAACCGCAGCCGGCCGTGGCGGACATACCTCCAGTACATGTCCGTGAACACGCAGGCCGGCGTGTAGAAGGCACACAGCGTCGCCACGCCGAAGGTGGGGAAGAACACGAACAGGTGGCTATAGAACGTGGCGAGCGTCAGCGCGTCGGCCGGCGGAAACTCCAGTGTCAGCCCGATCGGAAGGGCCACGAACGACAGGCCCAGCGCCAGGAAGACACACAGGACGAACAGTTTCACGCCCAGAAGCATTCACATCCCCCTTGCCGTCGTCGCCTGCCCGCTTGCATCCTACCGCAGCCACCGCTCGCAATCACCCCCCAGATGCCAGACAGGGAGCGGGCAGATCCTGACCCTCCGCTTGCCTCGGCCGGTGCGGCATGTTTGGAGTTTCAGCCGAAGCCGGATATGCGGACCAGACGAAGCGGAGACCTGCGCATGCCATCCGACACGGCCGGGCGTCAGCTCGACGCCGCCCGCCGGCTCGGCGCCGAGCTCGCCCGGCGCCTCGACATCGACGCCAGCCTCGAGTTGTGGGACGGCAGCCGGCTGCCGCTCGGAGCCACCGTCACTCGCCCTCTCGCGATCAAGATCGCGAGCCCCGGCGTGATCGCCTCTCTGTTGCGCCGCCCGACGCTCGACCGGGTCGTGCGCCACTACGCCCTTGGTCATCTCGCGATCGAGGGCGGGACGCTGATCGACCTCGGGTTGCCGTTCGCGCACGGCAAGAAGGCGGGCAAGCTGAAGCCGGCCGATCTGTGGGGGCTGTTTCGTATCCTGTCACCTTTCCTGTTGGCACCGGCGACGACGCCCGAGCGCTCCCGCGACTTCACTGGAGACGCAGCCGGCGCAGGCTCGCGCAAAGCGGCGAGCAACACCGATTTCATCCAGTTCCACTACGACGTCGGCAACCCGTTCTATCGCCTCTTTCTCGACGAGCGGATGGTCTATTCCTGCGCCTACTTCACCGACTGGGCCAATGGCATCGACCAGGCCCAGGTGGACAAGCTGGACATGATCTGCCGCAAGCTCCGGCTGAAGCCGGGCGATCGTTTCCTCGACATCGGCTGCGGCTGGGGCGCGCTCGTCTGCCATGCCGCCAAGACCTACGGCGTCACCGCAAACGGGATCACGCTCTCGCAGGAGCAACTCGCGCTGACCCGGGAGAAAATAAGGGCCGAAGGGCTCGAGGACCGCGTCACCGTCGAGATCCGCGACTATCAGGACTTGACCGGGCGCTACGACAAGATCGCCTCGATCGGCATGTACGAGCACATCGGGCTCGACAACATCCCGGCCTATTTCGGCAAGATCAGATCGATCCTGGCCGACGACGGCCTGTTCCTCAATCACGCCATCTCGCGGCGCGCGAGCCGCAAGGGCCGGCGCTTCGGCACGCGGCCCGAGCACAAGGCGATCCTGAAGTACATCTTCCCCGGTGGCGCCCTCGACGATATCGGCCACACGCTGCAGGCAATGGAGCGGGCGGGCTTTGCGGTGCACGACGTAGAGGGCTGGCGGGAGCATTACGCGCTGACGACACGGCTATGGTGCGAGCGGCTGACCAGCAGACGCAAGGAGGCCGAGAAGCTCGTCGGACCGGAAACCTACCGGATCTGGGTCGCCTACCTCGCCGGCGTCTCGCTGGCCTTCACGCGCGGCAGCCTGCTGCTGTTCCAGACGCTCGCCTGCCGCTCACCCCGAGGCGCCGCGCCGCTGCCCCCCACGCGCGCCGACCTTTATCGTTGAAACGAGTAGAAAATAGGCTCCAAACGACTGAAACTGAACAATTCTCAGCAGACACAATTCGACCATTAGGGCATGCTGCGGTCCGCGCCTGTCGAGGTGGGATCGAGGGAGAAGTAGGGGATGGCCGTGTTCTCGCGTAGCTCGAATGAAGTGGAAACCAAGACCGTCGCCAGCATCGGGGTGGCGGCCCAGCCGATGGCTGCGCCCTCCGTGGCGCGCGCCCCCACCGGCAACCTCATGGACCGGGCCAATGCGTCCGTGATCGGCCGCGATCTCGTGATCATGGGTCAGCAGATCGTCATCGTCACGCAAGGCATCCTGCAGGTCGACGGCGAGGTTCGCGGCGACTTGCGCGGGAAAGAGGTCATCGTCGGAGAGACCGGCCGCGTGACCGGAACGGTCGCTGCCGAGACCGTGCAGGTGCGGGGCAGTGTCAGCGGCGCGATCCGCGGCATCACCGTGACGCTGCTGCCGACGGCTCGCGTCGAAGGCGATATCCACCACCAGACGCTGTCGATCACCGAGGGCGCGATCTTCGACGGGCGAGTCCGTCGGCCCAAGGACGTCAGCGAGCTGCAACCGATCCTCGACCCGAGCCACTACGCCGACGGCATGGCCAACGGCAGCGGTGACAGCCTGCCCAAGCCGCCGGTGTTGTAAGAACTCCTGTCGGACGGATCTTGCGGTCTCAGCGGGGCGCGCCGTTGAAGCAGTGCGGTGCCTTGGCTGCAAGCTCGGCCGCTCGCTGACCTTTGGCGACGGGCGGCGGTTCCGCGACGTTCACGCGCCCCAGCGTGATGTTGCGCTGCGCCCGGATCTCGCGATTGCTGAAGGTCCAGCACTCGCCGCTCGCATCGAGGAATACCGTCCAGTACAAGTCGTGCTCGGGGCCATAGTCCACCAGGACGTGCGCGAAACCAGGCCCCTTCGGCGTCTCGAGAGGCAACGGCGGATCGAGTTGAAGCAGCATGCATGGCTCGCGGCTGACAAGGGACCGAGACCGACACTCGGCTGGAGCCTCGTCGAACGCGTGTTGACGCAACGAGTTCCCGCCCGTGTCCGCACCGGCTCCCCGCGAATTCGATCACCAATACAAAGCATTTTCACACATAGAAGAAGCCGGTGCCCGTCGCCACCACCTCGACCGCGCCGTCGGTGATCACGGGATGCGAGATGCGGATCGCCAGCACCCCGTCGTAGCCCTTGGCGCGAGCTCGCTCGGCCAGCAGATCCAGCGCCCGCTGCATGGTCGTGTCGACCAGCTGCTCATAGCGGGTCATGTTGCCGCCGAGCGTGTTGGTGATCGCCTCGCGCATGTCGCGAACGATGTTGGCGCCGCTCACCGCCATCGCAAAGACGATCTCGCCGTGGCGGATGGCGCCGTCGCCGACGGTGTCGGTGGTGACGAGGCGGATCGCGCGCATCAACCCTCCGGCATGACAGAGCTGGGACGGGACCGCCGTCCGCTGGAGAACAGCCGACGCAGGATCAGGAGCAGCAGCAGGCCGATGAAGCCCGCCGCGGCGACCGCCATCGGATGGCGATCCCATAGGAGCACCGGCTTGACCTTGCCCTCGAGCACCAGCTTCACGTCCTCGTGCAACCGCTGCGGGTCGAGGCCGCGATCGGCCCGGAGCATCATGGCGACGGCGGCGGCCTGATCACTCGAGCCGATGATGGCGTCGCGAACGCGCACAGAGGCCAGCACCTGCATGCGGCCGGGATTTTGCGCGACGGCCCTCAGAATGCGCTCGCGCGGTCCCGCGCCGAGCCCCGTCAGGTAGCTCGCCAGTGTGTCGAGCTCGCCCTCGGTCAGCGCCCGGCCCAGTGCCCGTAGATCGTTGCCGCCGATCTCGAACAGCGTCTCGCGGGCGGACGGCGACAGGCTCGCCAGCCGCGTGACGGCGATGCGGTCGTCGATGGCGAGGATGCGGGCGAGCGACGCCCGGGTGAAGCTCTCGGGCTTGGCGCGGCGGTGCAGCTCGTGCTCGATCACCCTCGGCAAGGCGTCCCCGGCAAGCCCGCTCCATTGCAGCGCCGCATCGACTGAACGCGATTCGCGCGCGATCTGAAGCGTGGCCGGAGGCGCGACGTTGACGATCTGCTGCAACGTGCCGTCGGCGAGCCGCTTCAGCACGCCCGCTTCGCTTTCCTCGGCCAGAATGAGAGCCGTCATCTCGTCGAGGCGGGCGAGATGATCCGGGCGCGTCGTGTCGACGAAGGCGCGAAACGCCGCGTTACGCTCGGCGAGATCGAGCACCTTTGCGTGGGCGCGGCGGAACTCCTGCCAGACGTCGACGATGCGCTCGGCGGTCTTCGCACCGATCTCCTTCAAATGTTCGCCGATCTGATCCGAGAGCGTCGCGGCCAGCTCCTCCTTCACCTTGTCCTTGGTCTCGCGCGACTTCATTTCGCTGGCGATGATCGGCATCACGCCGTGGCGCAAGTCCCAGATCTCCTTGGCGATCAGCACGACGCCGATACCGCCCGCCACCACCGAGACCAGCCGGCTCAGCACACTGCCGACGAGACGCTGACCGAGACGTGCGGCCATGTTGGCGAGTTGCCTGCGCACCATCAGCACGACCGCTCCCGCGATCCCCTCGCCGCCCTCGGCCAGCACCGAGCCGGCGCCGATCGGCGCCTGCGCCTTGGCCGGATCTAGGAACTCCTTGTCCGCACCCGAAGTCACCATGCGGGCGACCGTCGAGCCGTAGCGGGGACCGAGAAACGCCTGGAGGCACTGCATGGCCGGCTGTGCCGCGTCGATGGTGGCGATCTCGATCTGCTTGCCGATCTCGCGCCCGACGCCGTCGGCCAGCATTTCGAGCCCGGTCTTGACCGCATCCGAGCGGTAAACGCGCTCGGCGACCGCGGTCGCAAGCTCCTGCGCCTTCTCACGATTGGCGAGCGAGCTGATCAGCTTGCCCCAGCTGGTCTCGTCCTTGACCTCGGTGACGGCGATGTCGACACGCTTGTCGATGATCTCGTCGAGGCCGCCCTTGCGCCATTCGGCCGCGACCACGGCCGGGAAGTCGATCCCGGTGAGACCGTGTTGCAGCGCCTTGACGGTGATCGCCTCGATGGCGGTGCGAAACTTGGCCTCGTCGCCGCCCTGGCAGGATTCGTAGTCGGCCCGGGTCATGCCGGCCGCCCCGGACCTGGCGCCCGCGCTCGGGATCGAGCCGCCTTGAGCCCGCACGGCCGTTGCCACCGGGCCGACGGCGAGCGCAGCGGCCAGGATTGCAGATACGACACGCCGTGCATTGCCAACCACGACCGTGGAACTCCCCTCGCCGACGCCTGCCTGATTCTGCCCACCACCACTGCTGCCGATCCCAGCAGCGACGAGAAGGCGCGGTGCGTAATCTGGATGTCAACCACTGTTCACACAATATAGCGCCGTTTGAGCGGGAACGATGGCCGGGCATACCCATCCCGGCGAAAGTCTCGTGCGAGCCCGAGCGCGCATCCTTGCTGGAAAGCCAACGTAATCCTCGGGATGAACCAATCGTGTGACGGATCGACGCAATCGCTGCCCTGGCATTAAACAAAACCATTGGCACGAGGTTCGACTGTGGATAAAGAGCGGTATGTATGACGACTACACCGGCGGCTTTTAAAAACATCATCGTGCCAACGAGTTCCAGTCACGTGCCGAAAAGCCATGTCAACTGCCATGTGTTTATCGACTTCGACGGGACGATCGTGCCCGGCGATGCGACGGACACGCTGTTCGCAAAATTTTGCGATCCGAGTTGGCTCGACATCGAAGCCGACTGGAAGGCGGGACGCATCGGATCACGCGAGTGCATGGCGCGCCAGGTCGACCTGATGCGGGCGACTCCGGACGCATTCGACGCTCTCGTCGAGACTGTCGAGATCGACCCGGCCTTTCCCGAGTTCATTGACCTCTGCCGCAGCCGGGGCATCGCAACGACCATCGTTTCAGATGGCCTGGATCGCACGATTTCCACCGTCCTGCGCCGCGCGCGGCTGGACATCCCGTTTTTCGCCAATCGCTTGGATAGTGTTGGAACGGACCGCTGGCGGTTGTCGTTCCCGAATGCACGCGGTGACTGCAAGTCGCTGTCGGGAAACTGCAAATGCCAGTTCCCTGAAGCGGCGCCCGGTGCCGTTCACGTGATGATCGGCGACGGCCGTTCCGACTTTTGTGTCGCCGGGCGCGTCGACATCGTTTTCTCGAAAGGCGCACTGACGACCCACTGTCACGCCCACGGCCTGCCGCATCACCCGGTCGCCGGCTTTGCGGACGTCCTGGAATTGTTCTCCCAATGGATCGGCGCGCAGCGCTGGCCTCAGAGCAAGGTCATCCAGCAGATCGAGAGTGCGGCAGAATGAACAAGCACGAGTCCTGGGCGACGGAAGGTGGTGCTGCGCCTCCGAGCGGCTCGCAGAACGATTTTGCCCGGATGGGCGAAGACGAGTTGATGGCCTATGAGGCCAGGTATTGCTCGTGGGGCGATACCGTCCACTACATGGACACGCCCAAGATCTTCGAGCGTTGCGAGGGCTCGTTCCTCTACGATGGCCGCGACATGCCCTATCTGGACCTCCAGATGTGGCATTCCGCGGTCAACTTCGGCTACTCGAACAAGCGGCTGGCCGATGCCGCCCGCCGGCAGCTCGACACGCTGCCGCAGGTCTCGAGCAAGTTCCTGCATCGCGAGAAGATCGAACTCGCCACGCGCCTCGCCCAGCGCATCGAGCGGACCTGGGGCATGGAGGGACGCTGCCATTTCAATGTCGGCGGCGCCCAGGCGAACGAGGACGCGCTGAAGCTCGTTCGCAACTACAGCGGCGGCAAGACGCGCATGTTCGCCTTCGAGGGCGGCTACCACGGCCGCACGCTCGGCACCACCGCGATCACCTCGTCCTACCGCTATCGCAAAAAGTTCGGCGCCTTCGCCGACCGCGCCCAGTTCGTGCCGTTCCCGTATTGCTTCCGATGCCCCTACGGCAAGAAGCGGGAGAGCTGCGACTTGTTCTGCGTGGACCAGTTCGCGCGCTTGTTCGACAGCGAGTACCACGGCGTCTGGGATGCCAAGTCGAACGAGTGTGAGTTCGCCGCGTTCTTCGCCGAGCCGATCCAGGGCACCGGCGGCTACATCATTCCACCCGAGGGCTACTTCCAGAAGCTCAAGGGCATCCTCGACGCCCGCAAGATCCTGCTCGTCGACGACGAGGTGCAGATGGGCTTTTTCCGCGCCGGTAAGTTCTGGGCGATGGAGAATTTCGGCGTGAAGCCGGACGTGATCGTGTTCGGCAAGTCGCTGACCAACGGTCTCAATCCGCTGTCGGGTATCTGGGCTCGCGAAGAATTGATCCGGCCGGAGATCTGGGGTGCCGGCATGACGCACTCGACCTACTCGTCGAACCCGATGGGTACGTCGGTGGCGCTCGAGAACGTCAAGATGATGGAAGACACCGACTACGAGACGATCACGAAGCAAAAGGGGGCCTATTTCCTCCAGGGGCTGCAGGAGCTGCAGCGCCGCTACCCCGGATACGTGGGCAACGTGGACGGGCTCGGCCTCGCGCTGCGCATGGAGCTGTGCGAGGCGGACGGCACCACGCCGAACACGACATTGGCAAATCGCCTCAACCAGAAGGCCTTCGACGGCGGCATCGAGGTCGGCGGCAAGGCTTACGGCCTCTGCCTCGATGTCGGCGGCTACTACAAGAACACGGTGGTCTTTGCGCCCTCCGTGGAGATCACCATCGAGGAGATCGATCTGGGCATGTCTCTGATCGACAAGCTGATGCACGACGCACTGCGAGCCTGACGCGCAGTCATCACGGTAACGGAAAAGCAGGGCGTCTGCGTCAGGTCTGACCCGACGATAGACCCGAGGTCGAGCGCGGTCGAAGTGGAACCGGTCATTCATCACAACAACAAGCAGCGGACAACGCGGGAACAATGACAACGAAGATCGAGGATCGTGGGTACAAGCTCGACGGGGGTCGGGTCGGCGTACTCCTCATTCACGGCCTGGGCGGTACCCCCATGGAAATGCGCTACGTCGCGCTGGGTCTGGCCCGTGCGGGACACACCGTGCACGTGCCGCAGCTCGCCGGTCATTGCGGCACCGCCGAGGACATCAAGACCAGCGTCTGGACCGACTGGACCGGCTCCATCGATCGTGCACTCGACGAGATGCGCAAGGTCTGTGACACCGTGATCGTCGGCGGTCTGTCGGCCGGCGCCATCCTCGCCCTCGAGGTCGCCGCGCGCCGTCCCGACGATGTCCAGGGTCTCGCCCTCTACGCACCGACGCTCTGGCTCAACGGCTGGTCGGTGCCGTGGTATGCGCCGCTGTTCAAGCTGGTGCACACCAAGTTCGTCGCCAACATGATCCCGTTCGTGGAGCGCGAGCCCTACGGCATCAAGGATCGGCGCCTGCGCGAGATGGTGGTCTCGGCGCTCAGCTCGGGCGACAGCTCGCAGGCGGGCCTGTGGTGCACGCCCGGCGGCACCATGCTGGAGTTCCGCTATCTGGTGAACAACGTTCGGCGTCGACTCGGCTCGATCAAGCAGCCGACGCTGATCCTGCACCCCCGCGACGACGATCGCGCCGACATCGACAACTCGTTCCACCTCAGCCGCAAGCTTGGCGGCATGGTGCAGATGACCGTGCTCGACGACTCCTATCACATCGTCACCGTCGACCGGCAGCGGGACGTGGTGGTCGAGCGCTCGCAAGAGTTCGTGAGCTGGCTGACGACGCGCGGCCAGACCGTCTCCTCGCGCAGTACCGCCGGTGGACAGCGCACCGCAGCAGCCTGATCGCGCCATCGTGGCGCGGCCCTTGGGGCCGGAAACAGCAACGGCCCCGCCGACTTCGCGGGGCCGTTTTGACTGGGCGGCGACCCAAGACCTCAGCGCGTCCTCGTCGCCTGCGAGCCGGGCGGGCCTTGCGAGCCATCGCACCTCGCCAAGTTGGCGGGGGCACGGGTCCACGTGAAGGTCTCGCTCAGGAACTTCACGCCCAGGTATCCGGTGACCTGCAGCCGGTCCGCCCCGCGCGCCTTGATCTCGACATCGAACTGCTTGCCCTGCTTGGGATCGTAGATCCAGCCCTCGTCCCAGGTCCCGGCGCCGACCCGCTTGACTTCGCCGATCACCTGCAGCCCGCAGATCGGCCGGGAGCGTTGCGAAGCCTTGGAATTGAGCCCGTCGGTCAATGGCTTACCGCTCTTGTCGGCGGGATCGCGCAGCCAGACGATGCGGCCGCAGAGCTGGTCACGGTTGCATGGCCCGATCTCGATCGCTCCCTGCCCAGTATCGTCGAGCCATATGCCGGCCACCGCGGCCGGCCCCTGAATGGGCGGCTGGGGGGCCTGGGCCCGGCTGTCGAGGCAGACGGCCACAAGCACCAGCCCGGCCAATCCAATCGATTTGGCGTGCGAGCGCAAAAAAACCGTGTTTGAGAACCACATCGTCGTCGAAGCCTCCGGGAACATGTGGTTGGAGCGGCAACGTTTCGCCACCCGGGTCGGTCACGCAACACAGACTGCTCATGCGGCAGAAGCGCGGCAAGCCACGGCTCTAAATGTCGTGACCAATTCAACAATTCAACTTGGATGTGACATTTCTGCCCTAACTCGTTAAGGTCGCTACAGTAGCCGTGAGCTACCATGAGCCCTATATAAGCCGGTGTGAGGGGCCTGAAAGAGCGGTCCACGCAGCACATTGTGCTTAAGGGCAGCGTCGTGCGGCCGCTCGCGAGCG
>CAMDBL010000025.1 GCA_945889015.1 Devosia equisanguinis
CGTCTGACACCGCCACTGTCGGGGTGCCGGCGCCGGGGCGATCGAGCCCCGCGAAGTGCGAAGCTTGCGCGGTTTTCGTTGCTGGTGCCCCGCCCCTCGCCGCCGACGCCACAGCGTCAGCACCAACCCGAAGCCACCGATCCAGGTTCATTGAAGGCAGGACAGCGCATTTACATCAATGGCGCGGTGTTGCAGGCCGATCGCCGCGTCGGGCTGCAACTCGTCAACGAAGCGTCGTTCCTGCTCGAAAGCCACGTCCTGCAGGTCGATCAGGCGACGACGCCGTTGCGGAGGCTGTACTGCGCGGCACAGGTGCTGCTGATGTCGCCGGGCGCGCCGCACGACCCGGAGACGACGTGGCGGCGCCCGCTCCAGGACATTCGCCGGGCCGCTATCGGAACGGCGCTGGAGCAATGTCTCGCCGACGTGGCCGGCGAACTCGAGGCCGGCCACGTCTACGAAGCGCTACGCGGCCTGCGCCGGCTGTTCCCGCTCGAGGCGGACCTGCTGTCGTCGGCTGGCGCGAAGGCGACGGCGGGCACCTGAGCCGTCACGCCTCAGAAGATCACCACGCTGCGGATGCTTTTGCCGGCGTGCATCAGGTCGAAGCCTTTGTTGATGTCGGCGAGGTCGAGCGTGTGGGTGATCATCGGGTCGATCTCGATCTTGCCCTGCATGTACCAGTCTACGATCTTGGGCACGTCGGTGCGGCCGCGCGCGCCGCCGAACGCGGTGCCCTTCCAGGTGCGGCCGGTGACGAGCTGGAAGGGACGGGTCGCGATCTCCTTGCCGGCGCCCGCGACGCCGATGATGATCGACTGGCCCCAGCCGCGGTGCGTGCACTCGAGCGCCTGGCGCATCACGGTGGTGTTCCCGATGCACTCGAAGCTGTAGTCGACGCCGCCGATCTGATCGGCGCCGCGCTTGGTCAGGTTGACGATGTGGGCGACGACGTCCTCGCCGATCTCCTTCGGATTGACGAAATGCGTCATGCCGAAGCGCTCGCCCCAGGCCTTCTTGTCGTTGTTCATGTCGACGCCGATGATCATGTCGGCGCCGGCCAGCCTCAGGCCCTGGATCACGTTGAGGCCGATGCCGCCGAGGCCGAACACGGCGGCGGTGGCGCCGATCTCGACCTTGGCGGTGTTGACCACCGCGCCGATGCCGGTCGTCACGCCGCAGCCGCTGTAGAAGATCTTGTCGAAGGGAGCGTCGTCCCGCACCTTGGCGAGCGCGATCTCGGGCAGCACCGAGTGGTTCGCGAACGTCGAGCAGCCCATGTAGTGATGGATCTTCTGGCCCTTGTAGGAGAAGCGCGACGTGCCGTCCGGCATCACGCCCTGGCCCTGGGTCGAGCGAATCGAGGTGCACAAATTGGTCTTCTGCGACAGGCAGGACGGGCACTCGCGGCATTCAGGCGTGTACAGCGGTATGACGTGATCGCCCTTCTTCAGGCTGGTCACGCCAGCGCCGACGTCGACCACCACGCCGGAGCCCTCGTGGCCGAGAATGCAGGGAAACAGGCCCTCCGGGTCGGCGCCCGAAAGCGTGAACTCGTCAGTGTGGCAGATGCCGGTCGCCTTCATCTCGACCAGCACCTCGCCCGCCTTCGGGCCCTCCAGATCGACCTCGACGATCTCCAGCGGCTTGCCCTTCTCGAAGGCGACGGCGGCGCGGGTCTTCATGGCGGCTCCTTATCGGCTAGCGGCGTGAGCGGATCGGATTGCGGTCTATTGGACGGGCGCGGCGATGGCAAGTGGATCGGTCGGGTAAGTCGGAGCGAGGGTGCGGCTATCGCAGCCGAGGTCCGACATCCACGGCCGAACGCTCGTTGTCGGACCTCGGACGCAAGAGCGTCCTCCCTCCGACTACAAGTCACAACAACGGCGGATCGCCCGCGAGGTTGCGGCGGACGAGCCAGGGCGTCTGGCGGCCGCCGGTCCGCGTCTCCACGGCGGCCTTGAGGCTGCGGTAGAGCTCGCTCACCGAGAGCACGCCGTCGCGGTCGAGATCGGCGCTGGTGCGGTCGCGAGCGATCAGGCGGGCGAGGCTCTGCGTGAACACGCCGCCGCCGCCGTTCGGCATCTCCTCGCTGATTTGGCGTCCCTTGGAGGCGGCGAGGACCACCATCGGCGCGGTCGTGGCGGTGGCGAGGGAGGCGACGGCGCCGTCGTTGGTCGGCGTGACGAGGCCGGTCTGGCCGGAGTGGCAGGCGTCGAGCACGGCGATGACGCGCGCCTTGGCGGTGCCGAGCAGCTTGGCGGTTGCCTGCCAGTCGATGGCGGTCTCGGCCAGACGGTCGCCGTCGGTCTTCGTGGTCGCCATGAAATAGCGGCCGTCGTCGGACGTTCCGCCGTGGCCCGCGAAGAACACGAGAATGGTGTCGTCGGCGGTGGCGGTCGCGACGGCGGCTGCGATGTCGGTGCGTACGACTTCGGGTGTAGCCGCTGCATCCGTGCGCAGCGTCACCTTGACGTTACGGTAGTAGCCGGATGCGGATTTCAGCGCGCCGATCAGTGCCTCGGCATCGGCGCGGGCGCCCGACAGCGGCCCCAGCCGCTCGTAGCTGTCGATGCCGACAGCGACCACGTGCAGCGTGTTGGCGCGCGCCGGCAACAGCGGCGGGATCGCGACGGTCGAGGGCCGGCTCCTGAAGCCGAGTTGGTCGACGGCGGTGACGGAAACCGTCCGGACGTGGGGGCGGCGAGGAAGATGAATCGTAAAGGCCTTGCCAGTGCCCAGGGCAGCCTGTCTCTGGACCAGGCCGCCATCCTCGAAGATCTCGATCGCGGCCAGCCCTCGATGAGCGCCGGCCTTGATGGAAAGGGCGAGAGGGGCATTCGGCCCCGTGCCCAACGACACCGTCGCATCGACGCCAGGCGGCGGCGCCAGTATGGGCGCCGCGGTGCCCGACTTGCCACCCTCGACGATCGCGCGGATGACGTCCGGGCGTTCCAATGCCGATGCGAACTGCTCGAAACTGTGCACCCCGGGAAGTCCCGGAAATGCGACATGGACGAAGTGCGCGCCCTCGAAGGTCGAGGCATAGTAGCCGTCGGGCGCGTAAATGATCAGCTCGTTGTCGAGCACGCGTCCACTGAGGATCGGTGCTGCTCCAGCCGCTGGCCGGAAGACGAAGAGCTGGCCATCGCAGTTGCTCTGGATGATGAGACCGCGCGCCGCGTCCTCGTGGAAGCCGCACAGCAGCGTCGGCTCTGTGATGTCGATGGTCGGCGGCTCGATCCGCGATGGCGTGAGCGAAACGACCGCGGCCTTGCCGGTGCCGGGGATCGCAACGACGGCCCGGTTGTCGGACAGCGCGAAGACCCGCGCGATGGAGTGCTCGCGGCCGACGTACTGACTGAACAGCCCGCCGAGCCCGGCGATCTCCTGCGTCCGGCCACGCGCGGCGCCACTCGTGGCGAGCAGGTCGAACCGGAATTGATGCGCGCCATTGACCGTCATCGCCGGCTCGCCGTGCTGCAGCAACAGGACAGAACCGTCCGATGTTTGTAGCCGCCAGGCGCCGACGATGATCTTCCTGTCGTCCTCGTCGTTGCCCTTGAACCAGCGCTGCAGCGACGGATCGACCGCCGCGATCTCTGCCGTCAGCGCATCGGGCCATGGACGGATCACCGGATCGGCCCAATCGGCAGGACGCGGAATTTCGATCTCCGCAACAGCGCTCGCCGGTGCGAGCTTCAACCCGAGCTTGGCGAGCTCGTCTGCGACGTAGCCCTGATCGAGGGCCGATGGCGGGGGCGGCTTTGCTCCCGAGCCTGCAGGACCGGTGTCGCGCGCAGCACCCATGCCGGACGGCTGAAGATCGGCCACTCGCAGCACCTTTCCCTCCGCCAGCGCGAGCCGGCGCGGAGCGAGAAACTGGGTCTGGCTCGCGCGCCCCTTCTCCTCAGGTGTCAGCGAGGCATCGTCGTCTGTATACAAATCATAGCCGCGGCCGGGATGGGTGATCCTCAGCGGCACGGTGCC
The DNA here is from genome assembly GCA_945889015.1 of Devosia equisanguinis. Taxonomy (GTDB): domain Bacteria; phylum Pseudomonadota; class Alphaproteobacteria; order Rhizobiales; family Hyphomicrobiaceae; genus CAMDBL01. The sequence continues at coordinate 3,991 of CAMDBL010000025.1, forward strand.
CACCCAGCCCTTGGCGAGCGCCACCTCGGGCTGGCCGTAGAGCTGGCGCAGTTTGGCGTGCAGCGGGACGGCCTCGTCGTCGCCGAACGACGAGGTCTCGACTTTGAGGCCCTCGGCTAGCAGCGCGATGCCCATCGCGCGCTTTTCTCCGGAATCAGAGCGAAGCACTGCCATCTGGTCCCAGTCGATGCGGACGTTGGAGCCGGTCCAGGCATCGCAGGTTCCGCAGCCAGGGAAGTAGGTCAGCCAGTTGACGGCTGTCCCCTCCTTGTCGAGCATCGGATCGATCAGCGTAGTGACGAGCCGGAGCGCCTGATACGCACGGCCGCCATCGAGCAAAAGCGCGTCGCCGTTCGACCACGCCACGATGGGGCCTCCGACGCGAGCGACGACGGTGCCCGCGACGAGGTCGAGCAGCTCGAAGTTGGTCGGATACTGCAGTCCGGCATCGCCGACCGAGGCTGCGACGAAGCGGCCGTCGGGTGAGAAGCGGGGTTTGACGCCGCTGCGCTCGACGAGCTTGGCGCCGGTGCTGCGATCGAAGACGCGGTATCGGCGCTGGAAGATATCGAGACGGTAGCGGCCGTCGGCGGATGTCTCGACCTCGAGCAGCCGCTGGCCACCGTCGGGCGTCGCGAGTTCCTGGCGTGGATCGGGCGCGACGAAATCCTGTACGACGATGCGGGGGGGCCCGGCCGCGATCGTGAAGGGTCCGAGTCTGGCGACCGGCGCGGTCTTGATCGCGAGGGAGCCTTTGGCCTCGCAATCGGGCTGTATGCCGACAATAGCCCATTCGATCTCGAGCGGTCCCGCCGCAAAGGGCCTCACCGCGAGCCTGCCGGCGCGAGGCGCATCGGAACCGGTGATCGGGATGACGACGCGGGTGCGGCCAGCGCCATACTTGATGTCATGGGGCGCGCGCAAGCGGGCGGGCAGCGCGACGAAACCCGGGCCGCTGTCCAGCACGCCGTCGGCGTCGATTTTATACTGCCCCTCGAAGCGGACCGTGTTGTCCATCACGCCGATCAGGTACGCCTTGTATTTCGTGCGCTGTGCCGGCGGAAGCTGCCATGCGACCTCGATGCGGCCGCCGTGGGCGATCGACTTCGGTGCGCCGGTCGAGACACGGATCTGCTTGGCGAGGCGTGCCGCATTGCCGCCGAGATCGCAGACCGGCGCAGCAGGTGGCGGGGCGGCGGCGGGGAATGGAGGAAACAGCTGGCCGGACTGGGCCAACGCCGCGCACGCCCACAGGCTCAAAGGCAGCGCCGCCATCGTGAGTGCCGTCCATCGCCGCATGGTCATGTCCCCCGTCGCCACTGTTTGAGGCTAGGCCTTCGCGATATCGGCCGCCAACAGATCGAACAGCTCGCGCGTCACCTCGGGGCGCTTGCCGAACCACAGTTCGAAGCCGCTCACGGCCTGGTGCAGCAGCATGTCGAGGCCGTTGGCAGTCTTGAAGCCGCGTGCCTTCGCGTCGGCGAGCAGCGGCGTCGGTAACGGCACATAGATGATGTCGCAGACGACGGCGTCCGGCGCGAGGCCGGAGATATCGACCTCGAGCGGCGGCTGGCCCTTCATGCCGAGCGAGGTCGTGTTGATCAGCAGCTTGGCGCCAGCGAGCAGCTTGGGAAGATCGTCCCAATGCGCGGGCTTCACCCTGTCACCGAACCGCGTCTGCATGTCGACGGCCTTTTCGTACGTGCGGTTGGCGACGTGGATGGTCTCGATGCCGCGCTCGATCAGGCCGTAGATCACGGCGCGGCAGGCGCCACCCGCGCCCATGATCACAGCACTTTTCGTGTGCTTGTCCCAGCCGGGTGAGGCTTGGTCCAGCGCGCCCATGGCGCCTTCGACATCGGTGTTGGTGGAGCGCAACACGCCGTTGTCGAAATAGAGCGTATTGGAGGCGCCGACACCCTTGGCGCGGTCGTCCGGCACCGACAGTTGGAAGGCGGCGTCCTTGTGCGGCATCGTGATGTTGCAGCCGACATAGCCGTGGCCGGCGAGGTTCATGATGAAGGCCGGGAAATCATCCGTTGTTACTTCTTCGATGCGGTAGTCGCCGTCGAGGCCGTACTTCTCGATCCAGTAGCCGTGCAGTTTCGGCGAGCGGGAGTGCTTAGCCGGCCAGCCGATGACGCAGGCACGCTTGGTGGTCATGTCGATCTCCTACTGGAATTCAGGTGCCGGCAATCATGTCGTCGATGCGAACGAGCGCGCCAGCAGCGTCCGCCGTCGTGAGATTGTCGATCGCCACGCGCGCTCCCCTCATGTTCGTTGGCTTGGGAAGTCTTATCGCGAAACCGGAGGCGGGCGGTAGGCTCGGATCACACCCCCAGCGGATCGTTGTGGGAGCTCGCTCTTCCCGCAAGGAGGGGGCTTACCGGCCGCATGGCGTCAGATCGCCAGCGCTTCGCCGGTGGGGTGGCCGTCGCGGGGCAGGCCGAGTCGGATGATCTCCCACTGCAGGGTGATGCCGGACTTCGCGCGGACGCGGGCGCGCACGGTCTCGCCCAATCGCTCGACGTCCTCGCCGGTGGCGCCCTGGTCATTGATCAGAAAATTGCAGTGCATTTCCGAGACCTTGGCGCCGCCGATCCGCAGACCGCGGCAGCCCGCCTCGTCGATCAGCTTCCAGGCGCTGTGGCCCGGCGGATTCTTGAAGGTGGAGCCGCCGGTGCGCTCCTTGATCGGCTGGTTCTTCTCCCGGTACTGTGCGACCTCGTCCATCGCTTTCAGGATGTCGGCGGAACGACCGGGCGTGCCCTGGTAGATGGCCTCGGTGAAGATCCAGTCGCCGGGGACGCCGCAATGGCGGTAGGTGAAGCCCATGTCGGCGAGGGAGAGCACGTGGATGGTGCCGCGGCGGTCGACGGCGCGGGCGGAGACGAGCACGTCCTTGGTCTCGCGGCCGTGTGCGCCGGCGTTCATGCGCAGCGCGCCGCCGATGGAGCCGGGGATGCCGCGATAGAACTCGAGCCCGGCGATGCCGGCGTCGGCTGCGGCGCGTGCCACCTTGACGTCGGGCACGACGCTGCCCGCAGCGAGCCTGTCGCCGGGCAGCGCTTTGACCTCGCCGAAGCCGCGGCCGAGGCGGATGACGACGCCGGGGACGCCGCCGTCCCGCACCAGCAGGTTGGAGCCGAGGCCGATGACGATCACCGGCAGGACTGCGGGCATGCAGGCGAGCGCGTAGGCGAGATCAGCCTCGTCGGCAGGCGAGAACAGCACCTGCGCCGGCCCGCCGACCCGAAACCAGGTGATGTCGGCCAAGGACGCATTCGGCGTGAGCCGCCCGCGCAGCTCGGGCATGCGGGATTTGAGATCGGCCGTGATGTCGGGGAAGGTCATGCTTGAAACCGTAGGGATTGGATGATCGGGAACACGCGTGGTTCACCACCCCCTGCCCTGACCTCCCCCGTCAAGCGGGAGGGAGTACCATTCGACAGCAAGCCGATTGCCTCGAATGGAAAGATGCGCAAATCTGCCGAAAAATTCTCCTCACGGATCACCCTCCCCCCTTGCGGGGGAGGGATGGGGAGGGGGGTGTCCACAGGTGGATGCTCGAAATGTCCGTTGGCCGAGTGTGGCATTTGAGAAGCAATCAGAACTCTGCCGAGCGCGCTCTCTGGAAGGCTTTGCGACGCCGTTCCATTGCCGGCCATCGGTTCAGGCGACAGGTTCAGATCGGGCTCTTCATCGCGGATTTCGTCTGCCTCGAACGCCGTCTGATCATTGAAGTGGATGGCGATGCTCATGATCGTCCGGGGCAGAGAAAGAGAGATATCCAGCGTGATCAGTGGCTCGAAAGCCAGCGCTTCAAGGTCCTGCGCATCGATCATGGGGAGGTGCTGGCGGATACTGAAGCGGCGCTCCAAAGAATTCGTGGCGTGCTCGGCATTCAGGAACGAGAATTGCGCTTCACTGTAACGAGTGTCAGCAGTCGCCGGGGCCCCCCCCCTCCCTAACCCTCCCCCGCAAGGGGGGAGGGCATTCGCGTGCCCACCGTTCAAGCCACGCTCCCGGCGCGGCGGGGAGGCTCGTTGGCGAGCCAGGTCGGCAGGGCGTGAGCCCATTCGGTGGAGTTGCCGGCGCCGAAGCAGACGACGATGTCGCCAGCTACAGCGTGACGGCGCAGGATCGGCACGACATCGTGCTCGTTGCCGACCGCGAGCACGGATTGATGACCGGTCGACTTCACCGCCTCGGCCAGCGTCTGATTGTCGATGCCGTCGATCGGCTGCTCGCCGGCCGAGTACAGCGGCGTCAGCAACACGCTGTCGGCATCCTTGAAGCAGGCGGCGAAATCGCCGAACAGGTCGCGGACGCGGCTGTAGCGATGCGGCTCGACGACGGCGATGACCCGGCCTTTACAGCCGGCCTTGGCGGCCTTCAGCACCGCTGCGATCTCGATCGGGTGATGGCCGTAGTCGTCGTAGATGGTGACGCCGTTCCAGCTGCCGGTCGGCTGGAAGCGCCGCTTGACCCCCGAGAACGAGGCGATCCCCTTGCGGATGCCGTCGTCGGTGATGCCGGCCTCGCTCGCCACCGCGATCGCGGCGAGAGTGTTGAGCGCGTTGTGCTGTCCCGCGATCGGTACGCTGAGACCTTGCAGGATCCTGGGGCCACCTTTCACGCGCGGTCCCATCTCGACGTCGAAAGTGGTGGTGTGGCCGTCGATCCGCATGCCCTTCAGGGTCAGGTCGCAGCCGGCGGTCGTGCCGTAGGCCAGCAGTCGGCGTCCGTCGCGGCGCAGGTCGAGCCGCTCGATCATGTCGCGCACGACGGGATGGTCGATGCAGGCGACGGCGAGGCCGTAGAACGGAATCGATTTCAGGAACGTCTCGTATTCCCGATGCATGTTCTCGACCGTCTTGAAGTGGTCGAGATGCTCGGGGTCGATGTTGGTGACGACGCCGATCTCGGTCGGCAGGCGGATGAAGGTGCCGTCGGACTCGTCGGCCTCCACCACCATCCACTCGCTCTGGCCGAGACGGGCGTTGGAGCCCCAGGAATTGATGATGCCGCCGGTGATCACGGTCGGATCGAGCCCGCCCTCGGCGAACAGGTGGCTGATCAGCGAGGTGGTGGTGGTCTTGCCGTGGGTGCCGGTGACCGAGATGGTCGAATAGAGCCGCATCAGCTCGGCCAGCATCTCGGCGCGGCGGATGATCGGCAGTCCCTTGAGGCGCGCCGCCTGCAGCTCGGGATTGGTCGGCTTGACGGCGGTCGAGATGACGACGTAGCGGGCGCCGACGAGATTGATCGCGTCGTGGCCGACGAAGACGCGCACGCCCTTGGCGCGCAGGCGGCGGACGTTGGCTGAATCCTTCTGGTCGCTGCCCTGGACCGTATAGCCCTTGGCCATCAGGATCTCGGCAATGGCGCTCATGCCGATGCCACCGATGCCGAGAATGTGGAACGTCCCGATGTCGCGGGGCATCTGCATGGTCGGTATTCCCTCGATCCTGACGCGCCCTCGGGCGCGATCCACTCGCTACGCTACCCCGCCGATTGTTGACGCTGCCCCCGGTCGCCCGCCAATTCCTCCACGAGGTCGGCGAGACGCTGGACAGCATCGGGCCGCCCTTGCCGTTTCGACGCCGCCGCGGCTGCCGTGAGATCGTCGGGTGACGACGCCAGCCGTGCGATCTCTGCCGCCAGCCGTTCCGGCGACAGGTCTTTTTGTTGGATACACCAGCCGCCCCCTGATTCGGCAAGTCTCGTTGCATTCTGCAGCTGATCGTTGTCAAGCGCGTGCGGCAGAGGCACCAGGATGGCGGGGCGCCCGATCACCGTCAATTCGGCGACGGTCGAAGCACCGGCGCGGCCGACGACGAGATGGGCCTCTGCCATGATGTCGGGCAGGTTCTTGAAGAACGGTGCGAGGTTGGCCTCGATGCCGGAGGCGGCGTAGGCGGTGCGCACACCCTCCAGATCCTCCTCGCGGCACTGCTGGATCACGACCAGGCGGCGGCGGACGGTCTCGGGCAGGGCCGCGAGCGCGGGGGGCACGGTCTCGGAGAAGTAGCGTGCACCCTGGCTGCCACCGAAAACCAGGAGATTGAGCTGGCCGTCGTGCGCGGGTGGCGCGTAGGACTTGCCGGCGGCGGCTGCGACCACGTCGCGAACGGGGTTGCCGGTGAAGCGGGCTTTGGCCGCGATCGGGCCTTCGACGAGCTTGGTTCTCTCGAACGAGGTGGCGAGCGCGGTCACGCGCTTCGCCAGCATGCGGTTGGCGCGGCCGAGCACGGCGTTTTGCTCGTGCAGGAGTGTGGGGACGCCGCGCAGGCGGGCGGCGAGCAACGGCGGAAAGCTCGGATAGCCGCCGAAGCCGACCACGACGGCGGGCCGGATGCGGCCAATCAGCGCGAACGCCTCACGCACGCCGCGCGCGAGTGTGATGCCGGTCTCGGCGACGGCGAGCGGGGTCTTGCCCTTCAGCGTGGCGGCGTGGATCGGATGCACGGCGCGGGCCGGAAAACCGGTGCCGTAGCGATCGCCGCGCATGTCGGTGACGAGATCGACGGCGCGTCCGCGACGGGCGAGTTCTTCGGCCAGCGCGAACGCGGGAAACAGATGGCCGCCCGTGCCGCCGGCCGCGAGCATGACGGAGCCCTTGGTGCTTGGTGCCGCAGTCTCGGTCACGTTACGCTCGATCCTTTCCCCGGCATTCCATCGACTGTCACGGCAATTCGCGCGGTTTTGAGGCGGCCGGGGTCGGCGCGACGGCGTGTCAGGGCCAGCAGCATGCCGGTGGTCAGCGACACCGACAGCAGCGACGAGCCGCCGGCCGAGATGAACGGCAGCGTCAACCCCTTGGCCGGCATCAGTCCGACGTTGACCGCCATGTTGATCAGCGCCTGCAGACCGAACAGCAGCGCGAGGCCGATCACCGCGAGCCGCGTCGCCTGGTCGGGCTCGCGCCAGCCGCGCAGGAAGGCCCGAATGACGATGAAGGCGAACACCGACAGCAGCGCGAGGCAGGCGACGACGCCGTACTCCTCGGCGACGACCGCCAGGATGAAGTCGGTATGCGCATCGGGGAGCACGCTCTTCAGCGTGCCTTCGCCCGGGCCGCGGCCGAAGAAGCCACCCTGCGCGAACGACTGTACCGCCCGGTCGACCTGGCTGTTGTCGCCGCTTGCCGCGAACAGGAACTTGTTCACCCGGATGCGGACGTGATCGAAGGTGAAATAGGCGGCGACGATGCCGCCGAGGCCGAGCCCGGCGAGGCCGGCGGCGGCCTTCAGAGGCTGACCCGACAGGAAGAACAGTGTGCCCCAGACGATCGAGATCAACAGCGTCTGGCCGACGTCGGGCTGCATCAGCAGCAGGGCTGCAAGCGTGACGGCAAGTCCCGCCGCCATCGGCAGCGCGGGCATGTCGGTGCGACGCTGCGCCTCGGCGAGCAGCCAGGACGAGACGACGATGAAGGCGGGCTTGGCGATCTCGGAGGGCTGCAGCGACTGTCCCGCCAGCGACAGCCAGCGCCGCGCGCCGTTGATCTCGACGCCGGTCTGCAGCACGGCGACGAGCCCGGCGAGCGCGATCGCCAGCAGGGCGAGGCTCAGCCGGCGGATGGCGCGCGGATCGAGTAGCGAGACCGCCAGCATCAGGGCGAGACCGAGCGCTGCGAACACGACATGGCGCTCGACGAAATAGAACGTCGGCAGGCCGCGTTTCAGTGCTATCGCCGGGCTCGCCGCCAGCGACAGCACGATGCCGGTGCCGAGCAGCATCATCAGCGCCGCGATCAGCGCATGATCGACCGTAAACCACCAGTCCGTCAGCCGGGAGCGGTCGGTGCGGGAAAAGCTCATGGGACGGCACACCCCTCACCGGCAGGATTCCCCTCCCCTTGACGGGGAGGGGTCAGGGGTGGGGTGAAGTGCGAACGATCGTGCATCGACAGCACCCCCACCCCCATCCCCTCCCCGCAAGGGGGAGGGGGGCTTCGTCGCGAATGCAGGCTGCGGGGGGTACTCATCCCATGCCCCCAGACGTCACACCGGGAATGGCCTGCACCATCTGGCGGAACGCATCGCCGCGGTGCTCGAAGGAGCGGAACTGGTCGTAGCTGGCACAAGCCGGCGACAGCAGGACGACGGGCTCGGCGCCGGCACTGGCGCGTGCGTCCCGGGTCGCGGCGGCGAGCGCCAAGTCGAGCGTCCCGCTCACCTCGTAGGCGACCTTGCCCTCGAGCGTCGCCGCGAACTCGTCGGCGGCGGCGCCGATCAGGTAGGCCTTGGCGATGCGCTGGAAATAGGGGGCGATCGTGGTGATGCCGCCTTCCTTCGGCTTGCCGCCGAGGATGACGAAGATGTCCTTGTCCCAGGTCGCGAGCGCCTTCTCGGTCGAGTCCGCGTTGGTGGCCTTGCTGTCGTTGATGAACAGGATTTTCCCGCCGGCCTTTGCCAACGTGCCGGCCTGCTCCATGCGGTGTGGGAGGCCCGGATAAGTGCTCAACGCCTGCTGCAGCCATTTCTCGACATCGCCGACGAAACCGTTCGCGTACTTCGCCGCCATCGTCGCGGCCGCCGCGTTCTGCGCGTTGTGGCGGCCGCGCAAAGTCGGGATGCCGGCGAGATCGGCGAGAACGGCCTCGATATCCGGGAGGGGCGAGTCGATGATCCGGCCCTCGTGGACGAAGAGCGAGGGCGAAGGGATCGGCTCGGCCGAGACCGGCGTCCCCCAGATGCGCGGCGGGTCGCATACGCGCCGCGCCAGCCGGTCGGCGACGGCAATGCACCAGTCGTCGTCGACGGCGATGACGGCATGATCGGCGCTCGCCACCAGCCGCTCCTTGATCGCGGCGTAGCTCGCCAGGGCGCCGGCCGGATCGTCGGCGGCGCCGTGCCGGTCGAGATGGTCGGGGGTGATGTTGAGCAGCACGCCGACGGTGGGCTTCAGGCTCGGGGTCAGGTCGATCTGGAACGACGACAGCTCGAGCACGTAGATCCGGCCCTCGACGAACGGCGCCAGTGCCAGCACGGGCACGCCGATGTTGCCGCCCATCTCGACGTCGGCGCCGCAGGTCCGCAGGATGTGGGTGGTCAGCGCCGTGGTGGTCGACTTGCCGTTGGTGCCGGTGATCGCGACCACCCTGATGTCCGGCATGTCGGCGGCGCGCTGGCGAAAGAACAGCTCGACATCGCCGATCACCTCGAGGCCGGCGGCCTGGGCTTTTTGAACCGTCCAGTGTGGCTCGGGATGGGTCAGCGGGACGCCCGGCGCCAGAATCAGCGCGGAGAATGCGCTCCAGTCCGCGGTGTGCAGGTCGACGAGCGGCACGCCCGCCTGCTTGGCGCTGGCCCGTCCAGCCTCGCCGTCGTCCCAGGCGGCAACGGTGGCGCCGCCGTCGATCAGCGCGCGCGCAGTGGCGTTGCCCGAGCTGCCGAGCCCGAACACGGCGACCGTTTTGCCAGCGAAAGTCGTGACGCGAATCATGTCGAGCATCCTAACGCGAGGTGCGCGCCGTGGGCGAGCGGAGGATTGAGAGTGGCGCCGACGCCAGTTTCGCCTCCCCCTTGCGGGGAGGGGTTAGGGGTGGGGGGAAGCCCGACAGCCATGGGTCTGCCATCCCCCCTCCCTCTCCCACGAGGAGGGAGGGGGCATTACACCCCCCACAGCCGGAACATCAGCACGCCCGCCACCGTCGCGGCGATCCCGGCGTACTCGAGCGGACGGACCATCTCGCGAAAGTACAAGGCCGAGATCATCAGCGTGAACACCACCTCGATCTGCCCGACGGCGCGCACGTACGAGGCGTTCTGCATCGCGAACGCGGTGAACCATCCGATCGAGCCGATGGCGCTGGTCAGGCCGATGAACGACGACAGCGCCAGGTTCGGCCGGATCTGCTGGAAGGTCGAAGGCTCGCGCGCCGCGAGCCAGAGGCCGACGAACACCACCTGCATGCCGGTCGCGATCACCACGGTCCAGGCCCCGCGCCAGGCGATGCCGCCGTCACCGGCGATGACCAGCGTCGCCTCGCGCAGGAACAGGTAGGACAGCGTGAACAGGAAGGCGCACCCGAGCGCCACCCGTGTCGCCTCCGAGGTCAGCGCCGTGGCGATTCCCCCTGGGCCCGACGGCAGGCCCTTGAGCCCGGTCTTCCCGAGCGACATCAGGACCACGCCGGCGAGCACGATCAGCAGCGCCAGGAAGCCGATCGCCGAGACCTTCTCTGAGAACAGCGCCATGCCGAGCAGCGCCGTCATCACGATGTCGACCTTGGTCAGCATCGTGCCGACGGCGAAATCCTTGAGCCGCATCATGCGGATCAGCAGCATGGTGGCGAGCACTTGCGTCGCCGCGCCGAGAAAGGTGTCGATCAGGAACCAGGGCTTCATCGGCGGCCATCCGCCGCCCGACCAGGCGATCACGGCGACGAGGTGCGCGATCATCACCGGCAGCCCGAAGATCGAGCGCACGTAGGTGGTGCCGAGCGTGGTCATGCGCTGGTTCAGCGTCTTCTGAGCCGCCGTCCGCACGGCCTGCATCGCTGCGGCCATGACCGCCAGCGCGATCCAGACATGCTCCATCGGTGCCCTCCTGCCGGCGCGCACCATGCCGGTTTGCACGGCCATTGCAACAGCAGGGACTGGAGATCGTCGGCTGGAACCCGCAGTGTCGCGCCCGAGGGACAAGCCGCCACGTTCCAGGGGCACGGGGCGAAAGCAGGGAGATCACGATCCGATGACGACCACCAGGACCGTCGGCTTCGCCGGCATCGGCAACATGGGCGCGCCGATGGTGCGCTGCCTCGCCAAGGCCGGCTTTTCGAGCGTGCTGTTCGACGTCAATGCCGCGAGCACGGCGCCGTTCGCCAAGGAGGGCGGCCCCTATGCGGTCGCCAAGGATCTCGCCGAGGTCGGCGCCGCGGCCGACGTGGTCGTCACCATGCTGCCAGACAGCAAGATCGTGCGCGCGGCGGTGATGGGCGGTGGCGGCCGCAAAGGTCTCGTCGATGGGCTGAAGCGCGGCGCGATCATCGTCGACATGAGCTCGTCGTTTCCGCCGGAGACGCAGAAGCTCGGCCGCGAGCTGGCGGAGCGTGGCATCGGCCTCGTCGACGCGCCGGTGTCGGGCGGCGTACCGAAGGCGATCACCGGCACGCTCGCGATCATGGCGGGCGGCGAGACGGCGGCGATCGACCGCGTCGAGCCGATGCTGAAGGCGATGGGTACGGTCTACCGCGCGGGCGCGCTCGGGTCGGGTCACGCCGTCAAGGCGCTCAACAACTACGTCTCGGCGGCGGGGTTGATCGCGATCTCGGAGGCGCTGGTCGTCGGTGAGCGGTTCGGCTTGTCGCCGAAGGTGATGAACGAGATCATCAACGCCTCGACCGGCCGCAACAACACGACCGAGAACAAGGTCGACCGCTACATGCTCAATCGCGCCGTCAACTCGGGTTTCTCGCTGGCGTTGATGCGCAAGGATGTCGGCATGGCGCGCGAACTCGCCGACACGCTCGGCATCACGGCCGAGGAGCTGGCGCTGGTCAGCGGAATCCTGGACAAGGCCGACGCGCGGTTGGCCGCCGGTGCCGATCACACTGCGGTGTTCCAGTACGTCGAGGACGCGGCGGGCACGAAGGCGGGGTGAAGCCGGCACCCAGCCTTCATCGAAGCAGAGCCGTCGGCAGGTCCGTTGAACGGACCTGCGACGTCACTCGTGCTTGTCTTTCGCCGACTTCTTCTTTGTCGAAGGCTTCGAGTCCGATTCGGACCTGTCCGGTCTCGGAGCAGCCGGTTTGATGCCGCGCATGCCGCCGCGCGGCTCGTCGCCCTTGTAGACGGCGTCGTCGCAGCCGCCGCCAGGGGTCGGTTGGGCGGCGAGCACGCCGTCCTTGGTGCCGTCAGGGCAACCCGACATGCCGGGAACGCTGCCCCGCTGAGCGAGAGCCGGGACACCGGCCGTCAAAAGCGCCGCGACGCAAACGAGCGCCGCTGTCACCGTCGCGGATGTGCGGTTTGTCGTCATGGTTTTTTCTCCGCCACTTTCGATGCGGCGCGGTCAGTACGGCGAGCCTACCATCGGTAGGCTGTCATCAGTAACCTGACATCGCCAACTGCTCACCTGTAGCTGCACTGGGGCTGCATGATGATCGGGATACGACCGCGCTTCTGGCGCGTCTCGGCAATATCGCTCTGCAATTTGGCCATATCCAGCATGCATTCGTGTCGGATTGGTGTCTCGACGAGGCGTCCGCCCCGATCGACGCCGACGCGGCCGGTGAAAACCACCGAGACGCTCTTCTTGGCGGACGCGATCTTGTCGATGAGTGCATCCCAGCTCACAGAGGGCTTGGCGCGGTACATGTTCTGGAAAGCAAAGGATTCCCCCGGCGATAGCGTGCGCAGCGCCTTCGGCGAGCGCGCGCAGTGCCAGCCGCCCTCCACGCAGTTGCGCATGATGTTGACCTCGTAGAGGTACTCGAACGACGACGCCTGCCCGTCGACGCGGATCTCCACCTGCTCGTCGCGGACACTGGCTTTGGCGCCGCTGGATGTCAGGTAGGTGTAGCCGTTCTGAAGGGCCGTCAGCGCCACATCGGATTTGAGCCAGGCATCGCCCTGCCCGCCCATCTCCGGTGGCGCGATCAATGGCCTCAGGTCGACCTTGACCGGCGGATTGTAGGCGACCTCGGCTTGCAGCTTGAAAAGGGTCGCGCCAGCCAGCGTGATGCCGCCGGCAACGAGCCCGATCAGAACGACAGCCAAGCCCGCCAGCACGCTCGTGCGCGTCCTGCGCGTCTTGTCGATCTCCGCCGCGATCTCGGTCGTGGCATTGCCGACAATCGACAATGCCTGGACGGTCTTGAGGTACGGCGGCAAATCCTCCGGCTTGATGGTCTTGTCGAGCAGTACCGGATAGACGCGGCCGGCTGGCGAAGGCCAACGCTTGCGGGCGAACTCGAGCTCCGACAGGGTGAAACGGCCCGGCTCCAGCGAGGAGCGGCTGATCAGGAACACGAAGCGGTCGCAGGTGGCGACGCCGTTGCGGATCTGCGCGTGATAATCCTCGCCGGCCGGCAGGCTGTCCTTGTCGAAGAACACATCGTGGCCGCTGTTCTTGAGCGTCTGCGCCAGTTCCTCGGCGATCCGCTTGTGCTCGCTGGCATATGACAGGAAAATCTTCAGCCGCGAGCAGGCGCCGGGCAAAATGGTCTCGAGCACGGCAATTCCCCTTCCCTCCGCGGACTAACTCCGGTCCCAAATCCGCTCCCACATCCGGTCGACGGCGTGGCCCGTCGATCCAGGACGACCGGGTGACCGGACGCAGAAGCCTAGCAGCGGCGAGGGGCGATGAGAAGGCGGTTACCGACGGATGGGATGCTGGCGGAGACGGTTCCCGCCACGCATGAAAAAGGGGCCGGTTCGCACCGACCCCTCTCCTCGTCGCGATGCAGGCTCGTTACTCGACCTTCTCGATCGCTTTCGCGGCCCAGTCCGGCAGGTTGCCGTTGTGGTTGGGGGCAGCCTGAGCGGCGCCGGCGAGGGTGAAGGCGAGCGCAAGTGCAGCGAGGACGGTCTTCATGATCATATCTCCTGTTTTTGTATTCTCGTTTCTCGGCGCTGGGGCTAGTTGACCTTCTCGAAGGCCTTCGCGGCCCAGTCGGGCAGGTTGCCGTTGTGGTTGGGGGCAGCCTGAGCGGCGCCGGCGAGGGTGATGGCGAGCGCAAGTGCAGCGAGGACGGTCTTCATGATCATCTCCATGCTCAATGTATTTGGCTGATTGTTCTTTGTGTCGGCCGGCTTGTTCCTGCCGATGACTAGAATGTATTGAAGAACAGTGCAGAATAGAAATCACGTTGCGCTCGCCCGGCGTCACGTCGGTGGGAGCGCGGAGTGATCGCCGCGTGTCGGAATGTGATCTTCGCGTGATGTAACGAAGCCGCCGTGGGTCACTCGCCGGGGCGGCTGCCTGCGACCGCCTGATGCAGCAGCAGGACGGGCACGAGTCCGACCGCGACGATCGCCAGCGCGGCGAGAGAGGCCGACTCGAACTGCTCCAGCGCGGCGAGCCCGTAGACGTGCGTCGCCAGCGTCTCGAAGTTGAACGGGCGCAGCAGCAGCGTCGCCGGCAGCTCCTTCATGGCGTCGACGAACACCAGCAGCGCGGCGGCACCGATCGCGGGCAGCAAAATCGGCAGGTGCACGCGCCACAGCGTCGACAGCGCCGTCTCGCCGAGCGCGCGCGATGCGGCGTCGAGGTTGGGCGAGATCCGCTCGAGTCCGGCGTCGATGCTGCCGAGCCCGACGGCGAGGAAGCGGATCGCCAACGCCAGGGTCAGCGCCGCGACCGAGCCCGACAGCAGCAGCCCCGTCGAGACGCCGAGCAGCGAGCGGCTCGTCGCGTCGACCCAGTTGTCGAAACCGGCGAGCGGGATCAGCAGTCCGAGCGCCAGCACCGTGCCCGGGATCGCATAGCCCAGCCCAGCGAGGACAACGGCCGGGCGCGTGAAGCCGTTGGAGGCGACGCGGCGCGCATAGGCCAGGACCAGCGCGATCACGACCGCCGCGGCCGCCGAAGTGGTGGCGAGCAGCATCGAGTTGAACGCCGCCTTCAGAAAGCCGCTCGCCAGCGCGTCTGCGAAGTGACCGGCCGCGTGCCGCAGAATCACCAGCACCGGCACGACGAAGCCCAGGACGAACGGCAGCGCGCACAGCCCCGTGGCGAGCCAGCCGCGCCAGCCTTCGATGTCCTGGAACGGGATCGCGCGATAGCGGCCGGTGGTGTGGTGCGTGCGGCCATCGCCGCGGGCCAACCGCTCGATCAGGAACAGCAGCGCGACGAAGCTCAGGATCACCACCGCAATCTGGGCGGCGCCGGCGAGGTTCGAACGCTGCAGCCAGGTCGAATAGACGCTGACGGTGAGCGTCTCGATGCCCATGTACTGCACCGCGCCGATGTCGTTCATGCATTCCATCAGCGCCAGCGCCACGCCGGCCGCCAGCGCCGGACGGGCCAAGGGCAGCGCCACCTCGCGGAAGCTCTGCAGTGAGGTCCGGCCCAGTGTGCGCGCCACCTCCAACGCACACACCGACTGCTGCACGAAGCTCGCGCGTGCCGACAAATAGACGTAGGGGTAGAGCACCATCGACAGCACGAAGGCGCCGCCGCCGAGCGAGCGCACCGGCGGGAACCAGTAGTCGGCCGGTGTCTTCCAGCCCATCATCGTCCGCAGTGCGCCCTGCAGCGGGCCGGCGTAGTCGAGCAACTCGACGTAGCAATAGGCGACGATGTAGGTCGGCATCGCCAGCGGGATCACCAGCAGCCGGTCCAGCACGGCGCGGCCGGGAAACCGGTACATGGTGACGAGCCAGGCGGCCCCCGTGCCGATCGCCAGCGTCAACAGGCCGACGCCGGCCAGCAGCAGCAGAGTGTCGGCGACGGCCGACGGCAGCACGGTCCGCATCAGGTGCGGCCAGATGCTGTCGGAGGGCGTCGCCGCCAGCACCAGCACGGTGACGACCGGCAGGATCATCACCGCGAGGATCGCCGCCACCACCGCCGTCCATGCCGGCGACACCCGCCGCCGCGCCCGCCAGCTCTCCAGCCGGTGCGGCACGTCGGCGATCCGCCGCAGGATGTCCTGCAGCAGCGGCGGTGAATGCGGGCTGGTGGCCACGGCGCGAGGGTCCCGATCAGTGTCGCGCGAGGATTGGGGCCGCGCGGCCGGAAGGTCAAGGGTGGCGGGTGAGGAGGGGGGCGTGCGCAGGGGCGCCGGGCGCGCGTTCCCCTCCCCCTCGCGTCCATGCTGGGCATGGCCTCGCCATGACGAGGGGTTAGGGTTAGGGGTGGGGGTGCGACCGTGCAGCCCGCAAAGGGCTCTGCCTCTCGCCCCCGCCAGAGGGCCAGCCCTTTGGGAAGGTCACTGCTGGCCTGAGCGGTCGTCCTGACAAAGGTCGATCGCCTCGCGAATGCGCTTCATCAGCTCGTCCAAAGTACGCGCCTGGGTGTGGCAGCCCGGCTAAGCAGGAACGGATGCAACGAGGGTGCCGTCCTCGTCGCGTTCCACTACGACCGTGAAGTCGTGTCCCATGTTTGGTACTACTGCGTCTGGAGCCAACGCTAATTATCCAAAAAGCTCCGGAGCTTCCGGCTGCGGCTCGGGTGCTTCAGCTTTCGGAGCGCCTTGGCCTCGATCTGGCGGATGCGCTCGCGGGTGACGGAGAACTGCTGGCCGACCTCCTCGAGCGTGTGGTCGGTGTTCATGCCGATGCCGAAGCGCATGCGCAGCACGCGTTCCTCGCGCGGCGTCAGCGAGGCGAGCACGCGCGTCGTCGTCTCGCGCAGGTTCGACTGGATCGCCGCGTCGATCGGCAGGATGGCATTTCGGTCCTCGATGAAGTCGCCGAGGTGGCTGTCCTCCTCGTCGCCGATCGGCGTCTCGAGGCTGATCGGCTCCTTGGCGATCTTGAGCACCTTGCGCACCTTCTCGAGCGGCATCGCCAGCTTCTCGGCCAGCTCCTCCGGAGTCGGCTCGCGGCCGATCTCGTGCAGCATCTGCCGGCTCGTGCGCACGATCTTGTTGATCGTCTCGATCATGTGCACGGGAATGCGGATGGTGCGTGCCTGGTCGGCGATCGAGCGCGTGATCGCCTGCCGGATCCACCACGTGGCGTAGGTCGAGAACTTGTAGCCGCGGCGGTACTCGAACTTGTCGACCGCCTTCATCAGGCCGATGTTGCCCTCCTGGATCAGGTCCAGGAACTGCAGCCCGCGGTTGGTGTACTTCTTGGCGATCGAGATCACGAGGCGAAGGTTCGCCTCGACCATCTCCTTCTTCGCCTGCCGGGCCTCGCGCTCGCCCTTCTGCACGCTCTTGACGATGCGGCGGTACTCGGGGATCTCGAGGCCGGTCTCGGTGGCGAGCTCGTGGATCTCGCGGCGGATCGCCTCGACCTGCTTGCGCTCGGCCTTGAGGAAGTTGATCCAGGCCTTGCCGCCGCTGACCGCGATGCGGTCGAGCCAGGTCTGGTCGAGCTCGTTGCCGTAATACTCGTCGATGAACGACTGGCGCGAGACGCCGTAGCTCTCGGCGAACCGCATCAGCCGGCCCTCGAGGCCGACCAGCTTGCGGTTGATCGAGTAGAGCTGCTCGACGAGGCTCTCGATACGGCCGTTGTTGAGCGACAGGCTCTTGACGTCGGTGATGATCTCGTCGCGCAGCTTGTCGTAGGCCTTCTGCAGCTGGCGCGAGCCTTCCTCGCCCGCCACCTGCTGCTCGAGACGCTTGTCCTGCTGCTTGCGGAGCTTCTTGTAGTTGGCGGCGATGTTGTCGAAGGTTTCGAGCACCTTGGGTTTGAGCTCGGCCTCCATGGCCGCCAGCGACATGGCGTTCTCGTAGTCGTCCTCGTCGTCGGCGCCGGGCGGCGGGGCATCGTCGCCGTCCGCCTCGGCGGCGGGGGCAGCACCGTTGCCGGCCGCGCCGTTGGCCGAGCCGTCATGGATCGCCATCGGCGCCGACTTCGCCTCGGGGCCCTCGTAGGTGGCCTCGAGGTCGATGATGTCGCGCAGCAGGATCTTGGCGTCGTTCAGCTCGTCGCGCCAGATGATGATCGCCTGAAAGGTCAGCGGGCTCTCGCACAGGCCTGCGATCATCGCCTCGCGGCCGGCCTCGATGCGCTTGGCGATGGCGATCTCGCCCTCGCGTGAGAGCAGCTCGACCGAGCCCATTTCGCGCAGGTACATGCGCACGGGATCGTCGGTGCGCTCGGTCGGCTCGGAGCGCGCCTCGGCGCGGGCCGGCAAGTTCTGCGTGGTTAGCGCGCGACCGCCACCTTCCTCCTCGTCGGCCGGTTCGTCGGCGGGCGTCGTGGTTTCCTCGGCGGCGTCACCCTCGGCGTCCTCGGCCTCGACGACGTTGATGCCCATCTCGGACAGCATCGCCATCGTGTCCTCGATCTGATCGGGTGTCGCTTCATCCGATAGAACGGCGTTCAATTCGTCGTAGGTGACGTAGCCACGCGCCTTCGCGGTCTTCAGCAACCGCTTGACCCCGGCGTCCGACATATCCAGCAAAGGACTATCGCGCTCGGGGGCTTCGGCTTGGGGCTGGGTGGCCTGGGCTTGGGCTTTGACTGGCGGCATGTGGATGGCGTCTCGCTCGTCGGGGCGCTCAAGAGCACGGATGAAAGCAGCAGAGAAGGCTGGACGTCCCATTAGGGAGCGTCCGGGCCTTCCCGGTGGAACGATCAGCGGCAACTGGATGTTTGTGCGGTGATGTGATCGAAACGACACATATGTACGACATACGGGAAAAACGAGGTGACCGTCGAGAAGCAAGGCTCGCCCATCGCCGAAATCTCCCGGTTTGCCGCCATGCGGCGCACATAGCCAACCATACGCCGGCGGCGGGGCAACGAATGGACAAGCGTCTCCGCGGCCAGCATTGGCCTTGCTCGCCCGCCCATGGGATTGGTCCCGAGCCGGGGCTTCATGCGGAGCCGTCCTCGTGTGCCTCGACGTCGCCTATATGAGCCAGACGCCGCTGGATCTCGAAGATGCGGGCCTCGGCGTCCTCGCTGCCATCTGCGTGGAATGCACGCTCGGCTTCCGCGAGGGATTTTCTCAGACCTGACTGCCGCTCATGCATCGCGAGGGTGTGGCGCCAGCCAGCTTCCACCTCGGGCGGTTCGGCATCCGGTTCGGAGAACTTGTCGCCCTTGTGTGTGATCGCCCGCTCAACGAGGTCCATGACCTTGTCAAGGCTCAACGCCTTGAATTGGGTGCGCAGACCCGCCCTGTCAAGGGAACTTTCTGTCACATGAGCTGAAACCACGGCATCCCGGAGCCGCGAGAGGCTGCTGGAGGAGAAATGGATTTCAGCCACGGTCTCGGAATGCTCGTCCAGCAGCCAGGGGTGGTTGAGCAAAGTTCGGATCAGGACGGCCTCGCGATACGGTGGCACGTCGGCCTGGGCCGAGACGAGGGCGCTGTTGACCAAGCTCGATGAATGCGGCTGCGGCATGCGGTTGAAACCACCGTTGCCGTAGCCCCCCTTGGCGCCGAAGCCGCCGCCGGGCTTGCCCTTGCCGCCGAATTTGCCGCCTTGACCCTTCCAGGCGCCGCCTCCCTGGCCTTTCCAGCCACCGCGGGCCTGCTGGCCTTGCCCGAATCCGTAGCTCTGGCCTGGGCGCTGTCCTGGGCGGCTCCGTGGCGGCGCCTCGCCCCAGGCGGGCTCGTAGCCGCCGGCGTCCGGCCTGTGATCGTCGGAGGCGCGATCGTCGAAAGGATGATCGTCGTAGCCGCGGTCGTCGTAGGATGGCCGGTCGTCGGCATCATTGACGGCGGCGGCGGGCGGCTTCGGCGGCTGATAGACCACGCCCTGCTGGGGCGGCAGGCCCCAGGCTTCGTTCAGCCGCTGGCGTAGTGCCATGCCGTAATGCTGGCGCACGCCGGGATCGGCGATCCGTTCGACCAACTCTCGCAGCTGCCGTTCGAGTTGCGCCCGCCGCTCGGGTGTCGACCAGTCGCCGCTCTTCCACTCGCGGTCCCATAGAACCTCGACCAGGGGCTTGGCCTGGGTCAGCACCTCGGTCATGGCCTCAGCGCCGTCGCGGCGGATCAGGTCGTCGGGATCGAGGCCGTCGGGCAGGAACGCGAACCGGACGCTATGGCCGGGCGAGAGATGTGGCAGCACGGTATCGATGGCGCGAAACGCGGCCTTTTGGCCCGCGCCGTCACCGTCGAAGCACAGCGTCGGCTCGTCGACCATCCGCCACAACAGCTTGACCTGATCCTCGGTCAGTGCGGTGCCGAGCGGCGCCACGCTCTCGCCGAACCCGGCTTCGCACAGCGCCACCACGTCGAGATAGCCCTCGACCACGATCAGTCTCTTGCGCTCGTAGGCGCGAGGGCGGGCGCGGTGGGCGCTGTAGAGATTGTGGCCCTTGTGGAAGAGCGGCGTTTCTGGAGAATTCAGGTACTTGGCAGGCGCGTTCGGGTCGAGCGCACGACCGCCGAAAGCGATAATCCGGCCTTTGAGGTCCATGATCGGCAGCATGACCCGATGGCGGAACCGGTCATAGGCCACGGGAATGTCGTCGCCCGAGATCAGCATGCCGGTCGCGATCATGTCGTCGAGGCTGAAGCCCTTGCCGGCGAGATGCTCCTTGAGCGCAGACTTGGAATTGGGCGCATAGCCCATGCCGAACGTCTCGAGGGTCTCCGGCTTCAGCCCGCGCTTCACCAGATACTTGCGTGCCTCGGTGCCGGCGCCAGCCTTCAGCTGGGCGGCGAAGAACGCGTTGGCGGCCTGCATCAGGTCGTACAGGCGGGCGCGCTCATCGGCCCGCTTCTCGTCGCGCGGGTCGAGCTTGGGCATGGGCACGCCGGCTTCCGCGGCCAGCCGCTCGACGGCCTCGGGGAAGGTGATGCCCTCGGTCTTGATCAGGAAGGTGAAGATGTCGCCATGTTCTCCCGACGCGAAGCAGTGGTAAAAGCCTTTGTGATCATTCACGAAAAACGAAGGCGACTTCTCCACTTTGAACGGCGACAGGCCGCGGAACTCGCGCCCCGCCCGTTTCAGCGCGACCTTGCGCGACACCACCTGGCTCACCGGGAGCCGGGCGCGGATGTCGTCGAGAAGCTCGGGCGGAAAGCGCATGGGTAAGGGTGGTCTCGGGAGAGGGGACGATAGACCAGGGGAGAATAGGGTGATTCGCACGCCCCACCCGGTTCCATAGCGCTTTCGCGGCGGTAACACCCGCTATCCACAGGGTCAGTCGAGAGGATGCGGGACAAGGCTCCATGTCTTCCTCCTTCAGGAGGCTACAGCTCTCAGTGCGACATACGTCAAACGCCCCTTGTCGCCAGGACCGCGCGGAGCGACCTTCACGCTCATCCATCGGAGTTCGAGCCGTTCGATCGCAGCGTCAAAGCTGGGCGTGGGTGCATCGCCGCGGGTCCAGATCTCGGCCCTGCGATCCCGATCACCGCTTCGGCGGCGCCCGCATGTTTTTCCGGTCAGCGGACGGCTGGCCGAGCCAGCCAACTCTGACTAATGTAGCGCCATCCTCAACGGGGCAGCCCGAGGCGCCAGGATGGCTTGAAGCAGGCGGCACCCTACGAACAGGCGGATGGACCACGACATGCAGGACCGCACGACCACACTCAACGGCAATACCTCCGGCAAGAAGAGCACCAAGGCCGAGTTCCAGTGGGACGATCCGTTCCTGATAGAGAGCCAGCTCTCCGAGGACGAGCGCATGGTCCGTGACAGCGCGCGCGGCTACGCCGAGGAGAAGCTGCTGCCGCGGGTGCGCGACAGCTTCCGCCACGAGCGGACCGATCCGGCGATTTTCCAGGAGATGGGTGAAATGGGCCTGCTCGGCCCGATGATCCCGGAGTCCTACGGCGGCGCCGGCCTCAACTATGTCTCCTATGGCCTGATCGCGCGCGAGGTCGAGCATATCGATTCCGGCTTCCGCTCGATGATGAGCGTACAGTCGTCGCTGGTGATGCTGCCGATCTACGAGTTCGGGTCCGAGGAGCAGCGCCAGAAGTACCTGCCACGGCTGGCTGCCGGCGAGTGGATCGGCTGCTTCGGCCTGACCGAGCCCAACCACGGCTCCGATCCCGGCTCGATGGCGACGCGCGCCAAGAAGGTCTCCGGCGGCTACAGCCTGATCGGCTCGAAAACCTGGATCACCAACGCGCCGATCGCCGATGTGTTCGTGGTCTGGGCCAAGACCGAGGACGGCGTCATCCGCGGCTTCATCCTGGAGAAGGGGTGGAAGGGGCTCACCACCAGCAAGATCGAGGGCAAGGTCGGGCTGCGCACCTCTGTCACCGGCGAGATCGTGATGGACGAGGTGTTTTGCCCCGAGGCCAATATGTTGCCCGGCGTCAAGGGCTTGAAGGGACCGTTCACCTGCCTCAATTCGGCCCGCTACGGCATCGCCTGGGGTGCGCTCGGCGCCGCGGAAGCCTGCTACAGCATGGCGCGCCAGTACGTGCTCGACCGCAAGCAGTTCGGCCGCCCGCTCGCGGCCAACCAGCTGATCCAGAAGAAGCTCGCCGACATGGTGACGGAGATCGGGATCGGCCTGCAGTCGTGCCTGCGCGTCGGCCGCATGAAGGACGAAGGCATTGCGTCGACCGACTTGACTTCGATCGTCAAGCGCAACTCCTGCGGCAAGGCGCTCGACATCGCGCGCGTCGCCCGCGACATGCTCGGCGGCAACGGCATCTCCGACGAGTTCGGCGTGATCCGCCACGTCGTCAACCTCGAGGTGGTCAACACCTACGAGGGCACGCATGATGTCCACGCGCTGATCCTCGGCCGCGCGATCACGGGCATCCAGTCGTTCACGGGGTGAGCCACGCCAGTTTGGCTGGCTCGGGCGGGCATGCCGTGCGCTGGGCTCAACGCCCTCCGCCGGCAGCCGGGACCTCCGTCGCCTCGGGCTGTGCCGCCGTCGTCCTGGCTGCTGGCGATTGCGCGAGCCTGGCCGTCTCTGCGATCGCGGCATTCGCGAGATCGATGAAGTGCAAGGCGCAGGCGATGACCGGCTCGGCGGGCGGCGCATTGCACGGCCCCCTCAGTTGCGCGAACTTCAGTGGGCGGGGCGTGGTGCGCTTACGGGTGTCCGGCTGGAGTTCCAGCGTCGCGTAGCGTGTCTCGCCGTGCCGGATCGAATAGATGCGCGAGCGGCCGGAGGCGACAAATGGCCAGTAGCTGCGAACACAGTGATGCATGCGCTGGCTTTCCATGTCGAGTTCGGCGATCGTTCTCAGCGCGTGCAACTCGAGCCCGTCGACGGTGGTGGTGATCGGCAGCGGGCCATAGTCGACGACGCACGCCAGCTCGCTCGGCGAGTAATTCAGTAGTCGGCGGCTGGCATGCTGCTCGTGCCATCGTCGCGAGGCCGCCTGGGCTTGCTCGAGGCTCATTTTCGGGTCGAAGGCACCGGACTCGAACATCGCCCAGTCGGCGAGATCGAATGACGGCCCATACTGCTCTCGATCGGTGAAGGTGGCCGTGGCCCAGGTGAGGAAGCGATCGCGCTGGAGCGGAGTTGCCCAGCGGTGAAGGGCGAGGCGCGAGAGCCAGGTCAGCCAGGCAGCTTGATCACGCCGGCTCGCCGGAATGATCTGGGCCAAGCGCACCTCGGGTACGGCCGCGAGCGGTTTCAGCAGGCGGTGGTGCGAGAGCGACAACGGCAGCGATTGCATCTGGCGCATCGGCGGGGTGAGCCCGTAGGCGCGCATGATGTGTGGCAGCCGGTGACTCGGTCCGGCGGCGGCGATGAAGCGGGCGGCGAGGTGTAACCGCTCACGCCGGTATCTGAGGTCGCCGCTGCGGTCGCCGGCCGCCGCCAGGACGAGAACGGGTGCCTGCGCGATGTAGTCGATGACGTGCGGATGCAGCACCGCCAGCACGACGGCAGCTTGTCGCAAACGAGTTTCGCTGAAATGCGCCGATGCGAGCGCAGCGTGCTCTTCTTGCCACGCGGCCGCCACCAGCAGACCGTCCGCGATCATGCTCGGCCTGATCCAAGCGAAGTACGACTTGTCCTCGGTCGCCTTGGAAAGTGTCATCTCCAACAGCCCCCCGGCATCGATCCACTTCGCCTCCATCGTAGCGAGCGAGCCGGAAGGCGTCGCTACAACAAATCAGGGGAGGAGGGAGGCGGATCGATCGCACCGGTCAACGGGGAAGCGTCAGGCGTCGATGCGGCGCGGCTCCTCGACGATGCCGAAGCCGCTCTCGGTCTCAGCCGTCAGATTGTTTTTCGGATCGCGGAACCGCACGCTCAAGACATAGAGGCCCGCCGGCAAGCCCTTCACGGCGACCGAGCCGGTGATGTAGGTGTTCGGATCGGCTGCGGCAGCGTTGTGGGCGAGATGGCCATAGTCGCGCTGGCCCCAGATCACCTGTCCCTCCGGTGTGCGGATCTCGACGTCGATCCTCATCTCGAAGCGGTAGCTGCGGCCCTTCCCGCTCCAGCCGATATTGACCGGCTCGGCATAGAATTGCATCGCCTCGCCGGCCTTGAACAACGGTGCATTTCGGGTCTCATACTTGCGAAAGCCGGCGGCCTGGCGGGAGATGAACACGAAATTCCGCACTCCGAAGCCGACCTGGGTCCGGGCCACCGCTGCCGGTGAGGGCGCTCCGGACCCGGCGGACATGGTCGCTGCCCCTGCGACGGTCGAGCCGGCCAGCACGGCGAGGCAGGTGACAATCAGGGCAACAAGTGGCGATCTCGGGCGCATCGGCGTGTCCTCGGTATCTCTGGCGGCCGCCAAGCGGCGCGTGATCCAGTCTCCACAATGCCGCAGCTGCCGCTGATGCTCTGTTCCCGCCGGTACACGGTCTTGTCCCGACCGGGACAATCGTCTTCCGCGTTCGATCTGTCCACGTATGCATCTACCCGCGGAGCGTTTGCCGTGGTAAACGCTGATGATCCTAATGCTCACGATGATGTCTGTGCGATACCGGGGGGATTTTCGCGTGGGACCTGTCCTCGTGTTGTCTCGTGGCCGCGCCATTTTGAGGTCGATCTCGTGGGCGCTGCTGGCGGCGGCGCTGGCAGGCATTGTCCAAAACGAGGTGACCGGCACGCGGTACGTCCTGGCGGCCTGGTTCGAGGAGCTGGGGCTTCCGCTCGCGGAGGGCGTCTGGTCTGGGCTCGCTGGACCGATAGCCGGCTGGCCGGCTTGGCCGGTGATGCTGGTCGCGAGCATCGTCCTGCTTGCCGCCACCCGAAGCCGGAATGGTCGTCGCATGGCGCAAGCCGGCGACACGCCCGTCGTCCCCACCCCGCCTGTGAGTGCCGTCGCACAGTCCGCGCAGCCGGCGGTGCAGCCAGGGCGTGAGCTGCGCGCCGTGTTGCGCTCGTACTCCGGCGCCTTCGCCGGCGTGGCAGTCTTCAGTGGTGTCAGTAACGTGCTGATGCTGACCGGGTCGTTCTTCATGCTGGAGATCTACGACCGGGTGTTGCCGAGCCGGAGCCTCGCCACGCTCATGGCCATCGCGATGCTCGCAGC
Source organism: Devosia equisanguinis (assembly GCA_945889015.1). Taxonomy (GTDB): domain Bacteria; phylum Pseudomonadota; class Alphaproteobacteria; order Rhizobiales; family Hyphomicrobiaceae; genus CAMDBL01. Next base: position 29,005 of record CAMDBL010000025.1, read on the forward strand.
GGTGCTGTTCGTCGCGCAAGGCTTACTAGATCTCACCCGCGGCCGCGTGTTGGCGCGGATCGGCGCGGGCCTCGACGCCGCGCTGTCCGCCCGCCTCTACGATTCCGTGGTGCGCCTGCCGCTGCGCACCGCGGTCCGCAGCGATGGGCTGCAGCCGTTCCGTGACCTGGATACACTCCGCGCCTTCCTGTCCGGCAGTGGTCCCTCAGCCCTGTTCGACCTGCCTTGGATGCCGCTCTACCTCGCCATCATTTTTGCCTTTCATCCCGTCCTTGGCCTCACCGCGCTGGTCGGCGTCATCTTCCTGGTCGGCGTGACGCTGCTGACCGAGGTGATGAGCACCGGGCCGACCCGCGCCGCGACCGAGCACGGCATGATGCGCAACACGCTCGGCGAGGCGAGCAGACGTAACGCCGAGGTGTTGGCGGCGATGGGCATGAGCGTTCCGATGCGGCTCCGGTGGGAGGAAACCAACCGCAGACTGGTCGACGCGCAGCAGCGGGCCAGCGACGTAACGAGTGGCTTTGGCTCGCTGTCGCGTGCGTTCCGGATGATGCTGCAATCGGCAGTGCTGGCCGTCGGCGCCTATCTGGTGATCCGGGGCGAGGCCAGCGCCGGGATCATCATCGCCGGTTCCATCCTGTCTTCGCGTGCGCTGGCGCCGGTCGAGCTGACAATCGGCAACTGGCGCGGCTTCATCGCGGCGCGCCAGAGCTGGCAAAGGCTCGGCCACCTGTTTCGTGCTCTGCCGGCGGAGACGGCCCGGATGGCGTTGCCGGCCCCCAGGGAGTCCTTGACGGTGCAGGGGCTCGGTGGCGGCGCGCCGGGCGAGCAGCGGCTGATCGTGCAGGAGGTGTCGTTCGCCTTGAAGGCGGGCGCGGGTCTGGCGGTGATGGGACCGAGCGCATCCGGTAAGTCGACGCTGGCGCGGATGCTGGTCGGCGTCTGGCAGCCCGCACGCGGCAGCGTTCGCCTCGACGGCGCAGGTCTCGATCAATGGAGCGGCCACAGCCTCGGCCCACATATCGGCTACCTGCCGCAGGACGTCGAGCTGTTCGCTGGCAGTATCGCCCAGAACATCGCCCGCTTCGATCCCGAGGCCGCTGCCGAGCTCATCGTCGCCGCGGCCCGCGCCGCCGGCGTCCACGACATGATCGTCAACCTCGCGGAGGGTTACGAGACGCTGATCGGCGAGCGCGGCCGGGCTCTGTC
>CAMDBL010000026.1 GCA_945889015.1 Devosia equisanguinis
ATCGACGGGCTCGGCTCGTCGGAGATGCGGTCGCTGCGCAAGGAGATGCAGATCGTCTTTCAGGATCCGTTCGGGTCGCTCAGCCCGCGCCTCAGCGTCAGCCAGATCATCGAGGAGGGCCTGACGATCCAGAGCCCGTCGATGAGCTACGAGGAGCGGCGCGCGCGCGTCGGCCAGGCGCTCACCGAGGTCGGCCTCGATCCTGCGGCACAGGACCGCTATCCACACGAGTTCTCCGGCGGCCAGCGCCAGCGCATCGCGATTGCCCGCGCCATGGTGCTCGAGCCCAAGTTCGTCATGCTCGACGAGCCGACCAGCGCACTCGACATGAGCGTGCAGGCGCAGATCGTCGACCTGCTGCGCGAGTTGCAGAAGAAGCGCGGCCTCGCCTACCTGTTCATCAGCCACGACCTCAAGGTGGTGCGCGCGCTGTCGAACTACGTGATCGTCATGCGTCACGGCAAAGTGGTGGAGGAGGGCCCGTCGGTGGAGATCTTCGAGCGTCCGCGCGAGGACTACACCAAGGCGCTGCTCGCCGCCGCTCTCGACCACAAGGTCGTGCACCGCGGCGTGCTGGCGGGGTGAGCTGCCCGGTGTCCGACGCGCCGCGTCTGGCAGCGTTGCGCGACGTGAAATGAAGCAAACCGTTCCTAGATGCGTTTGCGATCCGACGGCTGAACCGATGACCACACGCCGCAGAGTCCTGAAGTACCTCGCCGCCACCGCCACGCTGACCGCGGGTGGTGTTGCGACGCTGTTGCCGCGCCGCGCCAACGCCTACTACGCCGGGCCGCCGACGGATCATTTCAACGGCGCGGTGTTCTTCAATCCCGGCGGCGGCAAGCCCAAGAGCTTCCGCCAACTCGCCAAGCTGCAGCTCGCCGAGAGCTGGGCGCGCTGGCCCTCGGCGCTCGAAAGCCCGTATTCCGACACGCCACCCGCCGAGCATGGCGACACCTCCGTCCGCATCTCGTTCGTCGGCCACGCGAGCTGGCTGATCCAGGCCGCCGGGCTCAACATCCTGCTCGATCCGGTCTGGTCCGAGCGCGCCTCGCCGTTCGCTTTCGCCGGCCCCAAGCGGATCAACGCGCCCGGCATCGCCTTCGACCGGCTGCCGCGCATCGACGTGGTGCTGGTCACGCACAACCACTACGACCACCTCGATCTCGTGACGCTCGGCCGGCTCTGGCAGCGCCACAAGCCCCGCATCGTGACGCCGCTCGGCAACGATACCATCATGCGCCAGGAGGTGGCCGATCTCGCCGCCGAGACGGTCGATTGGCACCAGGCGGTGCAGCTCGCGCCGTCCGTGCGGGTGATCACGGAGCCGACGTTGCACTGGTCCGCGCGCGGCCTGCGCGACCGCCGCCACGCGCTTTGGGCGAGCTTCGTCATCGAGACACCGGCCGGCCGGATCTACGCGGTCGGTGACACCGGCTTCGGCGATGGCCGGCTGTTCCGCGAGATCGGCGCGCGTCACGGCGGCTTCGATCTCGCGCTGCTGCCGATCGGCGCCTTCGAGCCGCGCTGGTTCATGCGCGACCACCACATGAACCCGGCCGAGGCGGTGGAGGCGATGGCGCTGTCCGGCGCCAAGATCGCGCTGGCCCACCACTGGGGCACGTTCCAGCTCACCGCCGAGCCCGTGCTGCAGCCGCTCGACGAATTGGAGACGGCGCTAGCCGCCAAGGGCCTCGCCAGCGACCGCTTCCTCGCCATGCGGCCGGGGCGGGTGCATGTGATGGGCAAGTGATTGTCGTGCCCTCCGCTGCCAGATCCCTTGACCCGCCGCTCTGTTGCCGGGATGAATGGTGGGTCCAACAAACGGGGTCTGACCCCTTGCCCGGCGGCCGCGAGAAGGTCTGAGGTGTCGGCAAGGGGGCTGACCCGAGAGTTCTGACCTCAGAAACTGCCCCGTTCATGTGCCTGCCACCTCCGGAGAACCACCCCCCATGTTCGACTTCGACCGCGTGATCGAGCGCCGCGGCACCCACTCGACCAAGTGGGACATGACCGCGAAGCTCTCCGGCATCACCGCGCCCGACGCGCTGCCGATGTGGGTCGCCGACATGGATTTCGCGGCGCCCCCCGGCGTCACCGCCGCGCTCAAGGCCGAGGTCGAGCGCGCCACTCACGGCTACTATGCCGACACCGGCACCTGGGCCGCCGCCCTCACCGCCTGGTTGAAGAAGCGGCACGACCTCACCATCGACCCGGCCTGGGTCAGCCCGACGCCCGGCATCGTCTCCGGACTCGGCCTCATCCTGCAGGCGACGACCGAGCCCGGCGACGAGGTGGTGGTGTTCCCGCCGGCCTATCACGCCTTCCGCAAGATCATCCTCGCCAACGACCGCCGCATCCTCGACGCCGAGCTGGTCCAGACGGCCGGCCGCTACGCGATGGATCTCGATGCGCTGGCGAAGAAGCTGACACCGAAGACCCGCATCGTGTTCTTCTGCAGCCCGCACAATCCCGGCGGCAACGTCTGGTCGGCGGCCGAGATCCGCGCGCTCGCCACCTTCTGCGCCGAGCACGACCTGATCCTCGTCTCCGACGAGATCCATTGCGACCTCGTCTTCTCGGGTGCCCGGCATACGCCGACGCTCACCGCCGCGCCACAGATCAAGGACCGGCTGATCAGCTGCTTCGCCGCGACCAAGACCTTCAACCTCGCCGGCGCGCACGTCGGCGCCTGCGTCACCTCCAATCCGGCGCTGAAGAAGAAGCTCGACGCGCGCATCCAGGCGAGCGGGCTCGGCTCCTACAATCTGTTCGGCATGGTCGCGACCGAGGCGGCCTGGCGCACCGGCGAGCCCTGGCTCGACGCGCTGCTGCCGTATCTGGAGAAGAACCGCGACATCCTCGCCAACCGCCTGCAATCGGCGGCGCCGGGTGCGCGCGCGATGAAGCTCGACGCGACCTATCTCGCCTGGGTCGACTTCTCCGGCACCGGCCTGCCGGCCAAGGAGGTCGCCGCCCGCGTCGCGGACAAGGCCCGCATCTTCGCCAGCCCCGGCCCGCAGTTCGGCCCCGGCGGCGAGAATTGGCTGCGCTTCAATTTCGCCACGCCGCGCCCGATCCTGGAGGACGCGCTGAGCCGGATCGACGCGGCGTTCGCAGACCTCAGGGCTGGAAAATGAGCCGGACGTCGCGCAAGCCGGTCGTCGGCGTGATCGGCAACTATTATCGGATCGAGGACCGCTTCAATGCGCAGATGTGCGGCGAGCGCAACCTCTGCGCGGTCGCCGAGGTGGCCGGCGCGCTGCCGGTGATGTTCGCGGGCTGCTCGGGCATCACCGACGTCGAGGCGCTGCTCGACGTGGTCGACGGCATCGTGCTGACCGGCGCACGCGCGAACGTGCATCCGACCCGTTTCGGCGTCGAGCCCTGCCCCCGGCACGAGCCCTACGACCAGCGGCGTGACGATGTGGCGCTGACGCTGGCGCGGCTCTGCGTCGAGCGCGGCGTGCCGATCTTCGGCATCTGCCGCGGCCTGCAGGAGATGAACGTCGCGTTCGGCGGCACGCTGCATCCCGAGATCCGCGAGCTGCCCGGCCGCATGAACCACCGCATGCCGCGGCTCGAAACCGGCGAGATCCACCCCGACCCCGCCGTCATCTTCGCCGACCGCCACACCGTCGCGCTGGAGCCGACCGGCAGCTTCGCCAGACTCCTCGGGCGCGACACGATCACGGTGAACTCGCTGCACGGCCAGGGCATCGACCGGCTGGGCGCGCGCATCGTCGTCGAAGGCTTGGCCGAGGACGGCACCATCGAGGCGATCAGCGTCGCCGAGGCGCCCGGCTTCGCACTCGGCGTCCAGTGGCACGCCGAGTACGATCCGCAGTGCAATCCGGTCAACCGCGCCCTGTTCGAGGCGTTCGGCGCCGCCGTGCGCGCATACCGGCAGGGCGGCGCCAGCTGACGTCTGGCGTTTCTGCGTCGCGGCACCCCGCCACTCGACGACTTGGAAGCCCGCGGGCGCCGTGCGAGACAAAGTCCACCTGAACCGCAGCTCACGGCAGAGACCGCATGGCCCTTCTCGTCATCACCACCACCAGCCGCGGCCCCGAGTTCCTGGAGGGCGCGCGAGAGGCCGGCAAGGGCCTGGACGTGCGCATCTGGCCGGACATGGGCCGCATCGAGGACATCCGGTATGCGCTCGCCTGGCTGCCGCCGAAGGGCGTGCTGAAGACGCTGCCCAACCTCGAGCTGATCGTCTCGGTCGGCGCCGGTGTCGATCACCTGCTGGGCGATCCCGAGCTGCCCGACGTGCCTGTCGTGCGCTACGTCGATCCCGATCTGTCGGGCCGCATGGCCGAGTACATCGGCCTGCAGGTGCTGTTCCATCAGCGACGCATGAGCGAGTACCAGGAGCACCAGCGCAACCGGTCGTGGACCTACCTGCCCGAGCCGGCCGCGCACGAGGTCCGCGTCGGCATCATGGGCCTCGGCGTGATGGGCCGAGCCGCGATCGAGGTGCTTCGACCGTTCGGCTATCAGCTCCGCGGATGGAGCCGGACCCGCAAGGTGATCGCCGGCGTCACCACGTTCGCCGGGAAGCCGGAACTCGACGCGTTCCTGGCGGAGACCGACATCCTCGCCTGCGTGCTGCCGCATACGCCGGACACGCGCCACATCCTGAACGCGGAACTGATCGGCAAGCTGTCGCGGCAGGGCCGAAATCCCAGGCTGCCGGGACCGGTGCTGATCAATGCCGGGCGCGGGCCTCTGCAGGTGGAAGCGGACATTCTCGCAGGGCTCGACGCGGGCGCGTTGTATGCGGCCTCTCTCGACGTGTTCGAGACCGAGCCGCTGCCCGCCGCGAGCCCGCTGTGGATGCATCCGCGCGTGGTGGTCACCCCACACAACGCGGCCGAAAGCACCGCACGGGCGATCACACGTTATCTGGTGCGGCAGATCCGGGCGCATCAGAAGGGTGCGCCGATCGACAACGTCGTCGACCGCGCGCGTGGCTATTGACCGCCCCCGCGGGCGCTGAAATCCCCGCAGTCCGCAGCATCCGGTCCGTGAGGTGCCTTTGGTGTTTCACAGATCGGACAAACATGCCTTAGAGTCGGGGAATCAGTGATCGAGACACCGTGATCGTCACGAGCGGGACACCGGATGAGTTCCAGGGCTCGTGCGTGGGGGACCAGAAGCCGGCGTCGACCGGTTAGGCGGCAACAGAGCGGGCTTGTATGGGCACGGAACGTCTCCTCCTCGTCGCGCTGATCGGCTTCGTCGGCCAGATCATAGACGGCGCGCTCGGCATGGCGTACGGCGTCACCTGCTCGACCGCACTGATCTCGCTCGGCATCGCCCCCGCCGTCGCCAGCGCCAGCGTGCATACCGCGGAGATCTTCACCACGGCGGCCTCGGGCTATTCGCACTGGCGCCTCGGCAACGTCGACATGCGGCTGATGGCGCGGCTGGCCGTTCCCGGCATGATCGGCGGCATCCTCGGTGCCTACGCGCTGACGAGCTTTCCCGCCGACCAGGTGGTTCCCGTCGTCAGCTTGTATCTGCTGCTGCTCGGCGTCACGATCATCTTTCGGGCCTACTGGCGGCCGCTGGTGACGCGCGAGCCGACGACGCCGCGGCTGGTCGGGCTCGGTCTCGCCGGCGGCTTTCTCGACGCGGCGGGCGGCGGCGGCTGGGGGCCGATCGTCACCTCCAGTCTGATCGGCAGCGGGGCGGCGCCACGCACCGCGATCGGCTCGGTCAATCTGGCGGAGTTCTTCGTCGCTGCGACGGTGACGGCGACCTTCGTCGCCACTATCGGCCTCGAGCTGTGGCCGATCATCATCGGGCTCATTGCCGGCGGCGTGCTGGCGGCGCCGCTCGCCGCGCTCGTCGCAAGCCGTGTGCCGGCTCGGCCGCTGATGCTGCTGGTCGGAACACTGGTGATCCTGGTGAGCGCCCGCAACATCCTGAAATTCTTCGGCTGACGCATCCGCGCCGAGCGACGGAACGAAAAAAATCCCTCCCCCGCGTCGGCGAAGGAGGGATTTCGAACTCGTCTGCGTGTCGAGATCGCCGGTGTCAGGCCTTGGCCATGCCCTGCAGCTTGCCGACCATCTGATCGAGAATGGGCTTCAGGATCGGGCCGAACGAGCTGTCGGCCACCAACTTGTTGATCATCGGCAACAGCAGCGGTAGAGCCTGCACGAGATAGCCGGCCAGCGACGACTTTCCGGCGGGGCTCAACGAGCCGAACTGGCTCGCGAGGCGGTCGATCTCACCTTGTGCGGTCTTGATCCGGGGCAGCGCCGCCTCCGCGCCCGATCTGTCCTTGATGCCCACCAGCGTGCTCTGCAGCGCGCCGAGCGTCGAGCCCAGGCTGGTGCCGATGTCGGTGCCACCGGCTATCACCTGCGGCGGCGTCGGCAGGGCGACGACCTTGGGCGTACCGGTGCCGAGGAAATACCACGCAGCGAGTGCTGCGGCGACGGCCAGCGCCGCCAGCTGCCACATGCCGAAGCCCGACGAGGCCGCCGGTGCGGACGGCGCCGGGGGGCGCGGCGCCTCGGGGGCAGTCGGCTTCGCCTCTGGCAAAGACAGGCCGTCGAGCAGTCCGCTGCCACCGAGCAGCTTGGCGAAATCGGCCGGCATCGCCGACTGGATGTTGTCCTTCTGGCCGAGCAGCATCTTGGCGAGCCCCCCCGCATCGAGGCCGGCCGCCTTCTGCTGCTGCCCGAGCGTACCGAGCACCGCTGGCGCCAGCAGCCCCAAAATCCCCTTGCTCTTGGTCTCGTCGACACCGCCGAACTTGGCCGCCGCGGTCGCAAGCGCGCCGAGACCGCCGGCCCCGAGCAGCGAGCCGAGCGCGCCCGTCCCCTGCTCGACGAGCTTGGCCTGCTGCGGGCCACCGATCAGGTCGCCGAGCTTGCCGAGCATGCCGCTGTCGGTCTTGCCGACCGCCTCGGCCAGGGCCTGCGCACCGCCGGGCTTGGAGACGCGCCCCAGGAGACTGCCGAGAATTGCCGGCAGAGCCGCCATCACGATCTTCTGGGCGATAGTCTGGTTGATGCCGAGCGAGGACGCCAGCTTGTTGACGATCACCGGCCCGAGATACTGCATGATGAGCGATACGATATTCATGGCGTGACCTGCCTCCCCGGGCGATGCCCGCGATCCATGCCGATGCTCTCCCGACGGATCGAGAGCTTATCAGCCAGGCCGGCAGATGACAGCGCGAACGCGTCGCCGCGATGACGGAGCTGATCCCCGCGGGAGAAGGAGCTTCGTCCGCGCGACCGGGATCAGCTCGCCTTCGAAGCCAGGCTGCCCGCTCGATTTCCGCTTGCCGACCGGGTTGATCTGGTCGTTACTGCGCCCAGACGCGCAGCTCCCGGCTGGGGCGCGTGGGGCCGATCTCAACGACCAGACAGAGAGCAAACGCCATGTACGAGACGCTCGACCACTACATCGACGGCAAGTGGGTGAAACCCACCAGCGGCAAGGGCCAGGACGTCATCAACCCGTCCAAGGACAACGTGCTGGCGCACCTCGGGCACGCCTCCAAGGCCGACCTCGACAAGGCGCTGGCCGCCGCCGACAAGGGCTTCAAGGAGTGGCGCAAGGTCTCGCCCTACGAGCGCTGCAAGATCATGCGGAAGGCAGCCGACCTGCTGCGCCAGCGCGTCGACCAGATCGCCGAGGTGCTGACGCTCGAGCAGGGCAAGCCGCTATCGGAATCCAAGGTCGAGTTGATGGCCTCCGTCGAGGTGATCGAGTGGTTCGCCGAGGAGGGCCGCCGCGCCTATGGCCGCATCATCCCCTCGCGCACCGACGGCGCCCGCGGCATGGTGATCCCCGAGCCGGTCGGCGTCGTGGCGGGCTTCTCGCCCTGGAACTTCCCGGCCACGCAGGCGGTGCGCAAGATCGCCGCTGCGCTCGCCGCCGGCTGCTCGATTATCGTCAAGTGTCCGGAGGAGACGCCCGGCTCGCCGATCGGAGTTGTCCGCTGCTTCCATGACGCCGGGTTGCCGCCGGGCGTGCTCAACCTCGTCTACGGCGTACCCTCGGAGGTCTCCGAGTATCTGATCCCGCATCCGATCATCAAGAAGATCTCGTTCACAGGCTCGGTGCCGGTCGGCAAGCACTTGAACGCGCTCGCGGCCGCCCATATGAAGCGGGCGACGATGGAGCTCGGCGGGCACTCGCCGATGCTGATCTTCGACGACGTCGACACTGCAGCCGTCGCCAAGCTGACCGCCGCCATGAAGTGGCGCAACGCCGGCCAGGTCTGCATCTCGCCGACGCGCTTCTTCGTCCACGACAAGGTCTACGACAAGTTCGTCTCCGAGTTCACGAGCATCGCCAAGGGCATGAAGGTCGGTGACGGGCTCGATGCGGAGACAACGATGGGCCCGCTGGCCAATCCGCGCCGCATCAACGCGATGCAGACGCTGATCCAGGACGCGCAGGAGAAGGGCGGCAAGGTCGCGACCGGCGGCAAGCGGATCGGTAACCAGGGCAACTTCTTCGAGCCGACGGTGCTGACGGATGTCCCCAACTCCGCCCGCATTATGAACGAGGAGCCGTTCGGCCCGGTCGCGGTGATGCTGCGTTTCAAGGACACCGACCAGATGCTGACGGAGGCCAACCGGCTGCCGTTCGGCCTTGCCAGCTACGTGTTCACACACAACGCCAAAACCGCCACCAAGGCCGCCGATGCGCTCGAGGCCGGCATGGTGTCGATCAACCACCACGGCATCGCCCTGCCCGAGACGCCGTTCGGCGGCATGAAGGATTCGGGCTTCGGTCACGAGGGCGGCATCGAGGGCCTCACGGCCTATATGCAATCGAAGTTCGTCGCCTACATGGGCTGATGCAGCAAACATCCGGAATGGAACACGAAACGGCGGGCCGAGAGGTCCGCCGTCTGCTTTTGCCGGTTCGAGCTGTATCCGAAACTCCACAGGCCCGGAAAACGTTCGTAGGACGCCTGCCGGTGCAGGTCCTCCTCCTCTATAGTGTTAACGGTGTTTATTGCTCTGGAGGAGGAACACACATGCGCATTCTCGCGGTTCTCGGCGTCTCGCTCGCCGTCGCCTTGTCGACCATGGCCATCTCGACCTCGGGGGCGGAAGCCGCCAAGAAGCCGAAGAACAAGCAGTGCGTCGGCACCGCGCTCGACGGAAAGCAGACCAAGTTCAAGTGCAAGGCCGGCGAGACCTGCTGCTACAGCGCCATCACGAACACCGGCACTTGCACGCCGGCCGGACAGATCTGTCTCTGATCGCGAGATCGAGGATCAGTGTTCGCATCGCCGGTGGTCCCTAGCCGCGGCCGGTTCGAATGCTTTTCGAAGGCCCCGACCGCTGACGCGTCGGGGCCTTTTCGCGATTGTTTTTCAAGACTTGGCGCCACTCACCCCCGGCGCATCTCGTCCTGCCTCATCGGCATCGCGTCGATGGTGCCGAACAGGGTCGACGCCGTCAGCGGCTTACCCGACGAGAGCTTGGCGCCGCCGTCCTTGCCGACCAACACCGCCTTGAACTCGGATTTGCCGACGCCGTAGCGCGCCCGCAGCGCTTGGGCGCTCTGGCCGGGCTTGCCGCCGAGCTCGGCACTGACGCTGTCGCCCACCACGTAGACGACCACCATGTCGCGATCGGAGAAGCCGTTGCGGCTACCGGAGACGATCCGGCGCTGGTCGGCCAGGGCCTTGTCGGAGACGCCGCCCGCGAAAATGAACAGCGGGCGCTTGCTCCATCGATAGGAGGACGACGCCGCTGAAGCGTCGGAGGCGTCGGAAGCCGACATCGCGAGGAGGGCTGCGGTAGCCATGACGAGCGGTCTCATCGGTGCCTTTCGGAGAAATGCTATAGTTCCCGTCCTTTAGAACGTCCGAGGCAGGCTGGCGGTTCACTCGGACGCCACCCGCCGGCATGGCCCGGTCACAATTCTGTGCGCGTACTCTTTACGAAGATCGATCGACCCGAGATTCCCATGATTCGGCCACTGCATCCCTCCTGGCACGTCCTTGCCCCGATCGCGGCGCTGGCGGCGTTCGCCGTCTCGGCCGCGGCGGCCGAGGATCCTGTTCCGCCCGCCCACCGCCCTGCGACGCCGCTGGCCTATATGTCCGAGCCCGACATGCAGAGCGCGTTCGGCGGCAAATCCATCGACGGGCTTTATGCCGACGGCGTGACGTTCTCGGAAAGCTATGCTGCAGACGGGCGGATCGACTACCGAGAACGGGGCCGCGACATGACCGGCCGCTGGTCGCTCAGGGCTGGAACCTTCTGCACGATCTACGACACCTCGCCCACCGGCGGCTGCTACCGCGTCGTGCGCAAGGGAGCCAATTGCTTCGAGTTCTATTTCGTCGCCCGCGACGAGACCATCGCCGAGCGCCGGCCAGGACTGCCCGCGTGGACCGCGCAGGCCTGGGTCAAGGGCCAGCACGCAACGTGCAAGGAAGAGCCGACGGTTTAGCGCTGCTCAGTACGTCGCGCGGCCACCGGAGATGTCGAACACGGCGCCGGTCGTGAACGAGCAGTCCTCGGACACCGCCCACGCCACGAGGGCCGCGATCTCGCCGGTCTCGACCGTGCGGCCTTTCGGGATCTTCGAGATCATGTAGTCGATGTGCTGCTGCGTCATCTGCTCGAGGATCGCGGTGCGCGCGACCGCCGGTGTCACCGCGTTGCAGGTGATGTCGTAGGTGGCGAGCTCCTTGCCGATCGACTTGGTGAGACCGATCAGTCCCGCCTTCGAGGCCGAGTAGGCCGAGGCATTAGGGTTGCCCTCCTTGCCGGCGATCGAGGCAATGTTGACGATGCGCCCATAGTTCTGCGCGATCATGCCGGGAACCAGCGCGTGACAGCAGTTGAACGGCCCCTCGAGATTGACCGCGAGCGTGTGCTTGAACTCGGCGACCGCGTAGTCCCAGGACTTGGCCGTCGGTCCGGCGATGCCGGCGTTGTTGACCAGCAACTCGACCTTGCCGAACGCCTTCAGCGTCGCGGCGGCGGCGGCATCGACCGACTTGGGATCAGTGACGTCGACCTGGAAGCCCTTGGCGCCGCCGCCGATCTCCTTCGCCGCCTTCTCGCCGGCGGCGAGATCGCTGTCCCAGATGGCGACCTTGGCGCCCGAGGTGGTGAGCCGCTCCGCGATCGCGCGGCCGATGCCGACGGCACCGCCGGTGACGACGCCGACGCGATTGGACAGATCGATCTTGTTGGGCATCTCGTGTGTCTCCCCTTGTTTTCTGCTTGTCGGCTACCCGGGAAAGCGCCGTTTCAACTCGGTCACCTGATCCGCGTTCAATAGCCTCAATTTCTCCCCGCGCAGCAGCAGCACCAGCCGCGCGGTCTCCTCCAGCTCCTCGATGGCGTCGGTCGCAGCCGACAGCGTCGCGCCCGCGACGACCGGGCCGTGATTGGCGAGCAGCACCGCGTGATGCCTGCCGGCGAGCTTGCCGACAGCCGCAGCAAGACTTTCGTCACCCGGCGGATAGTACGGCACCAGCGGCAGCGAACCGACGCGCATCACCGAGTAGGCGGTGATCGGCGGCAGGCAGTCGTCTACGTCGACGTCCTCCATGCAGCTCAGCGCGACGGAATAGTGCGAATGCAGATGGACAACGGCGCCGGCCCGCGGTCGCTCGGCATACATCGTCGTGTGTAGGAAGGCTTCCTTGGTCGGCGGATCGCCGCCGATCAGCCGGCCCTGGGCGTCGAGCCGCGACAGCCGTGCGGGATCGAGCGTGCCGAGCGAGGAGCCCGTCGGCGTCATCAGCCAACCGCCATCGGCGAGCTTGACGGAGATGTTGCCCGTCGCTCCGTGCGTCAGCCCGCGGTCGAACAACGACTTGCCCGTTCGGCAGATCTCGTCGCGGAGCGCGGATTCAGAGATCATTCCATCCGCTCCCATGCCTTGGTGAAAAAGTCCGGGGCGCCGAAATTGCCGCTCTTGAGGGCGACGACAAGATCATGGCCGACAGCGCGGCACCAGGGCACGCCGGGGTCGATCTCGGGACCGATCTCCAGCGCGCCGATCTTCAAGCCGTTGACGACCGCGCCGGAGGTCTCGCCCCCCGCCACGATCAGTCGCCTGACGCCGCCTTTGACCAGCCGCACGGCGACATCGGCTAGTAGATGCTCGATCATCGCACCGGCCTCGAGCCGGCCGTGCTTCTCCTGCACCGCACGGACGGCGCCGGGATCGTCGCTCGAATAGACCAGCGGTGGCTTGCCGGCGGGCTGTTTCAGGACCCAGTCCGCCACCCCGGCCGCGTCGACCTTGCCCATTGCGATCAGGGCAGGATCGAGCTTCATCGCGGGGATTCCCGCCTCCATGGCGGCCTTCACCTGACCGCGCGTCGCCACCGAGCAGCTTCCCGCCAGGATTGCCGAACGGCCTTTCGGGGCGTTCATCCGATCCGGCGGCCGCGATGCCATCATCAGGCCCTGGCGGATGAAATTTCCGGGCAGCCCCAGCGCCACGCCCGAGCCGCCGGTGATCAGCTTGTGCGCCGCCGCCGCCTCGCCCATCGCCAAGAGATGACGGTCCAGGATCGCATCGACGACGACGAAGCTCTGGCCGGAAGCCTCGGCGGACGCATAAGCGGCGCGGATCGCGTCCACGCCCTGATCGACGACCCCGAACGGCACCAGCCCGACTTTCAATTTCGTCTGCCGCTGCATCACCCGCACGAGATTGCTGTCGCGCATCGGCGTCAGCGGGTGATCCTTCATCGGGCTTTCGGCCAACGGTTGATCACCGACGAACAGGTTGCCGAGATAGACCGAGCGCTTGTTCGCCGGAAACGCCGGGCAGACGATGGCGAGCCCGCCGCCGAGCTTCGCCAGCAACGCCTCGGCCACCGGACCGATGTTGCCCTCGTTGGTCGAATCGAACGTCGAGCAGTATTTGAAGAAGAGCTGTCGCGCGCCCAGTGCCAGCAAGGCATCCGCGCTTCTAAGCGACAGATCCACTGCATCTGTCGCTGGACAGGTGCGGGACTTGAGCGCGACGACCACGGCGTCGAACCCGTCGAGCGCATCGCCGGGGGCGGGGACATCCATCACCTGCACCGTGCGCATGCCGGCGCGGGTGAGCATCAGCGCCAGATCGGTCGCGCCGGTCAGATCGTCGGCGATGCAGCCGAGTAGCATGTCGCTTCGCTCCACAAGTCAGAAGTCGGAAGTCGGAGACGTAGAACCCGAAGCATGCCGACTTCCGAGTTCCGGCTTCCGATTTCCCACTTTATGCGTCAGTAGGCCACGAACAACACCGTCCCGCGTACCGGGGCCACCGCACGCACGCGCGCGCCCGGCTTGATCGCCTCGCTCGGATCCTTGAGCCGCCCCGTCACCTGTACGCCGGCGTCGAGACGCACGATCGCCACCGCATACTGTCCGTCCTCCCGGTACTGGGCCGGCGGGCGGCGGATCAGCGTCCACGAGACGAGCTTGCCGACGCCCGGCACCGTCGCCGGCTGCAACGTCGACTGATGGCACTTGGGGCAGATCTCGCGCGGGCCAGGATCGAGCGCGCCGCAGGCGGAGCATTTCACGATCGGCATGGCGATCGCATCGACGGCGGACGCTTCAAGCATCGGAACGCTCCAGGATTGTGACGGTGCAGGCGACACCGGCGCCGCCGACGTTCTGCGACAGGCCGAGGCGGGCGCCCTTCACCTGGTTGCCGTGCTCGCCGCGCAGCTGCTTGACCACCTCGTAGATCTGCCCTACGCCAGTCGCCCCGACCGGATGCCCCTTCGAAAGCAGCCCGCCCGACGCGTTGATGGCGATGTCGCCGCCGACGTTGGTGCGTCCCTCTCGCGCCCATTTTGCGCCCTTGCCGCGCGGGACGAGGCCCAGATCCTCGCTGTGGATCACCTCGGCCATCGAGAAGCAGTCGTGGATCTCGGCGAGGTCCAGGTCCGAGGGCTTGATCCCGGCGGCGGCGTAGGCCCGCTCGGCGGCGCGGCGGGTGGTCAGGTAGCTGCATAGATCGTCGTGGCCGGCGATCCGGGCCGGGCCGCTTGTCTGCACGGCGGCTCGGACGCGGATCGGCAGGTCGGCGGCGTTCCGCGCGCGATCGGCCGCGACCACTACGATCGCCGCCGCACCGTCCGACACCGGACAGCAATCGTAGAGCTGCAGCGGATCGGCGATCATCGCCGACTGGCGGATGACGTCCGCCGTCAGCGTCGCGCCCATCTGCGCCAGTGGGTTCTTGAGCCCGTTCGCCTTGTTCTTGATGATAACCGCCGAGACGTCGTCGCGCGTGGTGCCGTAGCGCTCGGCGTGCAGCCGCCAAGCCAGGCCGAACAGGCCCGGAAAGGTGAGGCCGGATGGCCCCTCGGCGCGATTGTCCATGGCAAAATTCAGCGCCTGCGTCACCTGCGCACCGGTCGCCGACGTCATCTTCTCGGTGCCGATGACGAGCGCCGCGTCACACTGGCCGGTGGCAACCGCCAGGACAGCGTGGCGAAAAGCGATACCGCCCGAGGCACACGCGCCCTCGACCTTGGTGCAGGGGATGCCGCCGGTGAGCCCGAGATCGTCGGCGACCATGCCGGCCAACACCTCCTGCCCCGCCAGCGCGCCGCCGGCGAAATTGCCGAGATAAACCGCGCCGATCTCGTCCCGCTCCACGCCGGCGCGCAACAGTGCGGCGTTGGCAGCCGAGGCGGCGAGGCTTTCGATGCTGCGGCCCTCCAGCTTGCCGTACGGCGTCGAGCCGACCCCGGTGATCATCACTTCGCGCATGGCGATCCTCCTGTGCTTTCGAGGACGCTACCACGCACGCGCGCTCCCGCTCCAGCGTCCTCGGCCGGGTTCGCCATCGAAACCGCCGCATTCCGGGTTAAGTTGGTCGCGTAACGGTCGGATCGGCAGGAGCACACCATGGAACGGACATCTGCGACGGGGCTCGTGGGCAAGGCCATCGGCGGCGTTCTCGGCGTGGCCGCGCTGCTCATTCTCGAGCTGGTCGCGACCATGCTGGTCTACACTTGGCTCAACTTGTACAGGCTCGACACCACATTCGGCTGGCTTGTCCGCCTCTCGAAGAGCGTGCTGGACCTCTGGGCGAGCCAGCTCGACCTCTGGTTCAAGGGATCCTCCAACGCCGCCTACGGCACGCTGTTCGGAGAACTCAGCCCCAAGGCCATTCTGCTGCTGATGATCGGCCTGGTCGTCGGAACCTTGATGCGTGGCCTGATTAAAATCATCCGCGGCCTTGCGGGCGGGCAGCACTGACAGCATAAGCACGAGGTCGTCGCGTCGCTCGTGATTCGCTCGCCACCAACCGGGCCACGCCATGCTCACCGATCTTTTCTGGCTGATCGCGCTTCTCGGCTTCGTGTTCTGGTTCACGCGCAGGCGTGGCGAGACGCTGCAAGGCCGGTTGGAGCGCGCAGAGGCCGCGATCCGCGAGATGCAGATCGAGATCGCCGGGCTGCGGCGCGGCGGCCCGGCAGCTCAGGCCGGCTCGGTGGCGGACAGGCCATCCACCGCCGCACCGCCGCCAGAGCCGCAATCTCAGCCGCCATCCGGGCCATCGGTGCAGCCGCCGGCCTCCTGGTCCTCTGCGACGCCGACCTCGGTGCCGCCGGTCACGCCTGCCAACGATGCCGGATCGCCGCCGGAGCCCTCATCCGCGGTTGCCCGCACGCAAAGCCTCGAGGAGCGCCTCGGTGCGCACTGGTCGGTGCTGGTCGGCGGTCTTGCGCTCGCCCTCGGCGGCATCTTCCTTGTCCGCTACTCGATCGAGGCCGGGTTGCTCGGCCCCGGTGTGCGCGTCGCGCTCGGAGCGCTGCTGTCGCTCGCGCTGCTCGGGCTCGGCGAGAAATCGCGCCGCGGCGAGATCCTGCACAACGTCCCGCAGCTGCCCGCCGCGCACATTCCGAGCGTGCTGACCGCCGCCGGCACCGCCGTCGCCTTCGGCACGATCTATGCCGCACACGGCCTGTATGGCTTCATCGGCCCCGCGATCGCCTTCCTGCTGCTCGGCGCGGTGGCGCTGGCCACCATGTGGTCCGCGATCCTTCACGGCCCTGCGCTTGCGGCCCTCGGCCTCGCCGGCTCCTATGCGACGCCGCTGCTGCTGACCTCCGACAGTCATTCGCCGTGGCCGCTGCTGGTCTATTTCGCCGCCGTCGCCATCGCCGCATTCCTGCTCGCCCGCTACCGCCGCTGGCTCTGGCTGGCCGCGGTGGCCGTCGGCGGCGCGGTCGCCTGGGGGATCGTCTTCGCATTCGAGGCCAGCCGCGGTCTCGACGCCTGGATCTTCGCCGCCATGCTGCACGCGGCTCTACAAACCGGCCTCGCGATCTTCTTCATGGGGCTCGAACCTCATGCCGCCGTCGCCGACGAGGACGCATCGCCCGACTGGATCGGCACGGCGGCGCTGGCGGCCCTGATGTTGCTGATCGTGATGGTATCGATCGCAGTGCCTTACAGTCACGGCCTGTGGCTGCCGTTCACGCTGGCGATGTCGACGCTGCTCGCGGCCGCGGCTTGGCTCTCGGCGCCGATCGCCGCGACAGCCGCGATGGCTGGCATTGTCGGGCTGTGCATCGTGCTCGGCTGGCGCGGCCTCGCCGAGCCGGTGCCGTCGAGCCTGCTCGCCCCCGAGATGTCGCGCCTGCTGAGGTTGCCCGAGAACGTCTGGTCTTATCTGCTGTTCTCGGCGCTGTCGGTGGTCCCCGCCGCCGCGATCGCCGAGCACCGCTTGTGGCGCGGCCGCCTGCTGCCGACCTCCACCGCGGCGTTCTATGGGCTCGCCGCCACCGTGCCGGCTCTCGCCGCACTGGCGCTCATTTATCTGCGCGTCACCCAGTTCGACAGCTCGATCTATTTCGGCTGCGCCGGCGTCGCGGTTGCCGCCGTGATGGCCCTGGCCGCCGACCGCTTCGACCGGTCCGAGCGTGCCGCGCAAGCCAATGGGCTCGATCCCAGTCCTGCCTACAATCTCGCAGCCGGCGCCTTTGCCGCGGCCGCCATCGCCGCCTTCAGTTTCGCGCTGGTCGCCTCCCTGTCACGCGGCTACCTGACGGTCGCGTTCGCGCTGTCGGCGCTCGGCACCGCCTTCGTCGCCACGCGCCGCGAGATCCCCCTGCTGCGCTACGCCGTCGCCGCGATCGGGCTCGTCGTTCTCGCCCGCATGGCCTGGGACCCGCGCATCGCGGGCGACGCCATCGGCACCCGCCCGGTCTTCAACTGGCTGCTCGCCGGCTATGGCGTGCCGGCCTGCGCCTTCGCGCTCGCCGCCGTGCTGTTGCGGCGACGGGGCGAGGATCTCGCCGTGCGTCTGTGCGACGGCCTCGCGGTGCTGTTCGCGGGCCTGCTGGCGTTTTTCGAGATCCATCACGCGATGAGCGGTGGCGATATCGGCAAGCCGGTCGCCGGCCACGTCGAGCAGGGACTGATGGCGATGACCTCGCTCGGCTTCACCTATGTACTGACCCGGATGGATCTGGCGCGATCCAACGTCGTTTTCCGCACGGCGTCGATGGCATTCGCGATGCTGTCGCTGCTGCTGATCGCGATCGGCCTCGGCGTTGTCGACAATCCGCTCGTGACCAACGCCATCATCGCCGGCCCCAAGGCCTTCAATACCCTGGTCCTGGCCTATCTGCTGCCTGGACTGCTGACGCTGCTGGTGGCGCGTACGGCACGCGGCGTCCGGCCCGCCTGGTACGTTCGCACGGCCGCCGTCGCCGGTATCCTGCTGCTGTACGGCTACGTGAGCCTTGCGGTACGGCATGCCTTCCAGGGTCCGCAGATCGGATTTCTCCGCCATACGACGAGTGCGGAGGTGTGGGGCTATACGGCGGCCTGGCTGGTGCTCGCCGTGGCGCTCCTCGCCTATGGCTTCTGGCGGCACTCGCTAGAGGCCCGCGTCGCCTCCGGCCTGCTGCTCGCGGTGGTTCTGGTCAAGCTCGTACTGATCGATCTCGCCGACGTCTCGGGATTCTGGCGCGCGCTATCCTTCATCTGTGTCGGCGCCGTGCTCGTCGGTATCGGCCGCGTGTATCAGCGCGTGCTGCTGGCGCGGACCACGCCACCCGCTAGCGGCGGCGGACGCAGCGATGTCCCCGGCCCGGCCTGAGTTCGGATCAATTGTCCGGGCCGCGGCAGCGCATGCAGCCGCGGCTGCAGCGAAACCGGCGTCCGCGACGGCACCTTCGGCGGCGGATCGGTGAGACCGGAGCCTGCGCGCGACAGCACGCGGGACAGCCAGCCTCGCGAATCCTCCTCGCCGGCCGGCAGGAATGCCTCGCCGTAGAATGCCGCCCCCGACACCGCCGCTGCCTCGCCCACCGCGTCGACCAGGGCCGCCGGCCCCGCCGCGAACACGACATCGCGCGACAGCAGCGGCGGCAGGTAATCCGCGGGCTGGCCGGGCATGATCACGGGCGACAGCGTCTGGCGCTCCTCGCAAGTGACGATGATCCGCACGTGCGGGCACGTCGCCATCATGCCGAGCGCCTTCACCATGTAGAGATCCTTCAACGTTCGCGCGCCGACGATCAGCAGGATCGAGCGCTGAGGCCGCTCGCGCAGAGCCGCATCGGCGATCGCCCAGATCGAGGCGAAGCCTGTGCCGCCGGCCACCAGCACCAGGCGGTTTTGCAAACCTCGCCGCAGGTAGGCGCTGCCGAACGGGCCGGTCAGATCGACGCGATGTCCGACCTTGATCGATGTGCCGAGATCCCCCGACAGCCGGCCTTTGTCGCGGTGCTCGACGTGGAACCGCATCAACTCGTCGTCGATGCGGGCGTCGAGCGGACGGGTGGGCGTCAGCGCCCGCCGCGGCAATCCATTGAACTCCGCATGCACGTACTGGCCCGGCCGCACAGAGAGCGGGCGCGACGGCGCAACCGCAATCTCGGTCACATTCTCGGACAGCTGCGTGATGGCGGCGACCTTGCCGCGGCACGTCGCGGGTGCCTGTAGCACTTCGGTCTCCGCCTCGACATCGCCGAGCACGCGCGCCTCGCAGGCGCGGACCGTGCCCGGCTCTGGTCCCTCGCCGCCTTCGGTGGCGCCTGAGACGATGCGCACCACGCACGTCTCACAGACGCCGGAGCGGCAGTCGTGCGGCATGCCGACACCTGCTCGCAACGCGGCATCGAGGAGAACGTCACCCGGGTAGGCGGAGAAGGTGGTGCCATTATACGTGATGCTGACGAGCTGACGCATGACAAGTGCCCATAAGCTGACGACGGAAGGATGTTGCTTGGAGCCAGCCGGCGGATCAGAAGGTGCTCGCGGCAGCCGGCCTGCAGACCCGGTCTGGCGGCCCTGTCGAGGGGGCGCCGCGGGGACGGGCGGCGTTGCGGACGACCATGCCGCCGAGTGCATAATCCACGCTCGGTCCCGCGCGCGCGCCCGCGACGACCAGCGCGCGCCCGTCGATGTGTGCACGCACCATCGTGGGCGCGGTGCGGACCTGCACCCACGAGCGGGGCGGCGTAGCGGGTTGGCGTTGCGAAGTCAGGGCACTCCGGTCGGGAGGCGACGTCGCGCAGCCGGGGCACGTGTCGGGTGCCGAGGCTGGGATGGTATTCGGATCGTGCGCCGGCAGCGCACCCGTCTCATCCGCCATCCGAGCGTGAGATTTTCCGGTATCCATTGTCGCGCCCGAGGCGACCACGACGACGTTCCCAGGCCCGCGCTCGAACAGCGCGGAGGTGACGATTACAGCCGCAAGAACAAACAAAAACGCACACATCTCGATCTGCACTCTTTTACCGTCCTCGATCCGCTTATTCTCCGAAACGGTTTTTCCCCTCATCGAGACATCTCCGGCAGGGCATGACGACAACGATTCGACGCGGCCGGAATTCCTCGAAGCGCCTACGGCCGGCGGCGCCGCGTTTCAGATCGGCAGCGACAGATTTCGAACCCGAAACGCAATCAGCTGGAAACGCAACCGGCGGAAAGGCGGGCGAGCACACGACAGCCCGCCAGCCGCACTGCGGCCGGTGGCGTCCCAAGGTCCCGCGATCCTCGACGCTACGACGAAGCCCCGTCGGCGATACCGCCGGACAAGAGGCGTTTGGCGACGCGGGCCGCCGGCCCACGCGACCGGTCGCACCACATCGGATTTTCTAGGAGCGAGCCGAAGGTCCCCCGGTTCGCTGCGCGACGGCTTTGTCGCGCCGGCTTCCGGTTCCCCTCGGAAGCCTCACCCGCGATGGCGGGCCACCCGGAGGTGAGCCCATTCTCCGTCGCGGCACTTATCATGAGAGCCTCGAATATGGGATGCAATGTGGCGCGGCAGAGATCATTTCATGGCACGTCCGCGCATTTTTCCTCGCACGAGCGGGAATAATCCGAAACAGCCGACTGAACACTCTTGGGAATTCGCCCCAATCGGGCCAATGCGACCGCGGATCGGGCTTAATGCCGATTGCGGCATAATCGGAACGGAACCGAGACCTCGACACGTTCGCCCAGGGCCTCACGCGATCGAGCGCGTCTGGTCCTTCCAGTAGAGCTTGCGCAGCGCCACCTTGTCGGGCTTGCCGAGCGGCGTCAGCGGAACGTCGTCGACGACGTCGATCGACTTGGGCGCATAGACGCTGCCCTTGGCGGCCTTGACCGCGGCGATGATGCGCGCGGTGTCGATACGGGCGCCGGGCTTGGGCACGATGCAGGCCTTGACCGCCTCACCCCACTCGGGATCGGGTACGCCGATCACGGCGACGGCGGCGACGTCGGGATCCATGGCGATGACGTCCTCCACCTCCTTGGGGTAGACGTTGAAGCCACCGGTGATGATCATGTCCTTGGCGCGCCCGACCAGGTAGAAGAAGCCGTCCTTGTCGCGCATCGCGACGTCGCCGGAATGCAGCCAGTCGCCGGCCAGCGCCTTCGCCGTCTCCTCAGGACGGTTCAGGTAGCCTTCCATGATGCTCGGCCCGCGAGCGCACAACTCGCCGGGCTGCCCATCCGCCACCGGACGATTGTCGCCATCCAGCACCGCGATCTGCATGCCCGGATTGGCGATGCCGCACGACGCGAGACGCTCGGGATGCTTCAGGTCGTGCAGATGCGGCGGCAGCACCGTGAAGCAGTTGGGTGATTCCGCCTGTCCGTAGAGTTGCTGGAGGTTCTGGCCGAACCGCTCCAGCCATTGCTTCAGCCGCTCGGGCGCGATCGGCGCCGCACCGTAGAGGATCATCGAGACAGCGCGGATGCCCGCCTCGTCGAGATCGGCTTCATCCAAAATGCGGAGCATCTGCGTCGGTACCAGGAAGCCGCAGGTGATGCGCTCGGCATACGTGATGTCCGCGTACGATTTCGGCGTGAATCGCGGCGCGATATGCATGGCGCCGCCCTGCAGCGCCACCGGCAGGAACATCGTTCCCGACGCGTGCGACAAGGGTGTCACCGACAGGAAGCGCACTTCGGCCGGCCAGTCCCAGGCGGTCCGGGTCATGATCGCCGCCATCATGTTCGAGCGGTGGCGATGGATGATGCCCTTCGGCTTGCCCGTCGTGCCGCCGGTGTAGGAAATGCGCGAGATGTCCGCCGGTTCGGCATCTATCTTCCACCCAGCGCCGAGATACGGCTCGGCCAGCGTCGAGAGGCCGCTATTCGCCCGCGAGCCGAGCGGCACCACCTTCAACTTCGGCAGTGCGCGGCCGAGCGCCAGCGCCCGCTCGCTGAACTCGCGCTCGCAGTAGACCAGAATGTCCGCACCACTGTCCTCCAGCACGAAGCGGTGGTCCGCCTCGCCGCCGATTGGATGCAGCGCCGTCGTTGCCATGCCCAGCGATTGCGCCGCGTACGTGACGATCAGCGCGTCGGCCCGATTGCCGGCGAGCAGACAGGCGCGCATACCCTTCTTCATGCCATGCGCGCGCAATGCCTCGGCCATCGCCGCGAGTTCGCGCTCCAGCCCGGCGTAGGTCAGCGTGTTGCCACCCCAGACCAGCGCGGGCCTCGCCGCATGACGCAGTCCCGCATGCTTGAACAGATGCGCCGTCGTCGCCGTATCGGTGAGGGTCAGGTAGGACATGGGTCTCGCCTCACGCCCCCTCGAGCACGAACACGGAGCAGACGTTGGCATCGAGCTCGAACTCGTTGGCGCCCATCGTATGCACGGCGCCGATCCGGGCGCCGTCGCATTGCCGTGCGCCGGCCTCGCCCCGGAGCTGGGTGACGATCTCGCCGATCTGAGCGAGCCCGCTCGCACCCAGTGGGTGACCGCGTGACAGCAGCCCGCCCGACGTGTTGACGGCCGTGTAGCCGCTGTTGGGGAGCGACTTGCCCGTGGCCGCGTACTGCCCGCCCTCGCCGGGCGCGCACAATCCCAGTGCCTCGGTATAGAGGATCTCGCCGATGGTGAAGGCGTCATGCACCTCGACCACGTCCAGGTCCTCGGGCCCGATGCCTGCCATCTCCAGCGCCTTGATCGCGACGCGCCGAGGCGTCGGCATGACGGGCTTGTCCGTGAACACCGGAACACCCGAGCCGAGCGCGGTCGCACGGATGCGCACGGCCCGGCCCTGCGCACCGATCCTGCGCATCGCCTTCTCGGAGACGAGGACCGCGGCGGCCGATCCATCTGTCTTCGGACAGCACTGCATCAGCGTCAGCGGATCGGCGATCAGAGGCGAGGCCAGCACCTCCTCCAGCGACACCTCCTTGCGGAAATGCGCGAACGGATTGTGCTGCGACAGCTTGCGGCTCTTCACCGAGACGCTCGCCAGCTCCTCTTTCTTCAGGCCGTGCTCGGCCATGTGGCGGGAGGCCTGCATCGCGTACCAGGTCGGCAGCGTCAGGCCGGCGTCGAACATCCACTGCCCCTTGGGCAGCTCGAGCGGGCCCTTGCCCATGCTCGACAGCGTCTCGGTGCCGAACGCCAGCGCGATGTCGCACAGCCCCGCCCTGATCCAGGCGTAGGCTTCGCGGGCGGCGGTCGGGCCGGAGGCGCAGGCGTTCTCGACGTTGACGATCGGCGTGCCGTTGAGCCCCATGTCCTTCATGCAGCGCTGGCCGTTGCCGCCGCGCTGGCGGGCCGCGGCGCTGAACACCGCCTCGATGTCCGCGATCTGGACGCCGGCGTCCTTCAATGCCAGCGTGACGGCCTCCTCGGCCATGTCCTGTTGCCCGCGCTCGGACTGCCGCGTGAAGCGGGTCTGACCCACGCCGATGATGTAGACGTCGCTCATGGTCGAAGCTCGCTGTTGGGTGATCCGGCTGGGGCTAGTCAACGATCTCGAAGCGGACGATGTCGTCCTTCGGGGCGAATTTGACCGAACGGCCGACCTTGGCCGCGGCGACCGGTTCGATGCCGCCGGCGACGAGCATGCCGTCCGACAGGCGGATCTCGCCGAAGGCGGTTTTGTCGAAGGCCCCGACCGCCTCGATCCGGCCGGTCGGCGCGAGCGCGATGACGTCGATGTCCTCGGAGTGGCAGGAGCGGCAGAAGCGGGCGGGAGGAAAGCTGCGCGCACCACAGCCGCGGCACGTGATGCCCTGCAGCACCGGCCCTCGTGCGGTGTTCACCATGCGCTCGGCGCGCGGCTTCATATGCTCCTCCCAGATCTCATCGTTTGTGCCCCGGCAACGATAGGACGCTCCCCCCAGCTGGCGCAACCAGCCATCCCGCAGGGCGGGAATGCGCATTCAACCGCGCATCATGTGTTGCCGCACGAGGTCGGGGATACGCTTCATGGCGGCTTCCTTGGTCCGCGAGAGCGGCTGGCGGCGCCGATAGAAGCCCAGATCGAAAACCGGCGGCGGCGTGACGCGCACGCAGGCTACCGTACCGCACTCCGCGTCGAGCGCCGCCGCCTCGGCCGGAACGAACGCCACGCCGGCTCCCGAGCGGACGATGACCAGTTGCGTCTCGATGTTGTCGACCACCGACAGCAGGTTCGGCCGCAAGCCAAGCCCGTCGAACAGATCGGAGAGGATCTGCCCGTAGCCGATGCCCAGCTCGCTCATGATCAGCGGCTCGTCGAACACGCGGGCCAGGTCCACCGGCTCGCGCAGCTTCGTCAGGCGATGATTGCGCGGCACCGCGAGCACCATCTCCACCTCGCCCAGACGCTCCGAGACGAGACCGGCGGGGATGCGCTCGGCCTCCGCGTTGACGGCGAAGGCTGCATCGAGGCGCTCCTCGAACAGTTCGCTGAAGACGACGCGCGTCGGCGCCGTACGAATGTGCAGGCGCGGCTGGCGGGGGCTGAGCTCGGACCGCGCGAACAGGGCCGGCACGATCAGCGGCGCCATGCCCGAGCCCATCCCGAACGTGATCGTCTCCAGGTCGCGCCCCTTCAATCGCCGCGCCACGTCGGCGAGGTTCATCAAGTCGCTCGCCACCCGCTGGGCTTCGGCGAGATAGGACCGCCCCGCGTCGGTGACCTCGACCCCACGGCCTGTGCGCCGGAACAGCGAGAAGCCGAGCCGGGCCTCGAGCTGCTTGACCTGTTCGCTGATCGCGGACTGCGAGACGTTGAGGCGCGCCGCCGCTCGCGTGAAGCTGCGGTCCCTGCCGACGGCGAGCGCGTAGCGGATCTGGCGGAACTCCACCGGTCGAACGCCCCTTTTCCAATGCAGATCGATCGGCGTCCCGAAGGCCGGACCATCGCTGGTCCCTGGTTTCGGAAAAACCGATAGCTCGATCTTCAATCACGCTTTGACTTGGAGCAAGTTCGAATTTGTAATGCCCACCAGTTGCCCTCACGCGGCGCCGAAATGCCGGTGCCGCCTATGTCGGGGAGTGCAGGCACGCATGAGCGTCACCGCAAACTCTCGGCCTCGCCGCCTCCGCATCGGCATCGATACGGGCGGCACCTTCACCGATATCGTTCTGGTGGATGGCGCGACCGGTGCCCTCGCCGTCACCAAGGTGCCGAGCACACCCGCCAATCCCGCCCTGGGGCTCGTCGACGGCGTCAAGTCGATCCTCGCCTCCACCGGGAAGCCGGCGGCCGACTTGGCCGGCCTGGCGCACGGCACCACCGTCGCCACCAACGCCCTGCTGCAGGGCGAGGTGTCCGGCCTCGGACTGATCGTCACCGAGGGGTTCCGGCATGTTTTGGAGATCGCGCGCCAGTCCGTACCCGACGGCTATGGCAACTCCTATTTCTGGGTGAAACCCGACCGCCTGGTTCCGCTGCATCTCGTGCTTGAGGCTGGCGGCCGCCTCGACGTGCGCGGGCACGAACTGAAGCCGCTCGACGAGGCCTCCGTCGTCGCCGCGGCCGCCCGACTGAAGGCGGCCGGCGTGCATGCGGTCGGCGTCTGCCTGATTCATGCCTACGCCAACGATGCGCACGAACGGCGGGTCGCCGAGATCCTGGCACGCGAGCTGCCGGGCGTCGCCGTCTCGATCTCCTGCGAGGTCCTGCCGGAGTATCGCGAGTACGAGCGCACGGTGACGACGCTCGTCGACGCGTTCGTGAAACCCTACGTCACCCGCTATCTCGCGCAGGTGAAGACCGAACTCGGCGCCGGTCTCGCCGAGGTGCCGTTCCTGGTCATGCAGTCCTCGGGCGGCGTGATGAGCGCGGAGCAGGTGGTCGGCAAGCCGATCACGACGGCGCTGTCGGGACCGGCCGCCGGCGCGCTCGGCTCGGCGGTGATCGCCGATCTCGCGGGGTTTCCCGATCTCGTCACCCTCGACGCCGGCGGCACCTCCACCGACCTCTGCCTGATCGAGGGCAGCGCGCCTTCGATCACCACTGGAGGCTCCGTCGGCCCGTTTCCCGTTCGCATTCCGATGATCGCGATCGAGACCATCGGCACCGGCGGCGGCTCGATCGCGCACCTCGACCGGGAGGGGCGCCTCAAGGTCGGCCCGCGCAGCGCCGGTGCGGTTCCTGGCCCGATGAGCTATCCAGGCGGCGGCGGCGAACCCACGATCACCGACGCCAACCTCGTGCTCGGTCGCCTGCCGCCGGCACTGATCGGCGGCGGCATCGCGCTCGACGTCGGCCGCGCGCGCGACGGCATCGCAGCGCTCACCGCCAAGCTCGGGGGGCGTCACTCGATCGAGCAACTGGCGGAAGGCATCATCGACATCGCCAACTGGAGCCAGGCCGACCGCATCCGCCAGATGACGATCCAGCGCGGCATCGATCCGCGCCGCTTCGCGCTGTTGTCGTTCGGCGGTGCCGGCCCGGCGCAGTCGGCGGCGGTAATGGAGCTGCTCGGCATGGCTGCCTGCCTGGTGCCGCCGAGCCCCGGCAACCTCTCGGCGCTGGGACTGCTCGCCGTCGACTGGCGCACGGATCAGGTGCGCACCAAGGTCATGCACGAGGACGCGGTCGATCTCGCCGCGCTGGCCGACATCTTCGCAGGGCTCGAGGCGGAGGCCGTATCCACGCTCGAGAAGGACGGTATCGCCCGCTCCGACATCCGCCTCGTGCGCGAGGCCGACGTGCGCTACGTCGGCCAGTCGATGGAGGTCCGCGTCGGGGTCGGCGATGGTCCCGTGACGGCCGGTCTCGTGGAGCGGATCGCGGCGAGCTTCCACGACGCGCACGCCCGAACCTTCGGCTACGACTATCGCGACGTCCAGCGCGTCGAGATCGTCAACTGGCGGGTGTCCGGCTTCGGCGCCATCGAGCGGCCACGGCTGCCGAAGATCCCGGCCGGCACTGGTGCGGCGGCGACCCGGGCCACACGGCGCGTGTGGTTCTCGGGGGCTTACGTCGAAACGCCGGTGATCGAGCGCGCCGCGCTCGGCGCCCGCCAGGAGCTGACCGGGCCGGCCATCGTCGAGGAGTTCGGCTCGACCACGGTGGTGTTTCCCGGACAGCGCCTCACCGTCGACCCGCACGGCATCCTGATCATCCGCTCGGGAGTGAAGTCATGAGCGCGACCTCGGACAATCGTCACCCCTGGCCGGTCGCGCCCCAAAGGGGCACGCCCGGGATCGATCCGATCGCGCTGCAGATCATCGAGGGCACGCTGAACTCGATCGAGCGAGAGATCGAATACGCGATCGAGCGTACCGCTCGCAGCCCGATGATCCGAGAGGCACATGATTACCGTGTCGGCCTGTTCGACCGCTATTGCCGCAAGCTGACGGGACGCTCCTACTCGGCGATCCCCAACGCCGTGGTGCGCGACTATCCGCCGGAGACGATGCGTCCCGGCGACGTGTTCCTGATGAACGACACCTACCTGACCGAGGGTGCGATCGGGCATCTTCCGGACCTTTGCAGCACGGTGCCGGTGTTCCACGCCGGTGAGGTGGTCGCCTACATCCAGGCCTTCGGCCACCACGACGACATCGGCGGCCGCGTGCCGGGCTCGATGCCGGGCACCGCGGCGAGCGTGTTCGAGGAGGGCCTCGCGGTACCGCCGATCCGCTTCTATGCAGAGGGCAAGCGCAACGAGGAAGTGCTGACGATCATCCGCCGCAACACCCGCGTGCCGGACATGCTGGCGGCCGATCTCGACAGTGAGATCCAGGCCTGCCTGATGGGCGCGCGACGGATGGCGGAGCTGTTCGAGCATTTCGGACGCGAGACGGTGGAGGCCGCGTTCGAGGCGATCCTCCAGCGCTGCCGCGACACCTTCCGCAACGAGTTGCTCGTCAAGATCGCCGACGGCACCTACCACTGGGAGGACTACATCGAGCGCGGGCCGGAGCTGCATCGCATCGCGCTGAAGATGACCAAGACGCCCGACAGGATCGTGCTCGACTTCACCGGCACCGATCCGCAGTCGCCAGGACCGATCAACTGGCCCGCGGACTATGCCGACGGCGTATTCCTCAAGAAGTGGATTGCGCCGATCCTGCGCAATCTCGCCGACAGCCCCGAGCGCGCCGCCGAGCTCAACGTCAACGAGGGCGTGTGCGAGGTCATCGACATCGTCTTTCCACCGAAAGGCACGCTGATCACGCCGGTGTGGCCGGCGCCGACCAACGCCCGCTCGTTCGTGCTGCTGCGCTGTCTCGGCCTGCTGGCGGGCGTGATCGCACACGCCGTCGACGGACGGATGCCGGCCGACCAGGAGACGATCCGCTACACCGGCTTCTACGGCACCGATCGCGAGGGCAAGCCGTTCCTGTCGCGCGAGGTTCTCGGCGGCGGCTCGGGCGGGCGACACTACGCCGACGGCAACGACGCCATCCACATCGTGCCCGACAGCCGAAACCAGCCGGCCGAGTTCACCGAGACGCGGTTTCCCCTGATCGTTGAAAAGCTGGCGCTGAGGACGGACTCGGGCGGCGCCGGCAAGCGGCGCGGCGGGCTCGGCTACGAGAAGCATTATCGCGCCCTGGTCGACTGCCACACTATCGTCACCGCCGATCGCGTCGGGCTCGGCTGCTACGGCGTCAACGGCGGCAAGGCGGGACAGCCGTTCCTCGTCACCGTCGACCCCGAGGGTCACCCCGTCCGGCTCGGCGGGCTCGTCGACGACCAGCCGGTGAAAGCCGGCCAGCTTCTCGTCGTCACCACCACCGGCGGCGGCGGCTGGGGCGACCCGCTCGAGCGCGAGGTCGAGCTGGTGCTCGCCGACGTGCGTGACGGCAAGGTGTCGGCGGATGCGGCCCGCGCGCAGTACGGCGTCGTCCTTTCCGCCGACGGGGAAGGGCTCAGGATCGACGAGGCGGCCACCATGCAGGCGCGCCGCGACATCGCCGGCACGCGCAAGCCGCTCGAAATGATCGACCGCGGTCCGGGTTTCGAGCGCATGATGCAGGAAAGACGGAAAGCCCGCCTCTGACGGGCTCCAGGGACGAAACACTGCGAACAAAGAGGAACACGATGGCCGTCGAAGTCGCGAAGATCGAGATCAAGTCGGTGATGGATGCGTCCGGGCTCGGCGAGCTGATCGAGACGGGCAGGTTCAAGGCGGACGAGGTCGTCGCCGTGGTCGGCAAGACCGAAGGCAACGGCGGCGTCAACGACTTCACCCGCATCCTGTCCGACCAGGCCTATCGAGCCGTTCTGATGCAGCACGGCACGCGCGACGAGGCGACGGTCAAGGCGATCCCGATGGTGTGGTCGGGGGGCTGCGACGGCGTCATCACTCCGCATGCGACCATATTTGCCGAGACCCCGAAAACAGGCACGAAGGGCAAGGCACGGCTCTCCATCGGCACCTCGATGAGCGTCGATCTGCTGCCCGAGGACATCGGCCGGCTGGCGATGGTCGAGAAGGTGGCGGACGCCGTCCGTCTCGCCATGAAGGACGCCGGGATCACGGATCCCCGCGACGTGCACTATGTCCAGACCAAGACCCCCCTTCTCACCATCGAGGATGTGCAGGCGGCCGCCAGCCGTGGGAACACATGCGCCTGCGAGGTGCATTCCTCGATGGGTGTCTCCAACGGCACCACCGCGCTCGGCGTCGCAGTGGCGCTCGGCGAGATCGAAATGCCGAAGGCGGAAGAGATCTGCCGCAACCTCGACCTCTATTCCTCGGTCGCCTCCTGCTCGTCCGGCGTCGAGCTGACCAAGGCGCAGATCGTGCTGATGGGCAATCGCGATGGGGCCGGCGGACGCTACCGCATCGGTCACAGCGTCATGAAGGACGCGCTCGACATCGACGGTATCTACGATGCGATCCGCAATGCCGGCCTCGAGCTGCCGGATCGCCCGCGCGCCTCCGATCTGGGCGGCAAGGTCGTCAACGTGTTCATGAAGTGCGAGGCCGACAAGCGCGCGCGCCTGCGCGGCCGCCGCCAGATCATGCTCGACGACAGCGACGTGCATCATCACCGCCATTCCAAGGCGGCGGTCGGCGGTGTCGCAGCCGCCGCCATCGGCGATCCGTGCGTGTTCGTTTCGGTCGATGCCATGCACCAGGGTCCGCACGGCGGCGGCCCGGTGATCGCGATCGTGGACGTGGGAGAATAGGGCGGCAGGCACGCAGGCCCGAGGTCCGGCCCCCGCGCGCCCGCCCGAAGTTATGTGCAACGGTGTCCGACGACCGTCGGGCCCCAATCGAAGGAGACGGATATGCGCGCGTTACGGACGTCGATTGCGGTGCTGCTGGCGGCAGGGGCGGCCGTCGTCTCGGCGGACGCGGGATGGGCGCAAGACAAGGTGCGCGTCGGCGTGTTCCCGGTCTCGTCCTCGCTGCCGTTGTTCGTCGCCATCGACAAGGGCTTCTTCAAGGAGGCCAACCTCGACGTCGA
>CAMDBL010000027.1 GCA_945889015.1 Devosia equisanguinis
AGAAAACCGACAAACCGGACGCTGATTGACGCGGAACGTCAATCAAAGCGCTTGCCAATGGCGCGGCCAGCGTCAATCATCACTTCGCTCGGCCGCCTCGTCTCATCCTGATTGACGCGCCGTTCTCATCCAGATTGTCGCGCTATAACATGGGGCCCGAGATCACCGAGGACGTGATCCGGCAGGTGTTGAACCTGCAATCGGTGAGCCGGCCCGACCCGGCGATCTCCGCCATCGCGCGCAACGCCAGCCTGACCATCTGCCGGGTGCTGGCGGAAGCGCATCAGGGGCGCCTCGAACTCAGCTCCTCGCGGATGCAGGGCACCACGGCCCGCATCCTGCTGCCGAAGGAGCGGATGATCGGCGGGGCGCAGCGGGCGCCGGTAGCGGTCGCGGCCACGCTGTCCCGCCAGCCGATCAGCGGGGCGGCCTAGCCGCGGGACATCCGGTTACGCTCGCCGTGTACGGCCAGTGGCCTCAACCCGCCTTGCGGTACTGGGCGAGCCATGCCCGTCCGTAGTCGTTGCCGTTGGGCGTCCGCATCAGGCCGTGTGCGTGGTGGCGGCTGAAGCCCTTGCCGGGCAGCGCGATGAACGGCTGGTTGAAGTACTCCAGCCAGACCACGGGGCTGTGCACGCGGTAATAGAACGGGCTCGTCTCGTCGTGCAGGCCAATCCAGGCGAACCACGTCTCGTCGAGGTGCGCCCTCACCTCCGCCATCTTCAGCGCCGCATGAGCCATGGGCATGCGGCCGACGAACAGCGCCACCAGATCGACCAGCGCCGCCTGCTGGGCCGCGCTCAGCTTCGCGTAGCTGATACCCTGATAGGGGACCACGACATTGTCCTGGAAGCCCGAGCCCTGACCGTCGAACGGCAGCTCGATCCCGAGCCGCGCGAGCGATTGCTGCTCGGCCGTCAGGCTCGCCATCAGCCGCCAGCCGGCTGCTTCCTCCGCCGCCAGGATCCTGGTGCCCGCGTAGACGCCGCTGGCGGCACTCACCGGCTCGGCGCCGAACAGCGTCGGCGTCAACGTCATCTGATCGCCGACGACGAAGCAGTTGACGTTGCAATGGTGGCCGTCCCACTGCCAACCCCAGGGCTCGCCGACGGACGGGGTGCCGAAGAAGCTCAGGTAGTAGAACCACTCGCCGAACTGGTCGGGCTTGCCGGTCAGCTCGGCCAGATGCTCGTTGAGACGCATCGCATCGCGCGCGGATTGGAAGCCCTGGGCGCTCATGCCGGCGCGAAGCACGTCGAGGGCCAGGCTCCGGCGGGCGTCGTCGAGATCGGCGAGGCAAATGCCGTGGCGCATGACGTTGCGGTGGATGTTGCTCCAGCCACGCCACAGCTTGCTGTCCATTTCGAAGCAGCACGTGGCGCGCTCCTCCGTCGTCAACGCATCGAGGAAGGCCTGCGCCGCCTTCTGGATCGCCTCGGTCGAGTGCCCGGTCGGAGCGAGCCTGAAGAGCTCCGCACGCGGCTTAGCGTCGATGGTGAGGCCGCGGAACTCCTCTGCATATCCAGCCATCCAACGCTGATACATGCCGAAGAACCGTTCGCCCTGAGATTGCGGGTCGATCTTCGCCGGCGCGCGGCGGGGAGCGACTGCTGCAGATTGCGTACTCATAAGGCGACCTTCCAGCAACGTTGCGATCAAGACGGGGCATTGGCTTGCCCGGCACGTACGCTCCCCATCCCAGCGGGAAGGGGGACCGGCGCCCACCCGGCCTCAATCGGCCTTCCCCAGCGCCTCCAGCACGCGCGCGGGCGTGAACGGCTGGGCGAACACCTTGGCCCCGAACGGACGCAGCGCGTCGTTGATCGCGTTCATCACGGACGCCGGCGCACCGGCGGTGCCAGCCTCGCCCGCGCCCTTGGCACCGAGCAGCGATTCCTTGGTCGGGGTCTCGACGTGGCCGACGGCGATGTCGGGCATCTCGGCCGCCATCGGCACGAGGTAGTCGGCGAGCGAGCCAGTGGTCAGCTGTCCATCGGCCGAATAGATGCAATGCTCGTAGAGCGCGCCGCCGAGGCCCTGGATGACGCCGCCGCGCACCTGCTCGTCGACCAGCATCGGGTTGATGACCCGCCCGCAGTCCTCGACCACCCAGTGCTTCAACAGCTTGACCATGCCGGTCTCGACATCGACCTCGAGCCATGCCGCCTGAATGCCGTTGGTGAAGGCGAACGGATAGTCCTTGGTCATGAAATGCCGCGTCTGCATCAGCTCACGCGGCACGTCCGGTGGCAGCGTGTCGCCGCGGAAATACAGCACACGGCCGAGCTCGGCCAGCGGCATGCGGACGGCGCCGGTCGCCTTGTCGACGATCTCGCCGTTGATCATGTCGAGGCTATCGGGCTGCGCCTGCAGCATGGCGCCGGCAACCTTCAGCGCCTGCTCCTTGACCGCCATTCCAGCCTGCAGCGCGGCCTCGCCGCCGATTCCCGCGCCGCGGCAGCCCCAGGTGCCGCCGCCATAGGGCGTCGTCAGCGTATCGCCGGACAGCACGGTCACCCGGTCGACCTGCACGCCGACCGCCTCGGCGACGATCTGGCGGATGATGCCGTCGGTGCCCTGGCCCTGCTCGGTGACGCCGGTCGCGGCAAACACCGACCCGTCCGGATCGATCCGCACCGTGCAGCCGTCCTGCGCCGAGATGCGCGCGCCGCCGATGCCGTACATCATCGGGCTCGGGTTGGTCAGCTCGATGAAGCCCGCGAAGCCGATGCCGCGATAGATGCCTTGCGCCCTCAAACGCTCCTGCTCGGCGCGCAAGCCCGGGTAGTCCATCATCTCCATCAGCTTGGCCAGCGAAGCCTGATGTGACAAGCCTTCGAACTTCATGCCCGCCGGCGACGTGAACGGATAGGCGTCGTCCGGGATCATGTTCTTGAGCCGGATCGCCACCGGGTCCATGCCCAGTGCCTCGGCGGCGAGGTCCATCAGCCCTTCCGTCACCGCCGTCGCCACCGGATGTCCGACGGCGCGGTATTGGCACGTCGGCGTCTTGTTCTGGAACACCACCTGCGTGCGGGCGCGATAATTGGCGAACCGGTACGGGCCGCCGCACAGGTTGATGACCTGGTTGCCCTCGACCGCGCTCGAGCGGGGATAGACCGAATAGGGTCCGATGCCCGTGAGATCGTCGATGTCCATCGCCAGGATCAGGCCGTCCTTGTCGACGGCGAGGCGGCCCTTGATGCGATGGTCACGGGCGTGGATGTCGCTCGCCATCGCCTCCAGCCGGTCGGCGATGAACTTCAGCGGCCGGCCCATCATCCGCGACATGACGACGACGGCGACCTCGTCGGGATAGACGTGCACCTTGATGCCGTAGCTGCCGCCGACATCGCGGCAGATGACGCGGACGTCGCCTTCCTTCAGCCCTAAGTGCTTGGCGAACACGCCCTGCATCATGTGCGGCGCCTGCGTCGACTGGTACACGGTGAGCTTGCCGTCGGCGCGGTTGAAGTCGGCCAGGATCGAGCGCGGCTCCATCGGTACGCCGGTGTGGCGTCCGGTGTGATAGGTCGCCTCGATCACCTTGTGCGCGGACTTGAAGGCGGCTTCGACGTCGCCCGACTCGTTCAGGCGCTCGAACATCAGGTTGTCGCCGAGCTCGGGATGGATCGGCGGCGTGCCGGGCGACAGCGCCGTCTCCATGTCGACCACCGGCGGCAACGGCTCCCAGTCGACGGCGAGCTTCGCCACCGCGTCCTCGGCGACCGCCCGGCTTTCGGCGACGACCGCCGCCACCGCCTCGCCGGCCCAGGTGGCGTGGTCGATCGGTAAGGGACGCTGCGGTGCCGATTTGGCGCCCTTGAAATGCAACAGCACGCCCACCCACGGCGTGCAGTGCGCCTCGAGGTCGCGCCCGGTGAACACGCGCACCACGCCGGGCACCTTGGCCGCCTCGGTGATGTCGATCCGGCCGAACCGGGCGTGCGCGTGCGGGCTTCTCAGGAACGCCACATGCAGCATCCGCGGCAGCGAGATGTCGTCCGTGTACTGGCCACGCCCCTCCACCAGCTTCGGCGTGTTCGGACGAGGCACCGAGCGGCCGATGTAGGAGTTGGGCCGGTCGACGGAGCGGGGATCGATGATCTGGTTCATGGGGTGTCCGGTTTGCGGAGGTGTCAGACATCCTGTCCGACACCGTTTCTCCGACCTATCGGTAATCAGCCGTGCGTGACGCGCTCGAAATGAGATGTTGCGACAACGGTGTCAGACCAGAGGTCAGACACCTCCGCCACGCGCTTTCGCGACTTCCTCCACCGCATCGACGATCGAGTGGTAGCCGGTGCAGCGGCAGATGTTGCCGGAGATCGCCTCGCGGATCTCGTGCCGCGACGGCTTCGGGTTCGTCGTCAGCAGCTCCTGCGAGGTCAGCAGCATGCCGGGCGTACAGTAGCCGCACTGTGCCGCGTTGCGCGCGACGAACGCGTCCTGCAGGTCACGGATCTCGCCTGTATCGGAGACGCCCTCGATGGTCTCGACCACCGAGCCGTCGAGCTGTGCGGCCAGCACGAGACAGCCACGTACGATGCGGCCGTCGACGCGCACCGTGCAGGCGCCGCAGACGCCGTGCTCGCAAGCCGTATGAGAGCCGGTCAACCCGACGTCGAGGCGCAGGAAATCGATCAAATGCCGGCGGGCCTCGACGCGGCGGGCGACGCGCTCGCCGTTGACGGTGACGGTGATGTCGACGTGCGTGCTCATGCGGCGGCCCCGACCTTTGTCCCTGAACTGTCCGAAATACCGGCGATCTTCTTCAGTGCCCGCTCGAGCAGCACACGCGCCCAGCGCTTCTTCATCGCCGGCGTACCGTGCATGTCGGGTGCGGGATCGAGATCGCCGTCGAGTGCTGCGGCGGCTTGAGCGATGGTCTCGGCCGTGAGCGCCGCGCCCGCGAGCTTGGCCATGGCGCGCTCAGCCAGCACCGGGGCGTCGCCGAGCGCGAAACCGACGATGCGCGGCCGTGCGACCTTGCCGCCGTCGATCTCGAGGCGCAGCGCCAAGCCGGCCATGCCGTAGTCGCCGCTGCGGCGGGCGATCTCGACGATGGTGCTGCGCTCCGTGGGCTTGGCCTTTTCGAACTCGACGGCGGCGATCAGCTCGCCGGGCTCCAAGGCCGTCTCGTAAAGCCCGCGGAAGAACTGGCCGGCGGGAATGCGCCGCTCGCCCTTGGCGCTGACGGCGAGGATGCGTGCCTCGAGCGCGACGGCGGCGGCCGGCAGCTCGGAGGCGGGATCGGCGAAGCCGAGCGAGCCGCCGATGGTGCCGCGATTGCGGATGGCGGGGTGCGCGATCAGCGGCACGGCCTCGTGCAGCAGGGGGACGTGCGTCGCGATCAACGGGCTGGCACCCAGCTCGGCATGGGTCGTCAGCGCGCCCACGCGGATCAGCGGCCCGGTGTCGGCGACGCCCTTGAGCTCGGCGACGCGGGTGATGTCGATCAGCGCCGTCGGCTCCGACAGACGAAAGGCGAGCGTCGCGAGCAGGCTCTGTCCACCGGCGAGCAGGCGGGCGTCGGGTCCGGCCTCGGTCCACAACCGGAAGACGTCGGCGAGCGATGTCGCCCGCTGATACTCGAATGGCGGCGCCTTCATGCGCGTTGCTCTCCCTCGTGCCGCGCCGGCCGTTCCCGTCGCGCATCAGGGGCAAGCTAGGTGAGCGCCGCGGAGAGTGCAAGCGCGTGCGGAGCGCCAATCGGCTTCGTTCGCGGGCCAATCCAGGGTTAACGATCGGACCAAGCCTCGGCAGCGGCCGCCCTCAAATTTCCCTACCCGTCCCCGCCTGCCTTCGCCTAGAACGGCAACACGCGACAGGCACCAGACAACGGAGCGGGGAAACCCATGCGGCACGGCGGCAAGATTTTGGTCGACCAGCTCGAGGCCCAAGGCGCACGCGCCGTGTTCACGGTGCCGGGCGAGAGCTTTTTGGCCGCGCTCGACGGACTGCACGATTCAAACCGCATCCGCACCATCATCTGCCGCCAGGAAGGCGGCGTGTCGATGATGGCGGAGGCCTGGGGCAAGCTCACCGGCGAGCCGGGCATCGCCATGGTCACCCGCGGGCCCGGCGCCGCCAACGCGATGGCCGGCCTGCACGTCGCCCAGCAGGACTCCACGCCGATGATCACCTTCATCGGCATGCCCGGCCTCGAGCACGAGGACCGCGAAGCGTTCCAGGAGATCGAGCTGAAGCAGATGTTCTCCTCGTTCGTGAAGTGGGCGGCCGTGATCCGGTCGACCGACCGCATCCCGGAGTACGTCAGTCGCGCCTATCACGTCTCCCGGTCCGGCCGTCCTGGTCCCGTCGTGCTCGGCGTGCCCGAGGACATGCTGGCGGCCACCCACGACGTCGCCGACGCGAAGCCCGCCAACGTCGCCGAGCCCTCGCCCTCGCCCGAAGCGATGACCGCGCTGCAGCAGGCGCTCGCCAAGGCCAAGAAGCCGCTGATGATCGTCGGCGGCCCCGGCTGGAGCGGCGACATCAAGGCCAAGGTAGAGGCCTTCGCCACCCGCTTCGAACTGCCGGTCGCCTGCGCCTTCCGCTACCAGGACTACGTCGACAACCGCCACGCCTGCTATGCCGGCCATGTCGGCATCGGCATCGACGGCAAGCTGAAGGCGGCGGTCACCGGGGCCGACCTGCTGATCGTCGTCGGCGCGCGGCTCGGCGAGATCACCACCTCCGCCTACACGCTGCTAGCCGTGCCGAACCCGGTGCAGTCGCTGGTGCACGTCCATCCCGGCGCCGACGAACTCGGCACCGTCTACCGCCCCGACCTCGGCATCGTCGCGTCGTCGCGCGCCTTCGCCCGGGCGCTCGACGGCCTGAAGCCGTCGGGTGCGATCGGCTGGGCGGGCCGCGCCAAGGAGCTGCACGCGGCCTACCTCGAAACCTTGAAGCCGGTGCAGATGCCGGGCTCGGTGCGCTTCCCCGAAGTGATCCGGACGCTGTCCGACACGCTGCCGGAGGACGCCATCATCACCAACGGCGCCGGCAACTACGCCGCGTTCCTGCACCGCTACTTCCAGTACAAGACGTGGCGTACCGAGCTCGCGCCGACGTCGGGGTCCATGGGCTACGGCCTGCCCGCCGCCATCGCCGCCAAGCTCGCCCACCCCGAGCGCACCGTGATCAACTTCGCCGGCGACGGTTGCTTCATGATGACCAGCCAGGAGCTGGCGACGGCGGCGCAGTATGGCCTCAACATCGTGACCATCATCGCCAACAACGGCATGTACGGCACCATCCGCATGCATCAGGAGCGCGATTATCCCAGCCGCGTCGTCGGCACCACGCTGATGAACCCGGATTTCGCCGCCTTCGCTCGCAGCTTCGGCGCGCACGGCGAGACGGTCGAGACGACAGAGGCGTTCAAGCCGGCTCTCCAGCGTGCACTCGACGCCAACAAGCCGGCCATCATCGAGCTGAAGATCGATCCCGAGGCGCTGTCGCCGCGCCAGACTTTGACCCAGATCAGGTCGACCCGGAAATGAGGCTTGAAGAGAACACCCTAATGAAACGTTAAATCAACGATTGGGCAATTAGCTCTGATCGTGGCCCTGCCTGGACCTCGGGCAGTGTCTCGGTTACAAAAGCAATAACTGATCGGCACTTCAGCTCACTGAGAGGGCGGACACGAACGATGGGCGGCGAGAGACAGCACTGGATGACGAGCTGCTCTCTCCTCTGCTTCGTCACGGCGGCAGCCTTGATGATCACCTCGCTCGATCCCAGCCAGCGCCACGCAGGGCGCGGCCCAGTCCTCGATGCAAGTCACGTGCCGATCACGTTGGCCTTCTCACCCTGAGGGCCTGCCACAGGTCATCGAGCTCAAGCCGCGGGGCTCGCTGGACTTTCTGAAGACATCTCCCCCAAAAAGCTCGAGCCCCTTCTCCGCGAGGAGAAGGGGCCCTTTTTTGTCACGACGACAGTGAACCGGTCACGCCGTCTCGGGAATGTTCAGCTTGAAGCCGTGCACCTCGGCCAGTTCCTGGATCGCCTTCTCGGCATCCGGCTTCGCCATCTCCGTGAACGGAGGGCGCACCTTGGCCCACACCGGATCGTTGCGGTAATGCGCGATCAGCGCCTTCATCACCTGGATCATCGGGTAGGCCTGCACGGCCTTGCGCGTCGCGGTGATGCCGGCCTGCAGCGTATCCGCGTCCGGCCCCTGCCAGTTCTCGAACACCTTCCGGATCGCCCGCGGATTGATGTTCGCGGTCGCCGAGATGCAACCCGAGCCGCCGTTGCGCAGGCCGTCGAGCAGGAACACCTCCGAGCCAGGGAACACCTCGAAGCCTGGATAGGCATCCAGGATCGCCTTGGTGTTGCTCCAGTCGCCCGAGCTGTCCTTCAGTCCGACGACGATGTTGGGGAACTCCTTGATCAGCCGGCCGATCAGAGTCAGCGGGATGCCGACCTGGGACACCGGCGGGATGTGATAGAGGTAGATCCGCAGGCGGTCGTCGTCGACATCGTCGATCACGTCGGCATAGTAGCGGAACAGGCCTTCCTCGTTGACGCCCTTATAGAAGAACGGCGGCAGCATCAGGCATCCGCCGCAGCCGATGTCGACGGCGTGCTGGGTCAGGATGGCGGCATCCGCGGTCGAGCACATGCCCGTGCCCGGCATCAGCTTCTTGGCATCGATGCCGGAGTCGACCAGCTCCTCCAGCAGCTCCATGCGCTCGTCGAGGCCGAGCGAGTTCGCCTCGCTGTTGGTGCCGAACGGCGCGAGCCCCGTGCAACCCTCCTCGAGCAGCCATTCCGAGTGCTCGATGAAACGGTCGGCGTCCGGCGATCCGTCCTCGCCGAACGGGGTGACGACCGGCGCAATCACGCCGGAGAAGTTCTTCTTACCAGCCATCAGTGGCTCCTTTTTGCTGTGTCGGTATCATTCGCTGTGTGCGTCGGTCGCGCGGTGCGCGCGGATATCCACTGGAGGCCGTTGCCGACCCGTCACGGCATCGGGATGCCGGGCTGCTGCACGGGGACCTGGTAGCCCTTGACCACCGCCGGCCGCGCCGCGATGGCCTTATACCAGCGCAACACGTTGGGAAAGTCCTTGAGGTCGATCGTCTGCCACTCGAAGCGGGAGGTCCACGGCCAGATCGCGATGTCGGCGATCGAATAGTCGCCGGCCACGTACTCGACCTGCGCGAGCCGCCGGTCGAGCACGCCGTACAGCCGCCGCGCCTCGACGAGATAGCGCTCCTCGGCATAGGGCGCCTTGCCCTTGTTGTACTTCACGAAATGATGGACCTGGCCCAGCATCGGGCCGACACCGCCCATCTGCCACATCAGCCACTCGATCGTGCGCCAGCGCGCCTCGCCGGCCTGCGGCCACAGCTTGCCAGTCTTCTCGGCGAGATACATCAGGATCGCACCCGACTCGAACACCGTCTGCCCGTTGTCCTTGTCGACGATGGCGGGGATGCGGTTGTTGGGCGAGATCTTGAGGAAATCCGGCGCGAACTGCTCGTTCTTGGAGATGTCGATGGCGTGTGCCGCATAGGGCAGACCGACCTCCTCCAGCATGATGGAGGCCTTGCGGCCATTGGGCGTGGACCATGTGTAGAGATCGATCATCGAAACCTCGGGCGCGGGTTGGGGAATGAACGTTCGTTTAGATGCTCTCATACGTCAAGGCCGGCCACGACGGGCCGGCCATGAGGTCGTACGGAGCGGCTCAGCAGCAGCCGCAGTCGGTCGGCTCGACGCGCTGGTCCATCGAGCGCGCGGGCTCGGGGCAGCCGGCCGGGCCGATCTCCTTGGCCGGCACGCCGGCGACAGTGGTGTTGCGCGGCACGTCCTTCAGCACCACACTGCCGGCCGCGATCCGCGAGCAATCGCCGACGGTGATGTTGCCGAGCACCTTGGCGCCGGCCCCGATCATCACGTTGGCGCCGATCTTGGGATGACGGTCGCCGGATTCCTTGCCCGAGCCGCCGAGAGTCACCGCGTGCAGGATCGAGCAGCCGTCGCCGATCGCGGCGGTCTCGCCGACGACGATTGCGGTGGCGTGATCGAGCATGATGCCGACGCCGACGCGGGCGGCGGGGTGGATATCGACAGCGAAGATGCGCGACGACTGGCTCTGCAGGTAGAGCGCGAAGTCACGCCGCCCCATGCTCCACAGCGCGTGCGCGAAGCGGTGCGTGACCAGCGCGTGGAAACCTTTGAAGTAGAGCAACGGCTCGATATAGCGGTTGCAGGCGGGATCGCGGTCGAACACGGCGGCGAGATCGGCGCGGAACATGTGGCCGATCTCGGGAGACTGCGCCATCACGTCGGCGAAGATCATGCTGATCAGGCCGGCGTCGACGTCGGAATGGTTGAGGCGCTGCGCCAGCCGATGGCAGACGGCGTCCTCGAGCCGGTCGTGGCTGAGCACGGTGGCGAAGATGAAACCGCCGAGCGCGGGCTCGTCGGCCACGGCCTTCTCCGCCTCCCCGCGGATCTCGGCCCAGATCGGATCGACGCTGCGGAGCTTGGCGGTCAAATGCCTGGCGACTGGCATGGCGTGCCTCCTGAGGGGGCGAAACGGTAACGTGGTAGCTCGCGCGACGGATCCAGCGCAAACGCTTGCCTGACCTAGTGTGTGTCCCTGCGAGCGTCAATGTATACCAAATCGGCGCGGCGTGCATGCCCCAGGTTGGGTGTCGCTGGTCGCGGGGATGACGAGTTGCCTCCGCCACACACGGGTTCCCCGCAGGCCTCCAAGCTCAAAACGGCATCTGCAACCGCTTCGCCCACACTTCACCGTTGCCCTGGTAGGTGATGTCTATGATCGTGGTGTAGTCGTTCTCGTCCCAGCGCTTGGGATACGCGCCCGTGACGGCACCGAGAGCCGCCGCGAGCCCCGGCAGCTCGGAATGCCGCCAGCTGATCACGCCGACTTTTCCGCGATACCGCGGATTATTCCGCAGCGTCCGGACGAGGGCGGAGGTCTCGTCGTCGTCGAGCTTTGCCGTGATTTCGAGCGCCAGCGCGGCGGCCAGCGGCTCCAGGGTCGCGACGGGCCGCCGCGACCGTTTCGACGTCTTGACCGCGATCAGAAACTGTGGCTGACCGAACGTCGCCGGGATGTAGGCGACGAGGTTCTCGGCACGTCGCTTGCCGGGCAGCGACAGGTGGGGGTTGCGTTTGTCGCCCGTCTTCTCGGCGTGTCGCAAGACGATGAGCCGAGACGGCCCCGTCCCCGGCGGAAACGGCGAGACACCATACGGCTTTTCCGGTGCCCTGGTGAAAAGCCGCTTGATCCACTGGAACAGTCCCATCGACCTGCTGTCCTTCGGGATCACGGATGAGACACCGTAGCCCGGTGTCCGACCAGGGGTCGGACACCGGCGACCGACCCTCTCAGGTCTTCACCGCGAACAGCTCTTTCTGGCTGGTCTTGGTGATGTCCTTGACGTGCCAGGGCAGGCCCTGCTTGCCGATCTCGTCCATGAACGGCTTGGAGGGCAGCTGCTCGACGTTGTAAACGCCGGCCTTCGGGCCCCAGTGGCCCTGGAACAGCATCATGGCGCCAACCACCGGCGGCACGCCCGTGGTGTAGGACACCGCCTGCGCGCCGGTCTCCTTGTAGCAGTCGGCGTGGTCGCAGACGTTGTAGATGATCGTCCGCTTGTCCTTGCCGTTCTTGGTGCCGGTGAAGATGCAGCCGATCGAGGTGCGGCCCGTGTAGCCCTTGCCGAGCGAGGACGGCGGCGGCAGCAGCTCCTTCAGGAACTCCATCGGGATGACGGGGTTGCCCTTGTACATGACCGGGTCGATGCGGGTCATGCCGACGTTCTGCAGCACGTCGAGGTGCTTGATGTAATTGTCCGAGAACGTCATCCAGAAACGGATCTGGCGCAGCCCCTTGATGTGCTTGACGAGGCTCTCCTCCTCCTCGTGATAGATCAGATAGCTCTTGCGCGGGCCGACCTCGGGATAGTCGATCATGGCCGAGATCGACAGCGGATCGATGTCGATCCACTTGCCGTCCTTCCAATACTTGCCGCGCTGCGTCACCTCACGGAGATTGATCTCCGGATTGAAGTTGGTCGCGAACGCCTTGCCGTGGCTGCCGTCGTTGCAGTCGACGATGTCGATGGTGTGGATCTCGTCGAACAGGAACTCCTGCGCATACGCACAGTAGATGTTCGACTGGCCCGGATCGAAGCCGCAGCCCAGGATCGCCATGATGCCGGCGTCCTTGTAGCGCTTGTGATACGGCCACTGCCATTTGTAGGTGAACTTGGCTTCGTCGCGCGGCTCGTAGTTGGCGGTGTCCATGTAGTGCACGCCGGTCTCCAGGCACGCGTCCATGATCGGCAGATCCTGGTAGGGCAGCGCCATGTTGATCAGGAGGTCGGGCTTCACCTTCTTGATCAGCTTGACCGTCGCCTTGACGTCGTCGGCGTCGACCTGCGCGATCTCGATCGGCGTCTTGCAGCGCTTGGCGACGGCCTCGCAGCTGACGAGCCGGCGCGATGCGAGCGTGATCTTCTTGAAGACGTCGCGGTTCATCGCGCACTTCTGCGCGGTGACAGAGCCGGCGGCGCCGGCGCCGATGATCAAGACGTTGTCCAAGGGGACGTCCTTTCGAGCTGCAAGAGAGTAGGATTTCGCGCATCGCGCTGCCGCGCGCACCACGTGCACTGCTGACTAGCGCCCGCGCATGACAAATTCAACTGTAACGCGGCGCGAAACGGATCAGCCGCGGGAGAAACTTTCGCTCACGCCGGTCGTGAGACACGTGGTCATCCCCAGATTTCCATCCTGAGGCCGCGTGCGTCGCGCGGGGGATCGTCGGGAAAACGACGGGCGGTTCCAGCCGCGATCCGCGCCGCGGTCCACGAGCAGGCGACCGCGTCGAGCAGATCATCGTGGCCGGCATCCGCAAGGCGGAAGGGATGGGC
Organism: Devosia equisanguinis; assembly: GCA_945889015.1. GTDB lineage: Bacteria > Pseudomonadota > Alphaproteobacteria > Rhizobiales > Hyphomicrobiaceae > CAMDBL01. The sequence goes on from CAMDBL010000027.1 coordinate 12,927, forward strand.
GGCGAGGAACGCGCGATCGTTGCCGGCCGCGGCCAGCAGATCACGCCGCAGCGCGAGGCCCGGCGCGTGCGGTCGCGACTTGACCTTCTTCGCCACATCGAGCGGCCGTCCCCCGTTGAGCGCCCAGAACGCCACTTCGGGATGTACCTCGACGACGCGCTCCTGCAGATGCGGCGACATCAGCGCATCGATCTCACGAATCTTGGGAAAAAGGTTGAAGGTCTGCTTGGCGACCATGCGCGGCGGCTCTGAGCTTGCGAACGCAATCTCGCAGGCGCGGCGATAGTCCGTCTCCATCACGGCGGCGCGCGAGGGCACGGCGAACACGGCGGATTGCCGCTGGCCAAGGACGGCGCGCGCCTCGACATCGCAACGGCGGCCACCCATCGAACGCTCCGGCAAGCCGATCGGCATGTCGACTGCGATGATCAAAGGCGCCTCGGGGAGTGCGATCACCTCGGCGAAGCCACGCACGATCAACGCCTTGGCCGAAGCCGGATCATCCAGGCGGCGGAGCACGACGAACCAGCCGCCCGGACAGCCGTCGACGCCGGCGATCCACTCCGATCGCATCACGATGCCGCCTCGGCCGAGGCCGTCGCGGAGGCGATGGCGTGCAGACGGGCGGCGAGCACCAACTCGTCGTGCCCCAAGCTGGCTTCTATCGCTCGCGCGACGCCGGCGACCGCGCGCCCGGCTGCATCGGACATGCCTCGCCTGGACAGCAGGTGCCCGAGCAGCAGCCCCGAGAACAGATCGCCGGTCCCGTGTGGGACGTGGGGGTGAAGGCGGGTGGCGAACGTGGAACCCATATCGGCAGAGACGAGGAGAGTGAGAATTTCGGCGGCTTTCGGAGTGACGCCGCTCGCCGCGGCCTCGACGGGATTCCCCTCCCTGTGACGGCGAGGGGTTGGGGGTGGGTTGGACACACACGACAACTGGCTGACGCCGTTTCGGCCTTCAGCCCCTCGCATGGGGTGGGGGTGCACGTCGCGGAGACCAGCAGATGTAACCGCGACGGACGGGCGGCCGAGCGCCATGGCCGCCGCCTTCACCTCGTCCAAGGTCCCCAGCGCGCGGCCCGTCAACCATCCGAGCTCGAAGCGGTTCGGGGTCGTCACGTCGGCGAGCGGCAGCAGCGTGTCGCGGATCGCGGCGGCGGCGGCCGGGTCGATGTAGAGCCCCTTCGGCTCGTCGCCGAGCACGGGGTCGACGAGAACGATCGCCTCAGACCCGATCTGACGCACACGCTCGATCGCGCGGACGGCGAAGGCGGCATGCTCGGCAGACGGCAGATAGCCGGTCAAGACGGCGTCGATCTCACCGAGCCAACCGTTCGCGGAGAGCGCATCCAGCATCGCATCGAGCCGGTCGACGGGCGTGCGCACCCCGGCCGCGTTTCGATGCCCCGGATGGTTCGAAAGCACGATCGTGGGTAGCGGCCAGACCTCGTGACCCAGCGCCTGCAGCGCCGGCACAATGGCCGAGAGGCCGATGTGGCCGCGCACGACCTGGCTCGAAACCGCGAGAATGCGCGCCACAGTTTGCCCCGCCCCTCAGATCACGTTGCGCTCGATCAGCGGCTGTCGCCGCCGGATGCGATCATAGCCGAGCCGCGCCAGGTCGAGGGTGTCAAGGCGGCCGGAGACGATCTGCTCGGCGACCGCTCGTCCCGCAGCGATCGCGTGCTGCAGGCCGTGCCCCGAGAACCCCGCGCAGAAGTGCAGATTTGCGACCTCGTCGTGCGGACCGATGACGGCGTTCTGGTCGAGCGTGTTGAAATCGTAGTGGCCGGCCCAGGCGCCGGTGAGCTTGACCGCCTCGAATGCCGGCACGCGCGCGGCCAGCACCGGCCAGATCTTGTCCTGGAACAGATCGTAGTCGACGTCGCCGAGATCCTCGGGATCGGGCTCGTCGGCGTCGGAGGCCGGCGAGACGCCGCAGATGAACTGATACCCTTCCGGCCGAAACCAGACGCCGGAGGGGTCGACGACGAGGGGAGCGGCGGCGAGCCCGGGCGGTCCGTCGCGGCAGTCGAATACGAAGATGAATCGCTTTCTCGGCTCGACCGGCAGCTCGACACCGGCGAGCCGCGCGACGGCACCCGCAGCCGCACCGGCACAATCGACGAGGTGAGCCGTCGCGATCCGCGTCCCGTCCGCGAGACGGACCGCCGCGATCCGCCTCCCCTCGCGCTCGATCCCGGTGACAGCGCCCGCTCGGAACGTCACGCCCAGCGCCCGCGCCTCGCTTCGCAGATGCTGCAACAACAGCGCCGGATCGAGCCAGCCCTCGCCGCTCGCGCCGAAGCTGCCGGCCGCGACACCCACGGCGTCGATCCAGGGGAAGCGCGCTGTCAGATCGGCGGGCGCGATCAGCACGGTGTCGGCGCCGTGCCGGCGTTGAAGCTCCGCATTCTCCGTCAAAGTCGCCGCCCCCGCCGCCGAGGCCAGCAGCAGATAGCCCTGTTCGCGGAAGGCGAACGGACCGATCGGCTGCGCCACGTCTCCCTTCCCCCTTGCGGGTAGGGGGCGGGGGTGGGGGTCTTCGCGCACAACCTGCGTAGGAAGTCCCCCCACCCCTGACCCTTCCCCGCGAGGGGGAGGGGGATTCTGACCTGCGAGCCCTCTCACGTAAGCCACCGTCGCCTGGGACATGGCAATGCATTCGGGCGTCGAGAACTGCTGGCGGACGCCGCCGGCCGAGCGCGCGGTGGCACAGTCGCGATAGCTCGGGTCGCGCTCGACCACGACGATCCGCGTGCCCGACCCCGCCAGCGCCGCGAGATGCATCGCCACCGAGCAGCCCATCACGCCGCCACCGATCACCACCACATCCGCACTGTCGCCTGCCGCATTATTGATCACGTTCGATCCTGTCGCCGCGCCGTTCTTGCATCCGCGCGCCACCTCTGGCACTCGGACACCCGCACACAGGAGACAGGCGTGAGCTACGCGGTCAAGGAGCTGTTCAAGACGCTGCAGGGCGAGGGTGCCCGCGCGGGGCGCGCGTCCGTGTTTTGCCGCTTCACCGGCTGCAACCTCTGGTCGGGCCTGGAGCGGGACCGCGCCAAGGCCGTCTGCACGTTCTGCGACACGGACTTCGTCGGCATGGACGGCCCCGGCGGCGGCCGCTTCGAGACGGCGGCCATGCTCGCCGCCGCCATCGCCGCGACCTGGGGACCAGACTGCGCCCGCCGCTACGTCGTCTTCACCGGCGGCGAACCGCTGCTGCAGCTCGACGCCGCCGTGATCGATGCCGTCCACGCGGAAGGCTTCGAGATCGCCATCGAGAGCAACGGCACGTTGCCGGCCCCACCCGGCATCGACTGGATCTGCATCAGCCCCAAGGCCGGCGCGCCGATCGTGCAAACGAGCGGCCACGAACTGAAACTCGTCTATCCCCAGCCACTGGCGATGCCCGAGCGGTTCGAGACATTGGCCTTCGAGCACTTCTTTCTGCAGCCCATGGACGGCCCCGAGCGCACCGGCAACACCGGCCGCGCCGTCGGCTATTGCCTCGAGCATCCCCGCTGGCGGATCAGCCTGCAAACCCACAAGCTGATGGGCATTCCATGACCACCAAGACCCGCATCGGGCGCACCTACCGCTTCGAGTCCGCGCATTTCCTGCCCAAGGTCCCAGAGGGCCATCGCTGCCGCAACCTGCACGGCCACAACTACCGGATCGAGGTGGTTTATGCCGGCCCGCTCGATGCGCGCGGCTTCGTCGCCGACTTCGCCGAGATCGATGCCGACATGGCGCCGCTGCTGGCCGAGGTCGATCACAAGCTGCTCAACGACTTGCCGGGCCTGGACAATCCGAGCGCCGAACTGATCGCCCGCTGGTTCCTCGACCGGCTGCCGCTGGCCGAGCGCATCCGCGTCTACGAGAACGATGATTGCTGGGCCGAGGTGGGGCGATAGCTATTCTTCCGCCCCCCGTCGGGGAGAGGAGGCGGAGAACTGCAACCTCACCCCCGCTTCTTGCCCGCACCCGCCTCCGCTTCCTCGCCGTCGGCACGGCGGCGCTCCTCGCGTGCAAATTGCAGCGGCAGTTCGGTCGTGTACTTGATCTGCTCCATCGCGAAAGCCGACGACACCTTGGAGATGTCGATGCGCGCGATCAGCTTCTTGTAGAAGGCGTCGTAGGCGGCGATATCGGGCACCACCACGCGCAGCAGATAGTCGACCTCGCCGGACATTCGATAGAACTCGGCGACCTCCGGAAAATCGACCACGGCCTCGTGGAAGCGGGTCAGCCAGTCCTGATTGTGCTGGTCGGTCTTGATCGAGACGAACACGGTCACGCCGGCATTGACCTCGCGCGGATCGAGCAGCGCGACGCGGCGGCGGACCACGCCGGCTTCCTCGAGCTTCTGGATGCGACGCCAGCAGGGCGTCGTCGACAGCCCCACCTCCTTGCCGATCTCGGCCACCGGCTTGGTACAGTCCCGCTGCAGAATGCGCAGGATCTTGACGTCCATCTCGTCGAGCATCGGCACTCCGATTTCGAAATGTGAGTTCTAAATTCGACCTGTAACAGTCTATCTTTTTTTCCCACTACGGATGTCAAGGGTGATTTTGGCATATTTTTTCATCAACCCGAGTTTCATGGCTTGCGCGACGACGTCCGCGGCTTTATCCGTTCAGCGCCCCGATCAGCCGGAGACGAGCCCTCGCCCATGCCCGAGATCATCGCCATCACTCCGAACTATGCGGTCGCCGGCAGCCTGAACGAGCGCGACTTCGCCGAAGTGGCGCAACGCGGCTTCGCGTCCGTGATCAACAACCGGCCGGATGGCGAGCAGTGGCTTCAACTGTCGTCGGCGGACGCAGCTCAGGCCGCCGACGCTGCCGGCCTCACCTACGCCTTTGCACCGGCAACCGGCGCCAGCCTGTTCACCCCGGCCGTCGTTCGCGCCCACGCCGAGGCCCTCGACGCCGCCAAGGGCCCCGTGCTCGCCTTCTGCAAGTCGGGCACGCGCTCGTTCCTACTGTGGGCGGCCGTCGAGGTCACCCGCGGCACGACGGTCGATAAGGTACTGGCGACGCTCGCGGATGCCGGGCTCAACGGCGAGATGGCACGCGACAGTCTGGAAGAGATGGCGAGGACGAGGGTCTGAGACCACCGGCCGGCCGACGCTCCCGCCGCGCCCCACTCAGACGACGACGGAAAGCCCGTCTTCGGCGAGGATCACGCCGCGGCGGTCGACGGCCTCCTGGTTGGCCAGCATCTCGCTGTTCATATGCACCAGCAACACCTTCTTCGCCGCCAGCCGCTCCAGGTTCTGGCGGATCACCTTCCAGCTCATGTGGTAGCGCACGGTCGTCTCGTAGCCGTAGCACTCGGCGATAAGCAGGTCGGCGCCCTTCGCCGTCGGCAGCAGCGTCTCGACCCATTCGGTGTCGCCCGAGAACGCCAGCACCTTGCCGTCCGTCTCGATCCGCAGAGCCAGCGAGGGCGCGCCGGAGGGATGCACCACCTCGCGCGGCATCACCACGATACCATCGACCTCGGCGCGGACCTCGGGCTGCAGTTCGACGAACCTCAGCTCGAACTTGCGCGTGACCTTGGTGGAGCCGGGAAACAGCGCCTCGGCCGCCGCCTCGAAGCGCTGCGCGATGCCGGGCGGACCCGCCACCGTCAGCGGCACCGTGCGGCGCGCCACGTGCTGGGCGTGGATCATCCACCACACGAGGCCGGAGTAGTGGTCGCCGTGCAGGTGGGAGATCAGGATCGTGGAGACGGTGTTGGGATCGATGCCGAGCTTGTTCAGGCCGATCATGACGGTCGCGCCGCAGTCGATCAGGAACGCCCGTTGCGCCGTCTCGACGTGATAGCAGGTCTGCAAGCGGCCGCCGGAGCCGAATGCATCGCCGCAGCCCGCGATTGTGAGCTTCATGGCTGTCGCGTCCTTCCCGGCTCCCCTGATCCAGAACCGCTAGCAAGCGGCCCGCCCGGCCGGCTGTTCCCCAGGGAACAGCCGCGTGTGCCTGCCTATGCCTTGGCGCTGGGGCGGCTCGAAACCTCGCCGTACCAGCGATCGAGGTTGGCGAGGCCCTCCGGGCGCTGAATGCGGGCGGGCTTCATGAAATCGAGCGCCACCAGACCGGTGATGTCGGCGATCGAATAGTCGTCGCCGGCGATGAAGCGGGTCTCGGCCAGATGCGTGTCGAGGATGCCCAGCATCTCGAGCACGCGCGGCTTGTTGGCCTCGCCCCAGGCCGGCACCTGCGGCACCTCGAGCTTGGCCATCGCCGGATGAAGATGGCGGAAGGCGTGCGCGATCGGCCCGAGCAGGCTCAGCTCCACCCGCCGCTGCCACATCTCGACCTCCGCCTTGCCGAGCGCGCCCCGGCCGAACAGCGCCGGCTCGGGCTGCAACTCGTCGAAGTAGCGGCAGATCGCGACCGTCTCGGAGATCGCGCTGCCGTTGTCGAGCATCAGCACCGGCACCCGCTGCAGCGGGTTCAGTGCGGAGAACTCGGGCGTCTTCAGATCGCCCTTCATCAGATCGAGTTCCTGGAACTCGACCGTCATGCCTTTCTCGGCGAGGAAGATCCGCACCCGCCGCGGGTTCGGCGCCGCCCGCGTCTCTATGATTTTCATTGGTGGCGCCTCCCTCGGATTGCCGGATCAGCAGTCGTACCGCGCACGGGGATCGGTCGGCAACCCCGCTCGAGAGGAGGGCTGCGACGCCAAGCGGGGCGCTGCAGCGTCGTCGCCTCCCGTTTCAGCAACCTGGGAAGCAGAGCCGTCACGAGCAGTACAGTGACCGGATCACAACAACCGCGCGATTTTTCGCGGATCAGCCGGAGGTTCGTTGTGGAGGCTGATTTCTTGAGGTCAGACTGGCCCCACTTGTGCTCTTCGTCTGTCAATGATCGGCGTCAAGGCCGGCAGACATTATTTTGTACCGCGTGTTGTGGGAGGTCGGCTTGCGCGACGATACAGGTGGGGGTGGCCCTCACGCCAACGAGGTGAAAAGCCTCGAGACCGGCCGGAAGATCATCGATCGCCTTCGGCGCGGCGCTCTCCCGCAGATGGTCGACTGGTTCGACCCGGGGCTGCTGGCCAAGGTCGGCGTTCGCACGATCATCTCATCGACGCTCGGATCCTACACCGACCAGCGGCTGATCCAGGCGTCGACGGACAACGTCTCCGAGGACCGCCTCAAGAGCCGCTATAATTTCAGCGGCGTCGGCGTGAACAGTGCGGGTGAGCAGCCGGTGCCCTCGCAGGCTCTCGCCGCCGATGAGACCGGCGCGGTGTGGATCGACTACATCGCCGACCTCGGCGACGGCTTCGAAGCGACCTACGCGATGGCCTATCTGCTGGCCGCCGACATGTTGACGGTGGCGGGCGCGGAAGCCCCGCTGCCGGCCGGCCAGTTGCTCCTCATGGGCGGCGATCAGGTCTACCCGGACGCGACCAAGCAGGAGTATCAGGACCGGCTGCGCGATCCCTACGACTGGGCCTTCTCCACACAGACGGCGCACCGCAAGCTCTTCGCCATTCCCGGCAATCACGATTGGTATGACGGTCTGTCCGCCTTCTCCGCGCTGTTCTGCTCGGCCCGCGATCGAATCTCCCGGGGCATCGGCACCCAGATCGGCGGCTGGCAGTGCCATCAGCACCGTAGCTATTTCGCGATCAAGCTGCCGCACAACTGGTGGATCTGGGGGCCCGACATCCAGCTCGCCGACAACCTCGACGACAGCCAGCGGGACTATTTCGACCTGATGGCCGATCAGACGAGCGCGGACGACAACATCATCCTGTGCATCGCCGAGCCGAGCTGGCTGCACAAGAACTACGACAACCTGCACGAGATCAGCATGCTGGCGCGCAAGAGGGGCGCCAAGATCTGCGCGGTCGTCGCCGGCGACTGGCACCATTACAGCCGCTTCACGTCGGACAAGCTCGGCATTCAGTTCATCACCTGCGGCGGCGGCGGCGCGTTCGCGCATGCGACACACGGGCTCCCTTCGAGAATAAATCTGAGATGGGCGAGGCCGACGGGAGCAGAGGCGACGTTGGCCTCCGCCTCCGATACGACCGACTTCAACCGGATCGAGAAGTCCGCGATGGGCCAGACCGGCCGCGATTTCACGCAGGCTGCACCGCAAGCGACGTCGTCGGGCGAAGCAGCCAAGCCGGCCGAGCCGAAGCCGATATCCGATCTCGACGCCGGCCCCGGTGGATTCGTCCGTCGTGCCAAGGCCGTCCGCAAAGAGGAGATCAAGAGCGCGGCCTACACCTGTCCGGTGCAGGCCATTTATCCGTCGAAGTGGAAAAGCCGCCTCCTGTGCTTGAAAAACCTGTCCCTGCCGTTCCGCAACCGACCGTTCACCTACCTCGTCGGCATCATCTACTTCGTCTACGCCTGGGCCTTCATCGCAGCCGATCCGCGCCAGTCACCGATCACCAGAAACCTGGTTGACAGCGTCAACATCGAGCTGTCCAAAGCGACAGAGGGACTGCAGAAAATCGACGCGGACATCCAGCGACTGAAGGTGCCGGGGCAGGGGCCGGGCACCCCGGCCGCTCAGCCCGGTGCGGGGTCGCAGACGAACGAGCCCCAAGGCCTCCGGGAACTCGAAATCGCCAGAACGAAGAAAGAGTCCGAGATCGCGGACATCGTGAAGAGGCGTCAAGCCGTGCAGGGTGCGGCCGCGACCACATTCGAGAAGGATTTGGCGGCCGATGCGGCAGCCATCTTCAATGACGATAAGCGCGGCCTCGGTGGCAAGCTGCTGGCTTTCGGCGGCGCGATGGTCGCCGGCACGCTGGCCTTCGTCTTCGACATGAAGGCTCTGTTGGATGCCGCGGAGCTGAGCCCGATGTTCGCGTTCATGCTGATCGGGCTATGGGCCGGACTGGTCTCCTATGTCGAGAGCGAATCCAGACTGATCAGGCTCCTCATCGGCACGATGCATGCCGCGGCACACATCGCCGCCCTGCTGCTCGTCAATTGGCTGGCCAGCGCGACAGGGATCCTGCCCACCGTGATCGGGCAGCTCCTGCACGTTCCGGCCGACCTCACGCGCATCGCTTGGACGGTCCTGGTCACGCTGTTCGTCGGCGGGCTCCTCGGCGGCTTCATCATGGGGCTGTACTGGACGCTGACGTCGACGCTGTTCAACATGCACACGGGCGATGCCTTCGGCGCCCTCGGCATCAAGGACTACAAGAACTTCCTGCGCATCAAGCTCGAGCCCGACCGGGCCACGATCTATCCGATCGCTCTCGACCGGGTTCCGGGTCGCACAGGCTGGCGCTGGCAGCTGGCCAAGGACGAGCAGCGCCCCGCGCACAATCCCCAGATCCTGCCCGTACGCCCGCTGAGGCCCCGACTGATCGAGAAGGCACCGATCGTCATCGACGCGCACAAAGTGATGGATTGACGGTCCCGGACTTCGTCGAGCCCTACGCCGGACCGGCCTTGCCCCCTCATGGCCTCGGGTGCTGGTCCCGCCACTCCCTCGGCTGCTGGAATTCGCCGGACCACAGGCCGCGCCTTGCCGATCGGGCACGCTGTTCCTCGCTGCGGTAGCGACCGTAGGCGACGGCGAAGCCGTCATCGACCATGGCCGCGTTGAGCGAGCGTCCGTTGATCACGTTGCCGGCCACCTCGCAGACCGACAGCAGGCGGCCATGCTGGTCGCTCTCGTCGGCACGGCAGGTGAGGGGACGTCCGCCGATCAGCGACTGCAGATGCCGCCGCGCCTCCTCGCCACAGGCCCAATCGGCACCGCCACGGGTGCAGTGCTGACGGCCTTCCGGCGCGTCGATGCCCTGGAGCCGCATCTCGCGGCCGGCCACCACGACGCTGTCCCCGTCGATGACGCGGGCGTGCCCCTCGATCACGCCGCCGCCGCCGCCGCGGCTCCCCGGCGAGCGCAAAGGGGCCGGTTGCAGCCACCACACCAGAGCTGCCACTGCCAGCAACACCCACACCGCGCGCGGCGACAGCGGCGTCTTGCCCCCGCCACCACGCCTATTCAGTGCAGAGTGCATCAGTTCCCGCATCAACACTGAAATACACCGATCGTTAGCGAATGTGCCAGATAGTTCAAGCTCGCGCCGCAAGTCGCGAGCCCCCGGGCTCCGCACGTCCAGCGGCAGACCGCAACCCAACTGACCGGTATCGGCGCGCTGATGCGGACGAGAGGCACACCTGCCCGGGAAGAGGCGCCCCCGCCGGGGTCGGCCTCCCGCAAGCGTGCCGCGGCCTCGTTGCAGGAAACCCGCCACAAGCTGGCCCACGGCGACGGCAGCCTGAAGCCCGAGTTCGAGTACGAGCTGCTCGCCATGTTCGTCAGGAACGAACTCGGCGCGGCCGTCACCATGCCGGCGCTGTCGGTGATCTTCTCGCTCGCCTCGATGTTCTGGGCGCCCATCAACGAGGCCATCCTGTGGCTGCTGCTGGTGATCGGCGCCAAGGTGACGCTGCTGGAGGCCTGCCGCCGCTTCCTCGCCACGCCCCGCGCGGAGATCGACGTCAAGGCCTGGAAGCGCCGCTTCGTCATCTGCGAGCTGCTGAACGGCGTGACCTGGGCCGGCTTCGCGCTGGTCGGCATCACCGCCAAGGCCGCACCCTCACTCGGCTTCATCTTCACCTCGCACGTGTTCATCTTCGCCACGTTGATCGTGCTGCTGGCGATCCGCATGACGTTCGCCTCGGTGGTGATGCCGGTGCTATACGCCGGCACCGTGCCGATGACGCTCGCCGTGCTGGTCCGTCTCGGCATCATGCAGGACCCGTTCTACTATGCGCTGGCCTCGATGGCGCTTGGCGTACACATCTATTTCGTTTTCCTGGCCAAAGGCTTGCGCCAGACCGCCCTGGCCATGCTGGAGTACCGCAGCGAGAAGGACCTGCTGATCGCCGAGCTCGAGGAGGCCAAGTCGATCTCCGACGAGGCCCGCCACCGCGCCGAGGCCGCCAACCTCGCCAAATCGCGCTTCCTCGCCAACATGAGTCACGAGTTGCGCACACCACTCAACGCCATCATGGGCTTCTCGGAGGTCATGCAGAACGAGATCCTGGGACCGCTCGAGAACGAGACCTATCGCGAGTATTCCGGCAATATCCACGATAGCGGCCGCCATTTGTTGAACCTGATCAACGAGATCCTCGATCTGTCGCGGATCGAGGCTGGACGCTACGAGCTGCACGAGGAGCAGCTCCGGCTGACCGACGTGGTCGAGGACTGCCAGCGCCTGCTGAAGCTCAGGGCCGACGCCAAGGGCCTCGTCATCGTCGAGGACTTCGAGGCCGACCTGCCGCAGCTGTGGGCCGACCAACGTGCCGTCCGCCAGATCTGCCTCAACCTGATGTCGAACGCGCTGAAGTTCACCCCCCGCGGCGGCCGCATCACGCTCACCGCCGCGACGTTGCCCGACGGCGGCCAGCTGCTCGCCGTCCGCGACACCGGCCCCGGCATCCCCAAGGACGAGCTGCCGAAGGTTCTGCAGGCGTTCGGGCAGGGCTCGCTCGCCCATCAGATCGCGGAGGGCGGCACCGGCCTCGGCCTGCCGATCGTGCAGAACCTGATCGAGTTGCATGGCGGCGTCTTCGAGCTGCGCTCGGAGCTGCGCAAGGGCACCGACGCCGTCGTCATCTTCCCCAAGAAGCGCGTGCTCGCCGCCATGCCCAAGATCCCGCTGCGCCCCGGCGAGAAGCCGGCCGCCCTCGCCTCGCATCGCCCGGCACGGCTGCGCTCCGCCCGCGCACAGGCCGCCGCGGCTCACTGACCCGGGATTGTGGCCGCTGGAGTGCCGCTCCTGCTGAACGGGCAAAATTCGACCACCAGGATTGAGTTCACCTCTCGGTGCGCTTAAATTGGCGATCGAGGCTCCGAATACGGAGCCCCCTCGCCCACGGGGATCGGGCAGCGCCACGGATTGCGAACGCTCGATGGAAAGCCCCTGCATCAACATCTGCGTGATCGACTCCGAGAGCGGCCTGTGCACCGGTTGCATGCGCACGATTCTAGAGATCGCGCAGTGGTCGGCGATGCCGGGTGACCAGCGCCTTCGAATCATGGCCGACCTCGGTCGCCGCCGCACGGCCGCCGCTGCCTGTGACGGGCAGAGCGGGATGGGGGCCTCATGAAGTGGCTACTGTTGCTGGCCGTGCTCGGCGGAGGTATCGCGCTCGCCCACCGCTATGATGCCAGCGCCTTCGCTATGCTGGAAGATTCCGAGGTGATGGCGGTCGTCGTCGCCTGCGCGTTCCTGGCCTTCGTCGGTCTGTCCGCCCTCTCCGCCTACCAGGGCCGCCTCGGCAAGGCGCTTCTCGATCTGCTCGCCTGGGTCGCCGTCGGCTTCGCGCTGGTGCTCGGCTACTCGTTCCGCGACGACCTCACCCACCTCGTTTACCGCGTGGCGAACAAGATAGCCCCCGGCCGCGTGATGATGAGCGAGGAGCGGACCGAGACGGGCGACCGCTCGGTGCGCATCCGCCGACGCGGCGACGGTCATTTCATCGCCCGCACCGACATCGGCGGCGTGGGCCTCAACATGATGGTGGACACCGGCGCCACCACCGTGGTGTTGCGCGCCGCCGACGCCAAGGCCGCTGGCATCGACACGCGCCGCCTCACGTACTCGGTCGCCGTGCGGACCGCGAACGGCACCGCCTATGCCGCCTCGGTCCGGCTGCCGGCGATCGCCATCGGCCCGATCGTTGTGCAGCAGGTCGACGCCTTGGTCGCCCAGCCCGGCACACTGAGTGAGAGCCTGCTCGGTATGAGTTTTTTAAGACGATTGCGATCATATGAGTTTTCCGGCGACTTCCTGACCTTCAGGGGCTGAGCTCTGCTCGGCGGCGCGAGCAGCGCGGGCGTCCGTGCAGTTCGGTCTTTCGGGAGCAGCCTCCCCATGGCGTCGGGTTCGCGTAGTCTCGTCGGCGAGGTCATGAGCTGGGTTGTCGGTCTCGGCATCTTTGCCGTCGGCCTGCTCAACTACGACGAGATCAAGGGATTTCTGCTGCAGCAGGCCGGCGTCTCTCCGGCCGCGCTGGCCGCCGCTCAGGACGCCACGGCCGACCGCTCCTCGCGATCGCAAATTAACCGCACCACCGGCTCGGCGAGCGAGTTGCGCATGGGCCGCGACGGCCACTTCCATGCCGACGCCGAGATCAACGGCCGCTCGATCGAGGTGCTGGTCGACACCGGCGCCACCATGGTCGCGATGACCTACGACGACGCCGAACGAGCCGGCATCTACGTCAAGGACAGCGACTACACGATGCGGGTCTCGACCGCCAACGGCACCGGACGCGTCGCTCCCGTCACCATTGATCGCATCAGCATCGGCGAAATCACGGTCCGCAACGTCAAGGGCGCCGTGGTCGAACCCGGCAAGCTGCAGAAGACGTTGCTCGGCATGAGCTTCCTCGGCCGCCTCAGCCGCACCGAGATGCGCAGCGGCGTGCTGCTGCTGGAAGAATGAGTGAGATTACAGGCGCCGGGGGACGGGCTATAGGGGAGACATCCTCTGCACCCCGCAACCGATGACCTGAAACCTCGCCATGACCGCTGCCACCACCGAAACCCTGATCCGCCGCTATTACGACGCCTTCAACGCGGGCGACGTCGACGCCATGCTGGAGTGTGTCACCGACGACGTGATCCACGACGTCAACCAGGGCGAGCGCCGGCTCGGCCGCGAGCGGTTCCACGCGTTCTGTGCCCGCATGGCCCATCACTACAAGGAACGGCTGACCGGGATCACGGTGCTGACCAACGCGGACGGCACGCGCGCCGCCGCCGAGTTCAATGTCGAGGGCGAGTATCTGCAGAGCGAGACCGGCCTGCCGCCCGCCACCGGCCAGCGCTATGGCCTACCGGGCGGCACTTTCTTCGTCGTCCGGGATGGGAAGATCGCCCGCGTCACCACATATTACAATCTCACCGATTGGATCATGCAGGTCTCCGGAGAGCCGTCATGACGATCCGCGTCGAGCCGCTGACAGGCCAAGCCCTGATGCGCGCCCTGCCCGCGCTGGCGCGGCTCAGGATCACCGTGTTCCGCGACTGGCCCTATCTCTACGAAGGCACGCTGGACTACGAGCAACATTATCTCGAGCGCTTCGGCAAGGCCGAGCAGGCCGTCATCGTCGCCGCCCAGGACGTCGACGAGATCGTCGGCATTGCCACCGCCTCACCGATGGCCGGTCACGCCGACGCGTTCATCGACATGTTCCGCTCGCGCGGCATCGACACCAGCAAGATCTTCTATTTCGGCGAGTCCGTGCTGCTGAAGCCGTACCGCCGCCGCGGCATCGGCCACAAATTCTTCGACCACCGCGAGGCACACGCGAAGGCCCAACCCGGCATCACGCACGCGACCTTCTGTGGCGTTCTCAGGTCTGCGGATCATCCGTTGAAGCCCAAGGACTTCTTCGACCTCGATCCGTTCTGGACCAAGCGCGGCTACGAGAAGCTGAAGGGCATGGTCGGCACCTTCAGCTGGAAGGACACCGGCGACAGCGAGCAGACGCCGAAGGCGATGCAGTTCTGGATGAAGCAGCTCTGACGATGGCGGACGGCCCCGACCGTATCCGTGTCGCCGCCGCGCAGTACCCGATCGAGGCGCCAGCGAGCCTCGCCGCGTGGCGCGAGAAGCAGGCGCGCTGGATCGGCGAGGGTGCCGCGACCGGCGCTCGGTTGCTGGTCATGCCCGAGTACGGCCTGATGGAGATCGCGCACGCGTTCGGCCACTCGATCGCCGGCGATCTCGCAGCCTCGCTCGCGGCCCTCGCCGGCGCCCGCGCCGAGATCGACGCCCATAATGCCCAACTCGCCCGCACCCACCGCGTGCATCTGCTCGCCGCCAGCGGCCCCGATGTGCGCGACGGCCGCTACGTCAACGCCGCCCGGCTGCACGCACCGTCCGGCGCGATGGGCTCGGTCGAGAAGGTCATCATGACCCCTTTCGAGATCGCCTGGGGCGTCTCCGGCGGCGGCCGTCCGGCCGTGTTCGACACCACGCTCGGGCGCATCGGCGTCAGCATCTGCTACGACTGCGAGTTCCCCCTGCTCGCCCGGGCCCAGGTGGACGCAGGCGCCGACGTCATCCTGGTTCCCTCCTGCACCGAGCGGCTCTCGGGCTTCAACCGCGTCCGCACCGGCGCCCGGGCGCGCGCGCTCGAGGGACAGATCGCCACCGTCGTGTCACCCACTGTCGGAGAGGCACCGTGGTCCCCCGCCGTCGATCACAACCGCGGCGCCGCCGGCATCTTCGTTCCAGCCGAGCATGGCGTCTCCGACACGGGCTGTCTCGCCGAGGGTGTCCTCGACCGGCCGCAATGGGTGACGGCGGAGATCGACCTTTCAGCGCTGCGCGGCGTGCGCGCCAGGGGCGAGATGCGCAACGCCGCCGATTGGATGCAGCAGCCCGGAGCGACACCGCTCGCCGCCACTGTGGACGTCGTGACCGTGCAATGATTCGGAGGCCGATGTTGCGAGCGGATCGCTAACTCACAGCAAGGCCCACGTGACGCAGACGCCGATCTCGAGCGACTGACTGCCGCGCTCGACGGGCACCGACTCGAGCATTGCCCGCGCCATCATTCCTCCGCGCGGGCCAGCGTGCGCGCCGCCCTCGGCGATGGCGAGGACTTTGCCGACTTTCGCGCCGGCGGCCGCCGCATAGAGTTCCGCCCGCCGCAGCGCATTGGCGATCGCCACCCGGCGGGCCTCGTCCTTCAGCGTCTCGGCGTTGCTGACCTCGAAAGCGAGCCCGTGCATCTGGTTGGCGCCAAGTCCGATCATCGTGTCGAGAATGCCGCCCAAGCGGTCGAGCGCACGCACCGTGATGCGAAGTTGATTGAGCACGCGGTAGCCGGTGATTTGTGGTGCGGTGCCGGCCTGCGGCTTGGCCTCGTAGCGTGGCTCGACCGAGAACGCGACGGTCTGCATGTCGGCGGCGGTAATCCCCAGGCGCTTGAGCCCCTCGACCACGCGCTTCATCGCCGCCGTATTGGCTTTGAGCGCCGCCTCCGCGGTATCGCCATCGCTGACCACGCCGGTCGCGATATGCGCGACATCGGGCTCGGCCGAGACGGCGCCGGTCGCCGAGACGGTAACCGTCCGTTCGGTCTGCTCAGGCGGCGCGGTCGTGGCGGGGGAGGGGGATGCGGCGGGCGGCTTGGCCATGGGGATCTCCGGGCGGGCGACGAGAGGCCAGCGCGCCGCCAGCATCGTCCGGCGCGGCGCCAGCGCAACCATTCCGGCTGCAGACTGCCCCGATGCTGGCCCGCGAACAAGGCACCGGTGCGACGACGTCCCTCCCCGGCCGCCACCACCTTGCGACAGCCCCCTACTTCACGCCGCCCGAACTCTGCTATAGAGCGAACCTCCCGGCTGCGCGCACGCCAGGCGGGCCCGTAGCTCAACGGTTAGAGCTGACGGCTCATAACCGTCTGGTTACAGGTTCGAATCCTGTCGGGCCCACCATTGCACTGAGTATCGGGCTGACACCCGTGCCGCGCCGCATGGGTTCTCACTACGGCCGCCAAATTATATTCATCAGCACGCAAACTCTCCTGCAATGGGAGCCATCGTTGACGTTGACCATGTGGCTGCCTGTGACTTAGCCATGCGGCGGCCGGTCGAAAGCACTGACGCGGGTCGAGAGCGAGAGGTGGCGCGTCTCAGAGGCATGGAGCGTGACCTCGAGACCGTCGATCTCGCATGATTACCGAACCTGGAGCGGGGAATTTGCTGTTTCGGGTGCGTCTTCACATCAGCGAGGTTGAGGCCGAGGTGACGAACCAGCGCGATAAGAGGACCACATAATTTTGGCCGCCGGTGAAACGCGGACACTCTTGCGCACGTACAATGTTGTGGTGTGTCTCGCGCCAGGGCCGCACCGCGCGGCGCGCATGCCGGTAAACGCCCTCTCGTCGACCAGCGTGCGCGCCGCATTCACCACTGGGTACTTTCGTCCCTTGTGGACCCACGCCCGCCCCCTCTCCCATGCCCCGGCGCGCCGATATTTCCGGCCGTTTCCCAATGGCGCGTGCGTCCCCGGTGGCCTGGGTCGACGCACGCGCCCCCCCGCCCC
>CAMDBL010000028.1 GCA_945889015.1 Devosia equisanguinis
GCATCGCGCGCTGCTGTCGTGCGACGTAATCTGGCCCGAGGGCCAGCCGAGCGCCGCGCCCGAGGCGTCGGATCGCCAGGTTCCCTTCCTGCCCCACGTTCGCAGCGGTCGCCTGGTCCGTGTCGACCGCCGTCAGTTCCGCGTCTACGACGGCGGCCTCGCCGGTGGCGAGAACGGGGAGGGCTGAGACCCTCCGCCCCGACGACGAGGAAGCATCCAGAAACAGCGCGGCATTTAGGTCTTCGTTAAGGCCCTGGGATCATAGTCGGTATCGCGCGGCCAGGAGGCGATCGAGATCGCCCGGATGCGCCAAGGATGTCAACGTTCCTGCTTCCAGGGGTCCCATGTCCGCACCACTCGTCTCCGGCGTCGCGCACAGCCCCGCCGGCTTTTCAGCGCCCATTCTCGCGCCCGACCGCCGGCGTCACAAGCGTTTCGAGATCGTGCTGTTCGGCCGCTTCATGCGTGAGAGCAAGCACGAGTACCCCTGCAAGCTGATCGATGTCTCGGTCGGCGGCGCGGCGCTCGGCTCGCCGGTGGCGCCCGAGATCGGCGAGACGATCATCGCCTATTTCGATCAGCTCGGTGGCCTGCAAGGTCCGGTCGTCCGCAGCTTCGAGGGTGGGATCGCAATGAGCTTCACCGCCACCCAGCACAAGCGCGAGAAGCTGGCCGCTCAGATCACTTGGCTGATCAATCGCCAGGATCTCGGCGGCCCCGAGGATCGGCGCCACGAGCGCATTCTCATGAAGGAGCAGGCCTCGGTCCTGCGTCTCGACCAGGACACGACGTTCGAGTGCTCGGTGCTCGATGTCTCACTCTCGGGCGCGTCGGTGAAGACCACGGCCCGGCCCGAGATCGGAGCCGAGGTGCTGCTGGGCAAAACCCGCGCGCGGGTGGTGCGGCGCGACGAGACCAGTCTCGGCCTGGAATTCTTCGAGCTGCAGGATCCCGAGGCGCTCCGTCGGCACCTCAGCTGATCGTCGGCCTGATCCGGCTGAGGATTGACGTTCCATGTTGCAGTTCGCAGGGCGCCGATCGTCGGCGTTCCCGAGCAGTTTCGACAAAGCATCTGCAGCCCAGTCGGGTTGAGCGTACCAGTTGCGGGGTTGAGTATGGGTCTCTTGTATCGTCTAGTCCCGAAGGCCGCGTTCGCTGTATTCGCCGTCGTGTCGATGGCGTCCGGTGTCGCCTTCGCCGCCGAGCCGAGTTCCTTCATGCGGATCTTCGGAGCGGTGCAGCCGCCCTACGGGTTCGTGCTGTTCTGCCAGTCGTTCCCGCAGGAATGCGCCGAAGGTGCGCGGGGCGAGCAGCGGGTGACGGCCACAGCCGAGCGTCTGGCCGAACTCGATGCCATCAACCGGACTGTAAATAAGGCGATCGAGCCCGCTACGGATATGGAAGTGTACGGCGTCTCGGAGCACTGGACGATTCCCAGACTGCGCGGGGATTGCGAGGACTACGCCCTGATGAAGCGGCGGCTGCTCATCGAGCGCGGGTGGCCGGTCGGCGCGATGCTGATGACGGTCGTGCGCGACGAGAAGGGTGAGGGCCATGCGGTGCTGACGGCGCGCACCACCCAGGGGGATTTCATCCTCGACAACAAGAACGACGACATCAAGATCTGGCACAAGACGCCCTACGAGTACGTCATGCGCCAATCCTATCTCAATGCGCGGGTGTGGATGTCGCTCGATGCCCGCCACGGCAGCATGCTGACGGCGTCTGCGCCGGAGATGAACCGGGCGCAGGCCGCGATCACCAGTCTCGGGCACTGAGGCAGCGGCGGCGATCCCCTCGAGACGCGTCTATTTCGCGGCCTGCTGCTGCGCGCCATCCGGGCCGGCGATGGGGCCGTGCCGGCGGCGCACCGCGACCTCGCGAACGATGTCGTCGATCTCGCGATTGGCCGCTGCGCGCCCGCGCTCGATCGTTTCCTCGGCGCGATGGAACTCGAACAGGCCGATGTCGCCGAGCTTGGGCGAGATCAGAATATCGGGGGGATCGCCCGCGAGGCGCGAGCGCGAGATCCGATCCTGGACGATGTTGAAGGCGTCGAGCATGACGCTGGAAATGCCGGGTGCACCGTCGCCTCGTCCGAACAACTGGCGCTGCAACAATTGCCGGGCGGATCGGCCATACGAGGATTTTTCGGAGGGCTCGGTCTCGTCGAGGCTCGGATCGGTGTGGGCATCGAAACCCGGGACGACGGCGCCGCGGCCGAACATATCGGCGTTGACGTTGACGCCGATGACGTAGCGCGCGCCATAAGCGCGGCAGACGGAGACCGGAATCGGATTGACGAGTGCACCGTCGAACAGCCAACGGCCGTGGATGCTGACGGGCTTGAAGATCCCTGGCAGGGCATACGAGGCGCGCATCGCATCGACGAGACGACCGCGCGACAGCCAGACCTCGTGTCCTGTGCCGATCTCCGTCGCGACCGCGGCGTAGCGGCGATCGAGGGTCTCAATCTGTTGGTCGGCGAGATGCTGCTCCAATTTGGAGTTGAGGCGCTGACCAGAGATGAGCCCGGAGCCGGCGAGGTTGAAATCGAGGTAGCCGAAGACGCGGCGCCGGTTGAGTTCGCGGGCAAAACCCTCGAGTTCGGTCAGTTTGCCGGCAACATAACAGCCGCCGACGACCGCGCCCATCGAAGTGCCGACGACGATGTCGGGGACGATGCCGGCTTCTTCGAGCACCCTGAGGACGCCGATGTGCGCCCAGCCCCGCGCCGCTCCCCCTCCGAGCGCCAAAGCGATCTTGCCCGTAGCCATGCCCGACACCTCACGCCATACCAGACCGTGATCCGCCCGAGCCATAGCAGCAACCATGCCAAGCGCCGAAAACCGTGATCATGGGGTTTCACCATACCAAACAGGCCCTTAAAGCCCTGCTACCAAGGCCGGGTAATCAACGCTGACGGGCATTTGGGGCCTCAGGCGGGCTTGGAGCGGCGGATCTCGACAGGCTCGAGGATCGTCCCTCCGTCACCACTCTGATGTAGGGGGATGGAGCGGTAGAAACAACTCGCCGCGCCGGTGTGGCAGGCGACCCCGTCGCCCTGGATATCCACGCGCAGCCAGACTACGTCCTGGTCGCAGTCCGTCCGCATCTCGACGATTTTCAACGTGTTCCCGCTCTCCTCGCCTTTGCGCCAGAGCTTGTTGCGCGACCGGCTCCAGAAGTGGGCGAGGCCGGTCTGCAGGGTGGCGGCCAGCGCCTGCCGGTTCATGAACGCGAACATCACAACCTCGCCGCTGGTATGATCGGTGACGATGGCGGGGATCAGCCCGTCGGCGTCGAATTTGGGCATGAAGGCTGCGCCGTGCTCGATCTCGGCGATGCTTCCCCGTGGGGAAAGGCCGGCTGCCGCTTTGTCGCTCATGGTCGAGTTTTCCTGCTGTGTCCGGCGGGGCTTGAGATCGGCCGGCGGCTGCCGCATTGTGAAGATTGCAGCGCCGCCATGGGGAGGCTGCCTGCTGGCCGGATCGTTCCTACATGATAGTCGAGCATGATAGGACGGATCGGGCGGCGATGGACAGCCGGTTCCGGCCGGTTGAGAACGGAGCACGTACGGCATGACCGATCTGAGCGCGATCTACAACACGCGCATTCTCGAGCTGGCCGCGCACATTTCCGGCGCCGGGCGGCTCGAGCATCCGGATGCGACGGCCATGGCCCATTCCAAGCTGTGCGGCTCGACGGTGACGGTCGATCTCAAGCTCGACGGTGATCGGGTGGTCGCGTTCGGCCAGACCGTGAAGGCCTGTCTGCTGGGTCAGGCCGCGGCATCGGTGGTCGGCCGCGAGATCGTCGGTTCGACGGTCGCCGAGCTGCGCGGTGTGGGTGCCGCGATGCGGCGCATGTTGAAGGACAGTGGCCCCGCGCCCGAAGGCCGGTGGGCTGATCTGGGCGTACTGGAGCCGGTGCGCGAGTACAAGGCTCGCCACGCCTCGACGCTGCTGATCTTCGACGCCGTCGAACGGGCTTTGGCCGAGATCGAGGCCAAGCGCGCCGCACCCGCCGAGGCGTGATGTCCGAAGAGGCGACAGAGTTGCGCCCTGAACCGGCTCCCAGGCAGATCTCCGGCTCTCGCCGGTTCTTTGCCACGCGCCGGGGCCCCGGCCGCTTCGGGGCTTTCCTGCTCAAGCTGCCGATCCACCTGTATCGCTATACGGTCAAGCCGTGGACGGGCTGGCAATGCCGGCATCTGCCGACCTGCTCGGAATATGCGCTGGAGTCGATCGACAAAAATGGGCCCTGGCGCGGCCTGTGGCTGACGGTCTCGCGGCTGTCGCGGTGCCAGCCCTGGGGCTCGTCGGGCTATGATCCGGTGCCGGATCTCACGCGCGAGCACCATCCCTTGCGCCCATGGCGCTATGGACGCTGGTCGCGGCATACGTCACGCATGTGATCTGAGCACAAGGGATCCAACAGGCTTGAGTTGGCGCTCGCAGCCGGACTATCTCAGATCGTTCTTGGCGTCATCGGCGGAGATTCCGAGCTTCTCGAGACCTTCCTCGAGGTAGTCGGCAAGCAGCGGCATTCCGATCAGGTAGCGGGCGGTCGAGTTGACCCGCTCGTCGCGCGCGGTCTCGATCGCCTCGTCCAGTTCCTCGGCTTCGTAGGTGCCGCGACCGATCCAGACCAGCGCCACCAGGCTCGCCTGCTCGTCGTCGTTGAGGGTGGCGATGAAGCCCGCAAGTTCCCCCCGTGTCGGGTCGCCCCTGCTGTCCTCCAGCACCGCGGCCGGATCGTCCTCGGAGTCGGCGGTGGTGTTGGGGTCGGTCCAGTTACCGACCTTGGCGTCCCATTCGCGCGCCTTGATGATCACGTGCGCGACTTTCTCCGGGGCGATCTCGAGCATGGTGGGCCGTCTCAGGTTGGGTGCGTGTTCTTCCTCGCCTAACGCGCAGACCGCGACCTTGATCTCACGCAACGTGGTCGCGCCGTTGCCGCAACCGGGCAAACAGCCATCGCCAGCCGTACATCGCGACCATCGGCTTGGCCGCGCAACAGGAATGATTGCCATCGACTTGGCCGAGGCGGGCAGGCAACGGTGGCGCAGCAGGGCCAGCCATGTTGACGGGGATCCGTACACCCTCGCGGCAAGGATCGCAGGCGGCTTGCTTCAGGTCTCGACCCTCTCGCATCTCCCACCACCCTCCGCCAGCTGGCCGCCTCACGGCTTCATCGTCGGGCGCCGGTCGGCCTTTCTGCCTTGATCGCGGTGCGATACTATCATGCAACCAGTTTGGGCAAACACACAGCGAACGCGGTGGCAATGGACCGGCGACCCGAAATTTCCCGTCAGCGCCTCGGCGTGAACATCGACCACGTGGCAACCGTCCGCAACGCTCGCGGCGGGAAGCATCCCGATCCGGTGCGGGCAGCGCACATGGCCATCGCGGCTGGTGCGGACGGTATCACCGCGCATCTGCGCGAGGACCGCCGCCACATAGTCGACAACGACATCGCCCGGCTGAAGGCCGAGATCGGCCGGCCACTGAACCTCGAGATGGCGGCGACGCCGGAGATGGTCGCGATTGCGCTGAAGCATCTACCGAACGCCTGCTGCCTGGTGCCGGAGAAGCGTGAGGAGCGCACCACCGAAGGGGGACTCGACGTCGCTGGCCAGGAGATGGCGCTGTTGCCCCAAATTGCCGCGCTGAAGGCCGCGGGCATTCGCGTGTCCCTTTTCATCGAGCCGGATGCGCGCGCGATCGAGGCCGCAGCGCGGCTCGGCGCCGACATCGTCGAATTGCACACCGGCACCTACTGCGAGCAGGCGCTGGAAGGCGATGCGGCCGGGCTCGCCCATGAGCTGGAACGCTTGACGGCGGCGGCCCGGCTGGCGGCAGTGGCCCGGATCGAGGTGCATGCCGGGCATGGTCTCACCTACGACACGGTGTCGGCGCTGGCCCGGATGCCCGAGGTTGTCGAGCTGAACATTGGCCATTTTTTGGTGGGGGAGGCCATCTTCGGTGGGCTGGACGCCGCCGTCCGACGCATGCGCGTGCTGATGGACGAGGCGCGGGGCTCATGATCATCGGCCTCGGCAACGACCTGATCGACATCCGCCGGATCGAGAAAACGATCGATCGCTTCGGCGATCGCTTCCTCGACCGGATCTTCACCCGGGCCGAGCGGTTGAAGTCCGACAAGCGGTCGGCCAGGGCTGCGTCCTATGCAAAGCGCTTCGCAGCTAAGGAGGCCTGCTCCAAGGCGCTGGGGACGGGGCTGCGCAAGGGTGTGTTCTGGCGCGACATGGGGGTCGTCAACCTGCCCTCGGGGCGGCCGACGCTGCAGCTGACCGGCGGGGCTCTCGAACAATTGAAGCGGATGACACCGGCGGGGCACGAGGCGCGTATCGATCTCACGATCACCGACGATTTCCCGTTGGCGCAGGCGATCGTCATCATTTCCGCACTGCCGACCAAGGAGGATCCCCGTTGATGCGGATCAGCGGTGCGGCAAGCCCTGCGGCTAGGCCGTCAATTGCGCTGCCCCGTCAAAGCCGGTATAGCCGTCCGACTTTCGGCCGCCCTTTGCCCATTGCGACTTGCTGTCCCTGGCGCCCGTGGAGCAGGAGATGACCCTGAACGAGGATGCCAATACTCCCGGTGACAGCGGCTGGTGGGAGACCGCCAAGATCATCCTTCAAGCGCTGGCCATCGCGCTCGTCGTCCGCGTTTTCCTGTACCAGCCTTTCAACATCCCCTCTGGGTCGATGAAGGAGACGCTGCTGGTCGGCGACTATCTTTTCGTCTCCAAGTTGTCCTACGGCTACAGCCGCTACTCGCTGCCGTTCGGCTTGAACTTGTTCTCGGGTCGGATTCTCTCCTCCGACCCCAAGCGCGGCGACGTCGCCGTGTTCAAGCTGCCGCGCGACAACTCCACCGATTACATCAAGCGTGTGATCGGGTTGCCCGGAGACGAGATCAGCGTCCGCGCCGGCGTGCTGTTTATCAACGGCAAGGAAGTGCCGCGGCGCCGCGTCCAGGATTTCGTCACGCGTGAGGAAGGGGGGCCGCTGCGCCGCATCCCCGCTTACGAGGAAACGATGCCTGAGGGGCGCAAGTACGTCGTGCTCGATGCCGAGCCCAATGGCCCCTTCGACAACGTCGGTCCCTACAAGGTGCCGGCGGGCCACTATTTCATGATGGGCGACAATCGCGACAACTCGACCGACAGCCGGGCGCTGTGGGGCGTCGGCTATGTCCCCCGTGACAATCTCGTCGGTCGTGCCGAGATCATCTTTTTCTCAGCCGCCTTCGACGACGATGACGCGTTCAGGCTGACCAGTCCCTGGACCTGGCCCGGCGACATCCGCTGGAATCGCTTTTTCAAACTTGTGCGTTGAGGCCCGGCGGCGGACAATCGCGGACGCGTCAAGCCCGGTCGGCGCGATCTGAGGTCGCACGGGACGTGGCCGCCGATACCGGCGGTCGGGGCGGATCGCCTGGTGTCGAGACCGATGGCGGCGAAGGAGATCGCCACGCCGTCCGACGCCTATGCCAGAAGGTACTGACTGCCGTGAAGAGGAAGGCGCGGAAATTCAAGCAACTCGAGGAAGCGGTTGGCTACAAATTCAAGAGCGAGCCGCTGCTGGAACGCGCCCTGACACATGCTTCGGTTCGTTCGGGCAGGAGCACGCGGGCCGACAACGAGCGCTTGGAGTTCGTCGGCGACCGGGTTCTGGGGCTCGCGGTGGCGGAAATGCTGAGCGAGTCGTTTCCCGACGCCAACGAGGGCGAACTTGCCCGGCGCTACAACCGGTTGGTGCGCGGTGAGGCCTGCGCCCGGGTGGCACGCCGCATTGGCCTCGGGCCGAGCTTGATCCTTTCCGACAGCGAGGCCGAGAGCGGCGGACGGGAAAAGGATACGATCCTCGCCGATGCGATGGAGGCCGTGCTCGGCGCCATTTTTCTCGAAGCCGGGTTCGATAAGGCGCGCAACGTGGTACGCCAGCTCTGGCAGGACACCATCGAGCATGCGCCGCAGGTGTCCGCCGATCCGAAATCGGCGCTCCAGGAGTGGAGCCAGGGCCGCGGGCTCGAGCTGCCCGTCTACGTCGAGGTGGCCCGTAAGGGCCCCGATCATGCACCTCGGTTCACCTCGGAGGTTCGCATCACGGGGGTTGCTGCGGCACGGGGAGAAGGGGCGTCGAAACGCGCGGCCGAGCAGGCGGCCGCCAGTGCGCTGTTGGCGCGAGAGGGCGTCATGAAAGGCTCCACCCATGAGTGAGGATGCAATCGAGGCCGGCGCCGAGGGCCGGTCGGAGACAGATCCCGGTACGGCATCACCAAACAGTGGCGAGGCGATCGGTTCGGGCCGGAAGTGCGGCTTCATCGCCATCATCGGCGCACCGAACGCCGGTAAGTCGACCCTGGTCAATCATCTCGTCGGCGCCAAGGTCACCATCGTCAGCCGAAAGGTGCAGACGACCCGCACACCGGTGCGCGGCATCGCCATCGTCGACCAGAGCCAGCTCGTCTTCATCGACACTCCCGGCATCTTCCGCCCCAAGCGGCGCCTGGACCGGGCCATGGTCGAGGCGGCCTGGGGGCGTGCCGGAGAGGCCGACGTGGTCGGTCTGCTGGTCGATGCGGCCAAGGGCATCGACGCGGATGTCGGCCGCATTCTCGAGAAGTCGGAGGGCCTTGGTCACCGCCGCATCCTGATCCTCAACAAGGTCGACCGGATCGGCGAGAAGGAGCGGCTGCTGCAACTCATCGACGAGGTCTCGCGCAAAGCGAGCTTCGAGCGAGTGTTCATGATCTCGGCGCTCAAGGGAAGCGGCGTCGGCGATCTCAAAAGCTATCTGGCGGAGGCCGTCCCCGAGGGGCCCTGGCACTACCCCGAGGACGACATCACCGATCTGCCGATGCGTGCCCTCGCCTCCGAGATCACGCGCGAGAAGATCTTCGATCGGCTGCACCAGGAACTGCCCTACGCCACCACCGTCGAGACCACCTCCTGGCAGGAGCGCAAGGACGGCTCGGTGCGGATCGAGCAGACGATCTTCGTCGAGCGCGATAGCCAGCGTCAGATCGTGCTGGGCCAGGGCGGGCAGACCATCAAACTGATCTCGATGGAATCGCGCAAGGAGCTACTCGGGATCGTCGAGCGACCGGTGCATCTGTTTCTCTTCGTGAAGGTGCGCGAGGGGTGGGGCAACGATCCCGAGCGCTATCGCGAGATGGGGCTCGAATTCCCGAAGGAGTAGAGCGGGGGAGGAATTGGCATGCCAATTCGAATCCTGAGCGCGGTGGCCGCCGTGTGGGCGTGTGTTGTATCGGGGCAAGTCCACGCCGCCGTGCTCGTCTGTCAGCCGCCTGTTTCCAGCGGCCTGCAGGTAGCCGGGAGCGAGCAGGAGGCGCGCGCACTGGCGATCTCCGGCTGGATCACGGAGGCGAGCCGTTACGGGCGCGCCTACACGGCCTGGCGGCTCGCCGCGGGCAAATTCTACACGTGCTCGAAAACCGCGAGCGGGGCATTCCAATGCGTCGCCAAGGGCGAGCCGTGCGCGATCTCGCAGGTCCCGCCCCCTCCGGGCTCCCTCGCGCCGCGCAAGCCACAGGGCATCGAGGGGTGAGTCCGCAGGCAGGCCGACGGTGGGCGTTACCCCCGCATCTCGGCGCGGTCGTTGTCCCGAACCGTTGTGGGGCAGTGGGCTCGACGTGTAGACAGGCCCCATGAACTGGACCGACGAAGCCATCATCCTCTCCGTCCGGCCGTATGCCGAGACCGCGGCCATCGTCGAGGTGCTGTCGCGCCAGCACGGCCGCCATCTCGGGATGGTGCACGGCGGCCGCTCGCGGCGGCTGCGGCCGGTTCTGCAGATGGGCAACCATGTCGACGCGACGTGGCGGGCGCGGCTTCCCGAACAGCTCGGGCATCTCTCGGTCGAGTTGCGGCGGGGCTTCGCCGGTGAAGCCATGAACGATCCCGTCGCCTTGTCCGGGCTGACCTCGCTGGTGTCGATGGCGCGCCTGCTGCCGGAACGCGATCCCCATGCGAGCCTGTTCGAGGTGTCCCTGTTCGTCCTGTCGTTCCTCGACGACGCCGATGTCTGGCCGGCACTGCTGGTGCGCTGGGAGGTGGCGCTGCTGGCGGAACTCGGCTTCGGCCTCGACCTGACGGCGTGCGCGGCGAGCGGCAGCAACGACGGTCTCGCCTATGTCTCGCCGAAATCCGGCCGGGCGGTATCGGCCTCGGCCGGCGAACCCTATCGCGACAAGCTTCTGCGCCTGCCGCCGTTTCTCGCGGGGCCCGGGACCGGAGGTGTCAGCGAGGCGGACATTCAGGACGGGCTGAAGCTGACCGGCTATTTCTTCACCAACCGGGTGCTCGCTCCACGCGGCGAGCAGCTTCCCGACGCGCGCAGCCGCCTGCCGCATGCGATCGAGACGGCGATGGCGCGGAAGGGGTGAGTGGCGGCATCGAGCCTCATCCCCGTTGCCACTATCTGATCCGTTCCTTCTGGCGGATGTCGACCCGGTAGCCGCCAGCGGCCTTCTCGAGGACGAAGATCTGCCCGTCCCGTGCCAGATAGCGCGCGCCGGCGGATTTGCTGGTGGCTCCTCCCGGCCCGGCCGCGCCTTCGAACGCAACCTCGTCGGGCGTGCAGGCGGTGTGCATTGCGGCGACGCCTGGCTTGAGGTCGTGCGCCTTGCCCCCGAAGCTGTAGCGGATTGGTCCACCGGTCGAATTCGAGATCTGGAATTCGTAGGCGAGGGACTTAGGCCGGCCGAACAACTGAACGGCGATGAACTTGGGGTCGCGCTCCGGGCCCCGGGCTATGGCAACGGCGGTGTCGGTCGCGTGCTCGGCCAGCAGGTTCTTGCGATGCCCCGGCGAGTTGATCCAGCCTTCGACCATCTGGCGGGCGAGGTCGCGCGTCTCGAAGCCGGCGCTCGATTGGTTCAGCGCCAGGTTCTCGGCGATGAAACAGTAGGCGTAGCCGGCGTTGGCGGCACGTTGCGAGGGCTCGCGCCCGTCAGCTTCGTGGGCGAACGTGCCAGTCCGGGCGAGATGGGCTGCGAACGCCCGCGCCGCGTTGGCGAGCTTTGCATCCGGCTTGACCGCCCCGAGCTTGTACTTGGCGCGGAAGTCGTTGGTCATCTCGACGATGGCGATCTCGGCCTTTGCGACGTCGGGCAGTGTCGGCGCGGTCATCGTCTGCCTTTCAATCCCGGATTGAGCAGCAGCCTAGGCAGCCGGATGGGCAAAACCGTGGTCGCACTGCGCGCAGCACTACGTTTGTCACGGAGGGAACTGCGTCAGCAAGGGCGTGTCGATACGGTAGCGTCATCGGAGCCGGCGCGGCTCGCAGCCCTACGGAGGATGTATGGAGAAATCGAGTTGATCCACGGGAACGCCGCCGCCTCGCGCCCGGTTTTCCTCTCGCGCGCCGCACGCGTGGTCTCCGGCCCGGTTCTCCCCCCACCCTGCCGGTCTTGCCTCAGCGAGCGTGCCGCGCTCCCGGACGCATGCCCCGATAGGCGCGCTGCACCCGTGGACATGCGAAGGCCCGGATCCCTCTCCCCGAGATCCGGGCCTTCTGCGTTTCAAACTTGCTAATTCTTGTCGCCGACCGGCTCAGTCGATCGGGAGCGCGCGCGTGCCGAGATTGCGGAACACCTGCTTCAACAGCCCGTCCTCGCGGCTGCCGGGTGCCGGCGTCGTGCGGCCGACAAAATCGAAGACCTTGCCGTCCTTCATGCCGTAGTTGGCGACCCGCTCGACCGTATTGGTCTTCGTGAAGTAGACGGCGACGACCTGACGGTCGACTTCCTTCTCCGGCAGGAATGCGGCCTGCGTCGCCGTGCTCGAAATGTAATAGTAGGCGTTGCCGCCGGGTATGGCTGCGGTCGTCGCCGGCGAGCCGAGCGACATCCGCACCTGCTCCTGGCTCATGCCCGGCTGCACCTGCTGCAGGTCGGCCTCCTGGAACTGGTGGCCATGCTTGATCACCTGCGAGCTGCAACCCGCGACGAGCATTGCCACGGCCGCAAGCACGGCTAGGCGCATGCCCACCCTGCCCTTGGCATTCGATCGCTCGTGAGCGGCTGGCTGGTGCCAGTGCTCTTCCCCTTCGCGACGCATGTGCTATGTCGCTCCCACGAATCGTCAAAAAGCCGTCGAAAGTCCGCTTACTCCGCTGCCGCGGACCTTGGCAACGAGCTTCTGGCAGGATCCCCCAGGCAACGCACCCGTGCTAGACAGCGGTGCGGCGGCGCGGGTGCTGCCCCATCCGAGGAATAGACGTGTTCAACTGGTTCAAAGGTGCAGCCCGTAACCGCGCGATAGCACGGGAGCTTTATGGCGTGGTCGTGGCGCAGTCGCGTCGGCCGGAGCTGTACATAGAGCACGGCGTTCCCGATACGGCGGAGGGCCGCTTCGAGGCAGTGGCGATGCACCTGACCCTGCTGCTCGAGCGGTTGAACCGGGAAGGAGAGGCTGGCCGGTCGCTCGGCCTGCTGCTGACGGAGACGTTCATCACGGACATGGACGACAACATGCGCGAGATGGGCGTCGGCGATCTAGCCGTTCCGCGGCGCGTGAAGAAGGCGGCGGCGGGTCTGTATGAGCGGGCCCTGCGCTATCGGGCCGCACTGGCGACGGGGGCATCCGCGGGGGCGCTGCGGGAGACTGTGCGGGATCTCGTATTGGGGGCGGACGCGCCGGTCGAGAAGGCGGACGCGTTGGCGGCACACTTGAGGGCCGCTGCTGCGGTACTCAACGCTGTTCCGGCCTCCGACCTGCTCGCTGGCCACGTTCGTTTCGATGGAAAGGCTTAGGTGGCGGTAATGGCTGGATTCCTGGACTGGTCGCTGAAGGTCGATGACGTCGGCCCCGCCGGTTATGCGGCGAAGCGACCAGCGAGCGTGGAGGAGTGCCGGCAAGTGGCACTCGATCTCGACGCCGTCTCGGTCGAGCGGCTTTCCGCCGACGTGACGATCCGCGCCGTCAGCACCGGGAGGTATCGCCTCAGCGGCCGGCTCGAGGCGCTGCTCACCCAGACCTGCGTGGTGACGCTCGAGCCGGTGCAGTCGCGCATCGACGAGGAACTGTCGGCCGAGTTGTGGCCGGCCGAGGACATCGGCCCGCTGGCCGATGGCGAGCACAGCGTGCTGGAGGGGGACGTTCCCGAGCCTGTCGAAAATGGCCGCATAGCAATCGGACGGATCGTTTTCGAGCACCTGGCCGCCGCCATCGATCCCTATCCCCGTAAGGAGGACGCGAGCTTCGATGCCGAGGCGCTCGGCGTCGGCGAGCAGTCCTCGAAGCCGGCGGGCCCGTTCGCGGTGCTCTCGAAGCTGAAGCCAACGCCATAGCCCGTTGGCTGCCCCGGATGCCCTCGTGGGCTTGCCATGCCCAGAATCCGGTTGTCACGGTCCCGTAAAACGCTATGGTCCGGCCTGCAAAAAGCGACCGGCCCCGGCGTCCTGCCTCGTGCCGACTGCATTTGCCATCAGGACCGCCCACTCATGGATTGCCCGCTCATGAACCGTCTGCTCATGGATTGGCAGATCATGAATTGGCAGATCATGCCTCGTTCGACGGAAGTCTCGCGTCACCCCACATGACAGCGCCGCGCACGATAGCTCTCGACGCCATGGGTGGCGATCATGGCCCCGAGGTCGTGATCCCCGGCGCTGCGCTTTCGCTGGTACGTCACCCTGCGCTCAGCTTTCGCATCTTCGGTCATCAGGCGCGGATATCGGCCGAGCTCGACAAGCAGCCGGCGCTGGCTGCCCGCTGTGAGATCATCCACACCGATACTGTCGTCGCGATGCACGAGAAGCCGAGCCAGGCGATGCGCCGCGGCAAGGGCACGAGCATGTGGCTCGCGGTCGAGGACGTCAAAGCCGGCCGCGCTCACGCCGCGGTATCGGCCGGCAACACCGGCGCGCTGATGGCGATGTCGAAACTGATTCTGCGGCCGATGGCAGGCATCGAGCGTCCCGCCATCGCGGCACTCTGGCCGACCGTGAAGAGCGAGTGCATCGTGCTCGACGTCGGCGCCAACATCGGCGCTGACGCCCGCCAGCTCATCGATTTCGCGTTGATGGGCGCGGCCATGGGGCGAGCGCTGTTCCATGCCGACCGCCCGAGTGTCGGACTGCTGAACGTCGGTGTCGAGGAAATCAAGGGCGGGGAAGCCGTGCGCGACGCACACACCTGGCTGAAGGAGAGCCAGAACCTGCCGCTCGCCTATCATGGCTTTGTCGAGGGTGACCAGATCGGCCAGGGTGTCGTCGACGTCGTCGTCGTCGAGGGCTTTGCCGGAAATATCGCGCTGAAGACGGCCGAGGGCACGGCCCGGCAGATCGGCCAGTACCTGCGCATGGCGATGACCAGCAGCCTCGTCGCGAAGATGGGTGCGCTGCTGGCCAAGGGCGGTTTCGAGGTGCTGAAGAAGAAGATGGATCCCCGCCGGGTCAACGGTGGCACCTTCCTCGGTCTCAACGGCATCGTCATCAAGAGCCACGGCGGCACCGATGCGCTGGGCTTCGCCAGCGCCATCGATCTGGGCTACGACATGGCCGAAAGCGATCTCGTGACGCGGCTCGCCGCCGACCTGCACGCCGTCGAAGGGCAGCTCGCTGCGGTGAGGGCGGGCTAGCATGGCGACAGTCTTCAACATTCAGCCCGTCAGACGCGGCTGGCGCCACGCGCCAAGCGCAGCCAGGGCACTCGACAAAGACGGGGGAAGGCCGACGTGGCAGTGATTCGATCGGTAATTCGTGGCGTCGGCGCCTATCTGCCGAAACGCATCCTGACCAACGCCGACATGGCCAAGATCGTCGACACCGACGACGCCTGGATCACGGAGCGCACCGGCATCAAGGCCCGCCACATCGCCGCCGACGACGAGAAGACCTCGGACCTAGGCATCGCGGCAGCCCGTCAGGCGCTGATACGCTCCGGGATCGATCCGGTGGAGATCGATCTCGTCATCTGCGCGACAGCGACACCCGATCGGACCTTCCCGGCCACCGCGGTCAGGATCCAGTCCGAACTCGGCGTCACCAAGGGCGCGGCCTTCGACATCCAGGCGGTCTGCTCGGGCTTCGTCTTCGCGATGGCGACCGCCGACAATTTCCTCAAGACCGGTCAGTTCAAGCGCGCGCTCGTGATCGGCGCCGAGACCTTCTCGCGAATCCTCGACTGGAGCGACCGCACGACGTGCGTGCTGTTTGGGGACGGAGCAGGAGCGGTGGTTCTCGAGGCGCAGCCGCAAAAGGGGGCGCGCGAGGATCGCGGCATCCTCGCGACCACGCTGCGCTCGGACGGACGCTACGGCGATCTGCTCTACGTGGACGGTGGTCCAGGCTCCACCAAGACCGTGGGCCACCTGCGCATGAACGGCCGTGAGGTGTTCCGTCACGCCGTGCAGAAGATCTCGGGCGTCATCGAGGAGACACTCGTCACCACGGGCTATGCCGCTGACGAGATCGATCTATACGTGCCTCATCAGGCCAACGCTCGCATCCTCGACGGCATCGCCAGGAAGCTCGGCGTCGGGCCCGAGAAAATCATGATCACCCTGTCACATCACGGCAACACCTCGGCGGCGTCGATTCCGTTGGCCCTGAACCAGGCCTACGAGGAGCATCGGCTCAAGGAAGGCAGCCTGGTGCTGATGGAAGCGATGGGTGGCGGCTTTACCTGGGGTGCGGTACTGGCCCGCTGGTAACCCCGTTCGTTATCGTAAATAGCCGTTAGTTTTCAGAACGTTGAACCGCATATGCGTTGACCGCGGCGAAACTCGGCGCTAGCATCGCCCGCAGATGCGTTGTGGGGAGGCTTTGCGATATGGGTGGCAAGACGTTGACGCGTGCCGATCTGGCCGAGGCCGTGGTCCGGAAGGTCGGTTTGCCGCGTAACGAGTCCCAGGAGTTGGTCGAGTTGGTTCTGGACGAGATCTCGACCAGTCTGGCGAAGGGGGAGTCGGTGAAGCTGTCGTCGTTCGGATCGTTCGGTATCCGGCAGAAGGGACAGCGGATGGGACGCAATCCCAAGACTGGCGACGAGGTGCCGATCACGCCCCGCCGCGTCCTGGTGTTCCGTCCCAGCAACATCATGAAGGACCGCATCAACAGCGGTCGAACGCGGCGCAAGGCCGCGGAGTAAGGCTCTCGGGTAGTGTTGACTGACGCTTGGCAGACCGCCCTGCAGCAACCGGGGGCGCAAGCGTCGGTGGCGCAACACCAGCCGATGAGCCGGCCGTGAAACCGTTTCGTGATCGCGGTGCTCTCACGCGTGTCTTGCGACGTGGCGTCGTGGGCCACGGTAGGCGGAAGTGGCGTCAGGCCCTTTCGCCGGATCCTCGTCCGTGCTGAAGGCCGACGTGTGCCGGCCGCATTCACTTAGGAAAACCTAGGTTCTTGATGCAACTCGGCACGCGAAGCTGCTAGGGCTTGCCGGGATGGACCGAGGTCGGGCTCGCGGTTCTCGCCCGGCACTGACCGCAGAGCCCCCGCCTTTCACGGGGAACCGGGCCCGCTGCAAACGGAGAGCGTCGTGGACAAGGAATCGGACGCATTCAGGACCATCAGCGAAGTGGCCGAGGATCTCGACGTCCCCAAGCACGTGCTGCGCTTTTGGGAGGTGAAGTTTCCTCAGGTGCGTCCGATGAAGCGCGGCGGCGGCCGGCGCTATTATCGTCCGGAGGATCTCGATCTGCTGCGAGGCATCCGCCATCTGCTGCATGCCGAGGGCTACACCATCAAGGGTGTGCAGAAGATCTTGCGCGAGCAGGGCGTCGATCAGGTCAAACGCAGCTGGCGTGAGCGGGGTGTGGCGCGTTCTGGAACGTCCGGAGCGCCGCAGAAGGCGCCCGCGGCCCGTGCGGTGAAGGCGCCGCGCGCGGACGGCCGGCCACGCGGCGGCGCGGCGATGACCCGGCGCCAGCAACTCGAACAGATCATAGCGGAACTCGAAGCCTGTCGCGGACTGCTTTTGGGCGGGCAAGCCGAGCGTCCGGTGCGCCGGCCTCGCCGTGCGCCAGCCAGCGGGTGAGGCATGCCTGGCGCGGTCGAGATCTGGTCCATCGACCTCGATGCGGCAGCGCCGGAACTGCTGGCACTCGAAGCCGAGGCCGGACTGATGGCCGCGCAGGATCGGGCTGCCGTCGCCAATCTGATCGACCCGGCCGCGGCTGTTCGCCGGCTCGCCGCTTCAATTGGCTTGCGAGTGCTGTTGAGCGGCCTCGAGGGCCGCGAAATCGCGACACGGCCGTTCGTGCGCGGGGCCAACGGGAAGCCCGGGCTTCCCGGCGCGGGCCATCACTTCAACATCACCCACAGCGGGCCCGCCGCCTTGATCGCGTTGTCGAGCCATCCCGTTGGGATCGATCTCGAAAGACTGCGGCCCGTTCGGATGGAGTCGCGGCGCCGACGTTTGATCGAGGCGGCCGCCCTCGCCGTAGCGGATGGGGCGCCGATCACCGGTCGATCGGACGAGCAGCGGTTTCTGCAGGCGTGGACCCGGCTCGAGGCGCTGGCGAAGGCGGATGGCTGCGGGATCGGCCGGTTACTGACGGAGATCGGCGCAGTCGGTCCACGTCGCAATGAGGATGAAGGCCCTCCGTCGGCGTGGCTCCAAGCTCTCGCCGCTGCTCACGAGACACAAGATCTCGTGCTGGAGGGCGACGCGATCGGGGCCGTCTCGGCCTCGCGCGAGGCCATTATCGACGCTGTCCCGCGACGTCTGCCCTCGATACGCACCGCGCTCGAGGCGTTGTTGAAGCGGCCTCGGACGATAGGCGGTGCATAGTTGCTCTGGTTCGCC
This sequence comes from Devosia equisanguinis, assembly GCA_945889015.1. Taxonomy (GTDB): domain Bacteria; phylum Pseudomonadota; class Alphaproteobacteria; order Rhizobiales; family Hyphomicrobiaceae; genus CAMDBL01. Next base: position 17,809 of record CAMDBL010000028.1, read on the forward strand.
GCGATCTGACTTGCTCGTGCTTTCGTCCCGAATCCGCCTGGTTCGTGCCGGTCAAGGCGTCAGCGCCGTTCCCCGATCATGCTCGACCTCGACAAGACCAAGCTCGTCGGCATGAAGCAATGGACGGAACCCGAGGCACAGGGCGATTTCAAGTCGGCGCGCGAGGCTTGGAAGACTGTGTTTCAATAGGGGGCGCGGGCGGGCTGTCCGACGCCCGTGCCGTAGATTTCCTGGCCGGAATGTACGCCTTTCAGGGCCACGGAATCCGTCGCCGGCACAGATAGTTCTGCAGCGTTGACAAGTCCGACCATTGATGGGATTGAGGATCGAGCTGGATCAATGATGCTTTCGTCGAAGCTGAAGCTTCGCAACGAGATGGTCGTCGATGTGATCCGGCTTCCGCGAAACGAAGATCTGCCCCAGAGCAGACCAATTGGGAGGACAAGATGACCGTGTTGAACCGACGCCTGTCGGCAGTGGCAACTGTTGCCGTTGCTGCTATCTCCAGCCTTGCGGTCACGACCGCCGGCTCGGCGCAGGAACTGAATGCCACCGAGAAGAAGCTGATGGGCCCGGCCAAGGCCGAAGGCCAGGTAACCGTCCTCAATCCACTGTTCGCCGAAGAGACGGCCCGTGCTCTGCAGGCGGCCTTCGTCAAGAAATACAATCTCGGACCTGATTTCAAGGTCAACAATGTCCGCAAGGGCACCGGTCAGGTCGTCGCCCAGGCGCGCCAAGAAATTCAGGCCGGTAAGATCACGTCGGACGTGGTGATCGTCAGTGCACCCGCATTCTTCGACGAGGCCGCCAAGCGCGGCGCGTTCATGCCTCTCGACAGCACTGCGTGGAAGAATCACGAGGAGAACATCAAGAAGGCCGGCCAGTACGCGTCGTATCCCAATGTCGTGGTGCCGTTCGCCTATACGTTCCAGCCGGTCTGGAACGCGGCCTGCCCCGGCATGGAAAAAATCGACATCACCTCGTATGCCGATGTCGCGACGCCCGCACTGAATGGCAAGACGATCGCGTCAGACCTGTCCAAGAGCCTGACCTACACGAACACGGCCGCCGCACTGCAGGAGGCGGGCGCTGTCGACGTCATGAAGATGTTTGCAGCCATCAAAACGACATCGCCGACGGTCGAGTTCCGGACCGAGGCCAAGATGCAGTCGGTGATGAGTTGCGAGCGTCCGTTCGACATGTGGAACCTCGCCGCCCGTGTCCGTCAGAACGTTGACAAGAAACCCGAGCTGGCGAAGTCGTTGAAGGTCGGCTTCTACAAGGAGGGCCAGGTGATGTTGGGCAATCAAGCCGCCGTGCTCAAGGGCGCCGCCCATCCGAACGCCGCTCAGCTGATGATGGAATTCATGCTGACCAAGGAAGGTGCCGATGTCCTGGCCGAAGGCGAGGGCGTCTACAGCTTCCTCAAGGGCTATAAGGTTCCCGCCTCCGCCGCCGGGTTCATGCGCAACATCGACGACATGAAGCTGATCGGCCTGAAGGATTGGACCAGCGCCGCCACGCAGGACACCTTCAAGAAGCTGCGCGAGGATTGGCAGAAGGTCTTCCAGTGATCGTTCAAGGACCGTGACTGTCGAGGGCCCGCGCCGGCCAGCCTCGTGAGGGCAGCGCGGGCCCTCTTGCTACCCCGAGGACGCTACCCCGAGGACCGTTTGATCCGATGAGCACCCAATCCCTGCCCGAAGCCGCGCCGTACGCGGAGGGACCGCCGCAGGCAAGTCGCTGGCGTAGCATCTTCACTCAAGAGGCGATCGCGACCAGCGTCGTCAGCTTGATCGTGGCAGCGGTGGTGCTGGTGCCGCTGCTGGTGCTGGTGGTATCGAGCTTCCGCGTGCTCGACAGCTCGGGCTTCGACACCAGCTGGGGCCTCGACAACTACCGTAAGCTCTTCACCGATCGGATCATTCCCAAGGCGTTCGTCAATACCTTGATGATCAGCACCGGCGCGACCGTCCTGGCGACCTTCCTCGGCGTGTCTTTGGCCTGGATCAACGCGCGAACGAACTGCCCGCTTCGGGACAAGCTCGAGCCGTTCAACCTCATCCCGTTCTTTCTCTCGCCGTTCGTCGGCGCCATCGCCTGGCACAATCTGGCCGCGCCGAAGACCGGGCTGATCAACGCCCTCGCGCGAGATGTCGGCTTGGTGGATTCGCATCTGCTCAACGTCAACAATCTGTGGGGCGTGATCTGGGTCACCGGCATCTTCTTCGCACCGCTGGTCTATCTGTTCGTGATCGGCTCCCTGCGGCGGATGGATCCCTCGCTCGAGGACAGCGCGCGGACCACAGGTGCCAGTCTTCTGCGGACGACGCTGACCGTGACGCTGCCGCTGGTGGCGCCGGCGATCTTGTCGGGCGCCGTGATCGTGTTCGTCACCAGCGCCGGCGAGTTCGGCGTGCCCTTCAAGCTCAGTGCGCCGTACGGTTGGGAGACACTGACGACGCAGATCTTCTCGAAGGCGGTCGGTGACGACGCCAATCATTACCTCGGCGCGACGATGAGCCTGGCGCTCGCCTCCATGACGATCCTGCTGATCTTCGTCCAGCAGGCCTACATCGCACCCCGCTCGTTCACCACCGTAACCGGCAAGGGCTTCCGCCCCAATGTGCTCGACCTCGGTGGCTGGAAGTGGCTCGCGCTGGCCTACAACCTCGGTTTCATCCTGTTCGCGGTGATCCTGCCGATCATCTGCCTCATCATCGTCAGTCTTCATCCGGTGTGGCAGGGCTATATCATTCCCGCCGACATGTCGTTCCGCAATTACGAGAAGACGCTGATGTTCTGGCGCCCCGATGCGATCCAGGCAGCGACCAACGGCATCGCCAATAGCCTGCTGTTGGCCTTCCTCGGCGCGACCATCGGCATGATCCTGGCGCTGGTCGTGACCTACATGATCCATCGCACCCGCGGTTTCGGCTCCCGCGTTCTCGACTTCCTGTGCGTGGTGCCGATCGGCTTCCCGAGCATCGTGCTCGCGATGGGCGTGCTCGTCACCTACATCCAGACGCCGATCTACGCGACGCTCTGGATCCTGCTGCTCGCCTACATCACGCGCTACTTCCCCTATGGGCAGCGTAACGTGTCGTCGATCATGCTGGCGATCTCGGAGGAGCTCGATCAGTCCTCGCGAATGGCCGGCGCGAGTTGGTTCACGACGCTCAGACGGATCACCATCCCGCTGCTTAAACCGGGCATCTTCGCGGGCTGGGTGCTGCTGTTCATCATCTATCTGCGCGAGTTGCCGATCTCCATCATGCTCTATACGGCGGGCACCGAGACGCTGTCGGTCGGGGTCTACTACCTCGCCAACTTCGAGAACGAGCCACTGACGGCGGCGCTGTCGATGGCGCAGACGGCGCTGCTGCTCGTCTGCATCTACATTTTCCGCCGCGTCGCCGGCAAAGAAGCGCTGACCGCGTGAGGGAGGGCCAGAGCATGCAATCGCCATCCCAAGCCGCGACCGTCGAGCCTTCGGCGCCTGCGGAATATCTCGAGGTCAAGAGCCTCATCAAATGGTTCGGCAAGGACCGTGCCGTCGACAACGTTTCGTTCTCGATCCCGAAGGGTCACTTCCTGACCCTGCTCGGCCCGTCGGGCTGCGGCAAGACGACGACGCTGATGAGCATCGCCGGGTTGCACTCGATCGACTCTGGCTCGATCAGCGTCGGCGGGCTCGTCTACACCGATCCCAAGCGCGGACTGTTCCTCGCGCCCGAGCAGCGCGACATCGGCATGGTGTTTCAGAGCTATGCGATCTGGCCGCACATGACGGTGGCCCAGAATGTCGCCTACCCGCTGGAGATCCGTAAGGTCGAGCGCAGCGAGATCGAGGCGCGCGTCGCCGAGGTTTTGAAGCTCGTCGGTCTTGCTGACTTCGCCGACAAGCTAGCGACACAGTTGTCCGGCGGCCAGCAGCAGCGGGCCTCGCTGGCCCGTGCCATCGTCGCCAAACCTCGCTTGTTGCTGTTCGACGAGCCGCTCTCGAACCTCGATCTGAAGTTGCGCGAGAAGATGCGCGTCGAGCTGAAGCGCATCCAGAAGGAGGTCGGCATCACCTCGATCTACGTGACGCACGACCAGTCCGAGGCGTTGGTGATGAGCGACGACATCATCGTCATGAGCAAGGGGCGCATCGAGCAGAAGGGCGGCCCTGTCGACATCTACACGCGACCTGTGAACAGCTACGTGTCGAACTTCATCGGCGTCGCCAACCTGCTGAAGGGGCGTGTGGTGAGCATGCTCGACCATGGCTTCGGCGAGGTCGAGGTGGAAACGCCGGACAACACCAAGGCGCTGCTGGCGGCGAAGCTGCACGTGGACATGAAGCCGGGCAGCGAGACGGTCCTGTCGATCCGACCGGAGAACGTGAAGATCACCCGCAGCTACGAAGGGCCGGTCAGCATCGTCGGCAAGGTCGAGCAGGCGATCTTCCTCGGCAATTGCATCGACGCGCGGGTCAGCTGGGGTGGGTTCGAATGGAAGGTGCTGGCACATCCGCGGACGCAACTCGTGGAGGGAGAGAAGGTGTTCCTCAAGCCCGATCCAGCACACACCCTGGCGGTGCGGCCATGAGTGGAACCGATCGCATGCAGAGTTCAGAGCCCGTGCCGAAGACCAAGTCCGGCACTCCGATGGTGGTGATCGATCACCTTTTCAAGCACTTCGGCCAGGAGACGGCGGTCAAGGACGTCAATCTCGCCATCGGCGAGGGGGAGTTCGTGACGCTGCTCGGTCCCTCGGGCTGCGGCAAGACGACGACGCTGCGTTGCGTCGCCGGTCTCGAGCGGCCCGACGGCGGCGAGATCAGCATCGGCGGTCAGGCGGTGGTGGCTCCGGCGCGCGAGCTCTATCTTCCTCCTGAAGCCCGCAATATCGGCATGGTGTTCCAGAGCTACGCCGTGTGGCCCCACATGACCGTTTTCGAGAACGTCGCCTATGGCCTGCGCGTCCGGCGCGCGGCCAACGACGTCGTCAAGAAGAAGACGATGCGGGCACTCGAGCTGGTCGGCCTCGATCATCTGGCGGATCGCTTCGCGACCAAGCTGTCGGGTGGCCAGCGCCAACGCGTCGCGCTCGCCCGCGCCATCGTCTATGAGCCCCGTGTGGTGCTCTACGACGAGCCGCTCTCCAACCTCGACGCGAAGCTGCGTGAGCAGATGCGTGTGGAGCTGGTGCGGCTGCAGAAGGAGGTCGGGCTCACCGCGATCTATGTCACCCACGATCAGTCCGAGGCGCTGGTGATGAGCGACCGCGTGGTGGTGATGGACAAGGCCGTGATCCAGCAGATCGGCGATCCGCGCACGATCTACGCCCATCCCGTCAACTCGTTCGTCGCCAACTTCATCGGCGTGGCCAACCTGATCAGGGGCAAGATGACCGGGCGTACCGGCGAGCTCGCCGAGATCGAGTTGCCGATCGGGGATGGCCTGGCACCGGTGCACGTGCGCGCCGTCGGCGGCGGCGACATCGTCGCGGGCCAACCGGCGATCCTGTCGCTCCGTCCCGAAGACGTTCAGCTTTCGCTGACACCGACGGGGGATACGGGGCTCAATCGGTTCACTGGCCGGGTGATCGATACGGTCTACCTCGGCAGCTTCCTCGAATGCCGCGTCGCGGTCGGACAGCACGAGCTGATCGTCCAGCTCGATCATTTCGAGCAGTTGGCGCCGGGGCAGACGGTGCATCTGAGCTTCGCGCCCGAGCACGCGTTGTGTCTGGCGAAATGAAGCCATAGGCGCGGGCATCATCGGCGAACGTGGGCCCTTCGGACTGCGCCCACGGCACGTCACCCGCACCTGCGATGTACCGAAACGGGTCTGATCTAAGTGACGGTAGCGGTCACCGTCCAGGCTGCATCAGCACCTCGAAAAGAAGTTCCCAAGCGATGCAGAAGTCGCTTGATCGTGTGGAGGTCCTCTCCTATAGAGGCGTCTCCAACGTCGCCCCGTTCGTCTAGAGGCCTAGGACACCAGCCTCTCACGTTGGTAACAGGGGTTCGAATCCCCTACGGGGCGCCACTTTTTCACTGCCCGATCATGCGACGCCGGACGATGGTGTCGATAGGCTCGACTGCAGGCGAACGGCAGGAGTGTGGTCGCTCAGGCCGCGAGCTTGGTGCCCACCAAAGAACTGGCCTGGAACGGCCGGCAATGAAAGCGCCCCTGCATTTTGCCTTCCGCCGCGCCCGAGCGCACGGTGAGGAAGCTCTGAGCCGGCACGGGACGCCAAGAGGCGTTGTCCTCGTCGACCGGCTCCGACGCGATCAGAATTCCATCGCCACAGTCCAACTGCTTGACGTACAGCGAGGGCGGTTTGCCGTCCGAGGCGTAGCGCACCGCATACAAGGCGTGGCCGTCGGTGAAGGCGGCTGTGAAGCGCAGCGGGCAGTCGATCCCGGCGCGTAACATCATCGCCTCGACGTCGGCAAGCGTGCGCGCGGCGGCACCCTCGGGATCGTCGGCGAGACCGTGGCCCAGCATCATGAGGAACAGCGCCTCACTGTCGGTGGTGCCGCTGCGGTGTTGAAAAAGAGCGTCGGGGATCGCCTGCTCGACCTGCCGGCGGACTTTGTCCCATCCGCCGATCTGACCGTTGTGCATGAACAGCCAGTCGGCGGCGGCGAACGGATGGCAGTTGGCGCGGCTGGTCGCGGTGCCGGTCGAGGCGCGGACGTGGGCCAGAAACAGACGCGAGCTGATCTGGTGGGCGAGGCTCATCAGGTTCTCGTCGCCCCAGGCCGGACGAATGTCGAGGAACACCCCGGGACGCGCGCGCGAGCCGTACCAGCCAACACCGAAGCCGTCGCCGTTGGTCTCGGTCACCGCCTCGCGGCAGCGGCGGGCCTGGGCGACCAGCGAGCGGCGCGGCTCGATCAGGAACTGCTCGAGATAAACAGGGGCTCCGTGGTAGGCGATCCAGCGGCACATATCGGGCCTGCGCGGTTGGCGAATGATCATGTGACGGTGGAAATCCCGTCACATGATAGATTGCTCCGCGAATATGGCCCCGGTCAGTTCCGGACGTGACAGTCCGTTCAGGTTTGGCGACGCCGTCGCGACAGCCTGTCTGGCGCGAGAGCCGACGTCAGGCCTTGGCCAGGGCGGCGAGCTTCTCCTCGATCGCCTTCAATGCGTCGTCGGCCTTGCCACCATCCGGGCCGCCGGCTTGCGCCATGTCAGGACGGCCGCCGCCCCCCTTGCCGCCCACCGCCTCGGAGGCCGCCCGGACGAGATCGACCGCGCTGACCTTGGTGACGAGATCGGATGTCACGGCGACGACGATGCCGAGCTTGCCGTCGGCGGAATTGTTGGCGATCGCGACGACGCCGGTGCCGACCTTGTCGCGGCCGTCATCGGCCATCGCTTTGAGATCCTTCATCTCGACGCCCGCGACCGACAACTTGAACAGCTTGTGGCCACCGATCTCGACGATGTTCGACCCGGCGTCCTTGCCGCCGCCGCTGCCGCCCCCGAGCGCGAGCTGCTTCCTTGCGTCCGCGAGTTGCTTTTCGAGCGCGCGGCGCTCCTCGATGATGGTGCGGACCCGCTCGACGACGTCATCGGGTTTGGTGCGCAACAGGGCGGCGAGCTCGCGGACGCGGCCATCCTGCTCGGCGAGGTGTGCGCGCGCGCCGGTCCCCGTCAACGCCTCGATGCGGCGCACGCCCGCCGCGCTGCCGCTTTCCGCCACCACCTTGACGAGGCCGATGTCACCGGTGCGCCGCGCATGAGTGCCGCCGCACAATTCGACCGACCACGCCTTGTTCGGCTTGTCGGCGGCAACAGGAAGCCCCATCGAGACGACGCGAACCTCCTCGCCGTACTTCTCGCCGAACAGCGCCATGGCGCCCGACTGCATCGCGTCGTCGACCGCCATCAACCGGGTCTCCACCGGGGCGTTCTGCAACACGATAGCGTTTGCGAGACGCTCGACGGCGGCGATCTCGTCGGCCGTAACGGGCTTTGAATGGGAGAAATCGAACCGGAGCCGATCCGGCGAGACCATCGAGCCCTTCTGCGCGACATGGGTACCGAGGACCTGCCGCAAGGCCTCGTGCAGGAGATGGGTGGCGGAATGGTTGGCGCGGATCGCGGTGCGCTGCTCGTGGTCGACGGCGAGCTCGACGGCATCTCCGGTCTTGAAGCCACCCTTCTCGACCTTGCCCACGTGGACGAACAGATCGCCGAGCTTCTTTTGCGTATCGCTCACGCGAAACAGGGCGCCGCCGGCACCTTTGATGAGGCCACGGTCGCCGACCTGTCCGCCCGATTCTCCATAGAACGGCGTTTGGTTGACGACGATGGCACCCTCGTCACCCGCGCTGAGGGACGTGGTAGCCTTGCCGCCCTTGACCAGCGTGGCGATGACGCCCTCGGCCGTCTCCGTGTCATAGCCGAGGAATTCGGTGGCGCCGACCTCCTCGCGCAGCTCGAACCAGACCGTCTCGGTCGCCGCATCGCCAGAGCCCTTCCAGGCCCGGCGTGCCTCCTCCTTCTGCTTCTCCATCGCCACCGTGAATTCGCCGGTATCGACGGTGATCCCGCGCTGGCGCAGGGCGTCCTGGGTCAGATCGAGCGGAAAGCCATAAGTGTCGTAGAGGCGGAAGGCGACATCGCCGGACAGAACCTGTCCGGACTTCAGCGTGCCCGTCGCCTCGGAGAGCAGATGCAGGCCCTTCTCCAAGGTGTGGCGGAACTTGGTCTCCTCGAGACGCAGGGTCTCGGTGATCAGCGGCTGGGCGCGGCCGAGCTCGGCGTAAGCGTCACCCATCTGGCGAACCAGCGCGGGGACCAGCCGGTACATCAGCGGATCCTTGGCGCCGAGCAGGTGCGCATGTCGCATGGCCCGGCGCATGATGCGGCGGAGCACATAACCTCGGCCCTCGTTGGAGGGCAGCACGCCGTCGGCGATCAGGAAGCTGGTCGCGCGCAAGTGGTCGGCGATCACGCGGTGCGAGGCCTTGTGGGCGCCCGTGGCCGGGACGCCCGTCGCGTCCACTGAAGCCGCGATTAATGCCTTGAACAGATCGGTCTCGTAGTTGTCGTGCGTGCCCTGCAGCACGGCCGAGATGCGCTCGAGGCCCATGCCGGTGTCGATCGAGGGTTTAGGCAGGGCAACGCGGTCTCCTGGCGCCCTCTGCTCGAACTGCATGAACACGAGGTTCCAGATCTCGATGAAACGGTCGCCGTCGGCGTCCTTGGAGCCGGGAGGGCCGCCGGGGATCTTGGGGCCGTGGTCGAAGAAGATCTCGGAGCAGGGCCCGCAGGGACCGGTGTCGCCCATCTGCCAGAAGTTGTCCGAGCTGGCGATGCGGATGATCTTGTCGTCGGAGAAGCCGGTGAGCTTCTTCCAGATCCGGTGGGCGTCGTCGTCCTCGGAATAGACGGTGACCAGGAGACGCTTGGGATCGAGACCGTACTCCTTCGTGATCAGCTTCCAGGCCAGCTCGATCGCGGCTTCCTTGAAGTAGTCGCCGAACGAGAAGTTGCCGAGCATCTCGAAGAAGGTGTGGTGGCGCGCGGTATAGCCGACGTTGTCGAGGTCGTTGTGCTTGCCGCCGGCGCGGACGCATTTCTGCGAGGTGGTCGCACGCTTGTAGGGGCGGTGCTCCTGGCCGGTGAACACGTTCTTGAACTGCACCATGCCCGCGTTGGTGAACATCAGCGTCGGGTCGTTGCGCGGCACGAGCGGGCTCGAATCCACGACCTCGTGGCCGTTCTTGCGGAAGTACTCGAGGAACTGTGTGCGGATCTCGGTGACGCCGGTCATGGACACTCGTTTCGGGGATGATCGCTGCGCGATGGTCCGTCTGACGCGGACCTCCTGTGCTCCCGCTGTTTGTAGCCGGGTGCTGGCGCCATTGTCCAGAAACGGGCCGTCGGTCATGCACAACAGGCCCCGCCGGCGGGACCGGCGGGGCCTGGGTGAAGGCGTCTGTGACACGACCGTCGGGCTCGCTCCTCAGCGGCGGCCCCGCCCCTTACGCGCGGTATCGGCCTCCTCGGCCTCAATCGCCTCGGGGCCTTCCTCCGCCTCCTCGGCCTCGCCGGGCTCTGGCGCGACCGCCAGCAGCTTCTCGCTGATCAGCCCCGCGTTCTGGCGCACGGCCTGTTCGATGGCGTTGGAGACCTCGGGGTTCTGCTTGAGAAAGGCCTTGGCGTTCTCGCGGCCCTGGCCGATGCGCTGGCCCTTGTAGGAGATCCAAGCACCCGACTTCTCGACCACGCCGGCCTTGACACCGAGGTCGATGATCTCGCCGACCTTGGAGATGCCCTCGCCGTACATGATATCGAACTCGACCTCGCGGAACGGCGGCGCCACCTTGTTCTTGACCACCTTGACGCGGGTCTGGTTGCCGACCGCCTCGTCACGCTCCTTGATCTGGCCGATGCGCCGGATGTCGAGTCGAACGGAGGCATAGAACTTGAGCGCGTTGCCGCCCGTCGTCGTCTCCGGGTTGCCGAACATGATGCCGATCTTCATGCGGATCTGGTTGATGAAGATGACCATCGTGCCGGATTTGGAAATCGAGCCGGTGAGCTTGCGCAGCGCCTGGCTCATCAGGCGAGCCTGGAGGCCCGGCAGGCTGTCGCCCATCTCGCCCTCGAGCTCGGCCTTGGGCGTGAGTGCGGCCACCGAATCGATCACCAGCACGTCGACGGCGCCGGAGCGGACCAGGGTGTCGGCGATCTCGAGCGCCTGCTCGCCGGTGTCGGGCTGCGAGATCAGCAGTTCGTCGACCTTGATGCCGAGCTTCCTCGCGTAGACGGGATCGAGCGCATGCTCCGCGTCGATGAAGGCGCAGGTGCCGCCGCGCTTCTGCGATTCGGCGATGACGTGCAGCGTCATCGTCGTCTTGCCCGAGGATTCCGGACCGTAGATCTCGATGACGCGGCCGCGCGGCAGGCCGCCGACGCCGAGCGCGATGTCGAGGCCGAGCGAACCGGTCGAAATCGTCTCGATCTCGATCGCCTGCTGGTTCTTGCCCAGGCGCATGATCGAGCCCTTGCCGAAG
>CAMDBL010000029.1 GCA_945889015.1 Devosia equisanguinis
GCAGTGGCCATTGCGATTGGGGTCGTGGTGGTCTGGCTCGTCAGGGGGTGAGGCCACGCCCGCCTTGGATCCGCTCGAATGAAGCGCGATCACATCTCGTGCATCTGGAGTGAACGAGCTTCTGACGCGTTGACAGGGCTCGCCGCGACCGCTGGAATGGCTGCCGACCCCGCTTCGGGTGGCGAACTCTCGACGGCAAGCACACTTTGAACGAACCGCCCAATTTGAACGAAAAGCTCTGGGAGACTTCCCCAATGCGTTCGATCTCGCCCCGCGTGTTGCGGTCGTCGGTGGGCCTTCTCGCGGCCCTCCTCGTCTCGGCAGCATTCACCATGACGCCTTCCGCCGAGGCGCAGCGCGGTCCTCAATCCGTCGCCGGCGTCGCCGAGAAGCTGCTCGACGCCGTCGTCAACATCTCGACAAGCCAGACCGTCAAGGGGCCGCAGGGCGTGCCCCTGCCTCGCGTACCCAAGGGCTCGCCGTTCGAGGAGTTCTTCGATGAGTTCTTCAACCGGCGTGGCGGCGGCCGGGCGCCATCCGACCGTAAGGTGTCGTCGCTGGGCTCCGGCTTCGTGGTCGACGGCAAGGAAGGCCTCGTCGTCACCAACAATCACGTCATCGAGGGCGCCGACGAGATCATCATCAACTTCACCGACGGCAGCAAGCTGAAGGTGGAGAAAGTGCTCGGCAAGGACACCAAGACCGACCTCGCCCTGCTCAAGGTGACGCCGAAGAAGCCGCTCGCCCAGGTCGCATTCGGCAACTCGCAGAAAATGAAGGTCGGCGACTGGGTGCTGGCCATCGGCAATCCCTTCGGCCTCGGCGGCTCGGTCACCCTCGGCATCATCTCCGCCAAGCAGCGTGACATCCAGTCTGGTCCCTATGACGACTTCCTGCAGACCGACGCCGCCATCAACAAGGGCAACTCGGGCGGCCCGCTGTTCAACATGGAAGGCGAGGTCATCGGTGTGAACACCGCCATCATCTCGCCCAGCGGCGGCTCGATCGGCATCGGCTTCGCCGTTCCCTCCGACACCGCCACCAACGTCATCGACCAGCTCCGCCAGTTCGGCGAGACCCGGCGCGGCTGGCTCGGCGTCAAGATCCAGTCGGTCACCGACGACATTGCGGAGTCGCTCGGCCTCAAGGAGAACACCGGCGCGCTGGTCTCCTCCGTCACCACCGACAGCCCCGCCGCCAAGGCCGGCATCGAGGCGGGCGATGTGATCCTCAAGTTCGACGGCAAGGACATCACGACCATGCGCGGCCTGCCGCGGGCCGTCGCCCAGACCGCGATCGGCAGGAACGTCGATGTCGAGGTGCTGCGCAAGGGGCAGCGCCGCACGGTGAAGGTCGCCATCGGCCGCTTGGCCGAGGACGACGACAAGGACAAGGACGCCATCACCGAGCCGGGCAAGGAAGCTCCCAACGGCAAGCCCGGCGAGCGCTCGATGATCGGGCTCAAGCTGGCGCCGCTCACCGACGAGTTGCGCAGCAAGTACAACATCGACAAGAAGCTCAACGGTGTCGTCGTCACAGACGTCGACCCACAGAGCCCGGCCGCCCAGCGCAACCTGAAGGCCGGCGACGTGATCGTAGAAGCCGCCCAGGACCAGGTCGCGACGCCCGAGGACGTCGCCAAGAGCATCGACAAGATCAAGAAGGCAGGCCGTAAGCAGGTGCTGCTGCGGCTCGAGGACGGCAAGGGCGACATGCGCTTCGTGGCCGTCCCTATCGAGTAGAGCCCCCTCGAGTCTTGCCTCAGGTCCAGCGAGGTCGGTAAACCTTGCGCCGCATTCAGGTGCGGCGCAGGGTGCGGATCTGATAGAGAACCGGCATGAACATCAGAACATCCGACCCGACGCACTGCCGGAGGCCGTCTTGAGCGAACGACACGGACTATTCGACACCATCACGGACGCCCTCGTGCCCGTGCACCGGGACGGCCACAAGTTCGTAGGCATCGGCCTATTGGCGGCCCTGCTCGGCTTCCTGATCTGGACGCCGCTGGGCTGGGTGCTGGCGCTGGTCACCGCCTGGATCGTCTACTTCTTCCGCGACCCCGACCGCGTGACGCCGCTGCGCGAGGGACTGGTGGTGGCGCCGGGCGATGGCCGCGTCTGCCTGATCGAGAAGGTCCGCCCGCCCGCCGAACTCGGTTTCATCGACCAGACCGAGCGCGTGCGCGTCTCTATCTTCCTGTCGATCTTCGACGTCCACATCCAGAGGGCCCCCGTCGCCGGCCGCATCATCCGCTCGCTCTACGTCCCCGGCGCCTTCGTCAACGCCGCCGCAGACAAGGCGAGCGAGGACAACGAGCGCCGCTCGCTCGTGATCGAGACCACCAACGGCACCGAAATCGCGGTGGTCCAGATCGCCGGCCTGATCGCGCGCCGCATCGTCACCTTTTCGCACGAGGGCGACACCGTCGGCATCGGCCAGCGCTTCGGGCTGATCCGGTTCGGCAGCCGCGTCGACTTGTACCTGCCTGTCGGCAAGACAGCGCTCGTCGCTGTCGGCCAGCGCTGCGTCGGCGGCGAGACGATCATGGCCGACCTGAAGTCCGAGGAGCCCGAGCGCGAGGCGCGCCGGAGCTGAGCAGCACAAGGGGCAAGGACCGGCTCGGGCCAGCATGACGAATGCTGGGGGCTGCCCGACCGGAAACGTCATTGGAGGGTAAGCCGATGCAGGATCCGCTCGTCCCCAGGCTCGAGGAGGAGACGCGCCGCCGTCGCCGCCGGGGCCTGTTCCGCCATCGCCAGGTGCCTGTGCGCATGCTGGTGCCGAACTTCTTCACCGTCGTCGGCTTGGCCGCCGGCCTCACCGCGATCCGCATGGCGATCGAGGGCCGCTACGAGCTCGCCCTCGTCGCCATCGTGTTCGCGGCCCTGCTCGACGGCGTCGACGGCCGCCTCGCGCGCGCGCTGAAGGCATCCTCGCGCTTTGGCGCCGAGCTCGACAGCCTCGCCGACTTCGTCAATTTCGGCGTCGCGCCTGCAGTTCTGCTGTTCACCTGGACTGCCTGGGGCACCGCCGAGTTGCGCGGCCTCGGCTGGATCGTGGTGCTGCTGCTCGCCATCGCTTGCGCGCTGCGACTCGCCCGCTTCAACGTCATGATCGACGAGGAGCGGCCGAAGTGGCAGTCGAACTACTTCACCGGCGTGCCCGCGCCCGCCGGCGCCTTGATCGCCCTGCTGCCGATCTACGCGGACGGCGTCGGCCTGCTCAAGCTCCAGTCGGGCTGGAGCGTCTACTTCGTGATGGGCTACACACTGCTGGTCGCGTTCCTGATGATCTCGACCATCAAGACCTACTCCGGCAAGCTCTTGGGCGAGCGGGTGTCGCGCGAGTGGGTGCTCCCGCTGTTCTTCCTCGCCGGTGCGGTACTGGCGCTGCTCGTCACCTATCCGTATGGAACGCTGACGCTCTGCACTCTGCTGTATCTGGCGATGATCCCGCTCAGCGTCGCCCGCTACCGCAGCCAGCAAGCGGCTGACGAGACCCGCAGCGCGGCCGAGACAGAGGCCGTCGGCTCCACGACCACGCCGGCGCCCGCGGTGCCCTCGACGGTCAGCCCTCCCGACAAAGACGTCGAGCCGCTGCCGCCGACGCGGCACTGAAGCCGTCCGTGATCGGCAACGCCGCTGACGACTGAAAAGCCCCACTCCCGCGCCAGGGAGTGGGGTTTTCTCTCACCACCGCTGCGTGATGCCTACTCCGCCGCGACCTTCCTCGGCGGGTTCTTGAACTCGGGCATGATCTCCTTAGCGAACGTGCGCAGCGCCTTGAACGACCACTGCACATCCATCATCAGGATGTATTCCACGCCAACGTCGCGCAGTTCCTGGACGCGACGGATGATCTCGTCGGGAGGACCGATGAGCGCATGCTCCTCGGTGCCCGCGCACACGCTCTCGTAGGTGCGCTCGATCTTGACCCCGCGCGAGCGGGTGCCGGCCTGGTTGATGCCGAGCAGGAACGAGGCGCGCGCGTCGTGGCAGGCCTTGCGCTCCTCCGGCGTGTTGGCGAGGTGGAACGCGCGCGTCACCGCGATCGAGTAGGGCTTGTACGCCTTGCCTTTCTTGGCCAGCTGATCCTTGTACCAGCCGATGCGCTCGCCGATCAGCGGTGCGGCCGAGGTCTGGTCGAGCAGCAGCGAGAAGTCGTTGTCGGCGGCCTCGCGGATCGATTTCTCCGAATGCGCGCCGACCCAGAGCGGGGGATGTGGCGTCTGAACGCACGACGGCTCGACGACGATGTTGTCGTAGTGCCAGCGCTTGCCGTGGTGGGAGAAGCGTTCCTTCGAGCCCATCGCCTTGCGCAGGATCGTGACGCACTCCTGGTAGCGCTCCTCGGCCTCGTCCATCGGCACACAGAATCCGGAGAACTCGTAGTCGCGATAGCCGCGCCCGATGCCGAAGTCGAACCGGCCGTTGGACAGCAGGTCGAGCGTGGTCGCCTGCTCGGCGAGCAGCACCGGATTGTGCCAGGGCAGCACCACGACGCCGGTGCCGAGCCGCATGGTCTTGGTCTTGGCGGCGAGGTAGGTCAGCAGGTTGATCGATGCCGATACCTGATCCATGCCGGTGAAGTGATGCTCGACCAGGAACGTGCTGTCGAAGCCCAGCGCCTCCGCCTCGACCACGTAGTCTATGAAGTCGGTATAGTTCTGGCTGTCGCTGATCTGCTTGTTGTTCTGCGCGGTGGCGCCGCCGAAAAGGCCGAATTTCATGGGGTCGCTTCCTCCGTGATCGAGAAGCTGTGTGTCGAAGCCGTGTGTCGGAAAGGCATTCGTCGCCGGCCAGTCGCCATGACGGCACCGACCGGCGCTGACCCTCACCTTATCGAGTCCAGGCGATAATGCCGAGTGGGGTGGCGACGATAACGGTTATAGCCTGAGCCTATATCCTATCGGGCGCCTTTCACGGCTGCCTTCCAGCGCTCCTGCGAGCGCGCGAAGCCGGCCTCGATCGCGTCGGCGAACGCCTTCGCCGCGGCCGACAGCGTGCGACGCGCGGGATGCACCAGATAGAACTCGGTCGGCATATCAGGCTCGATCAGCGGCTGCACGACGTGCCGCTTGCCCGAGAGGTCACGGGTGGCGCAGGTGGCCGGCAGCAGCGTCACCCAATCGCTCTCGGCGACGAAATCGAGCAGCGCCGGCAGGCTGTCCATCTCCACCATGCGTGCAACAGGCACGCTGCCGGCATGAATGAAGCGGTCGAGCAGTTGGCGCAGGCTGATCGGCGACCATGGCAGCGCCAGCTTCAGCGGTTCGCCATCGCCGAGCCGCGTGCCCTGCAAATGCCGCCGCCCGCTGGCCGCTCCGCAGATCAGCACCACCGGCTCGGCCGCGATCCGCCGCGTGGTCAGACGGCGATCGTTGACGGGAATGTTGACCACGGCGAAATCGAGCTCGCCATCCACCGTCCAGTCGAACAGCTTGCCGGAGAACGCCTCCGTAATCTGAATATCGACGCTCGGATGGCGCTCGAGGAACGGTGGCAGCAGCTCCGGCAGGATGCCCCGCGTGATCGTCGGGCTCAATCCGACCTTGATCGGTCCCGAGATCACGTCGAGATCGCCGGTGATGCCTTTCCGCGCCGCGTCGAGCTCGGCCAGCACGCGCTGCGCATGGCGATAGAGGGTCGCCGCCGCCTCGGTCGGCTCGACGCCCGACGACAGCCGCTCGAACAGCGCCACGCCGAGGCCGCCTTCCAGACCGCGGATCAGCGCGCTGGTGCTCGGCTGCGACAGCGCCAGCCGCCGCGCCGCCCGGTTGATGCTGCCCTCCTCGTAAACCGCGACGAAGGCCGTGAGCTGCTTGAGGTCCATGCCCCACTATAGCGTCATTCCAGCCGAGCGAGAGCACCGCTCGAGCGCGAGCCCGAGAACTCGCGATCGTGCACCTCATGGTGCGCTTCGCGCGCACTCTGCGCTGGGTTCCGGGTGGCCTCGCCGCCAGGTGGCTCGTCGCCCGGAATGACGGCTACTTCAAGTTTTCCCGTCCATGCGGCGCCATCAGGTCCAGCTTGGGTCCCAGCGGGATGATGCCGGTGGGATTCAGGTGGGGGTGCGAGCCGTAATAGTGGAGCTTGTAGTCGTCGAGGTCGCAGAGCGCGGCGATTCCGGGGATCTGGTAGAGGTCCCGCAAGTAGCCGGACAGATGCTGGTAATCCATGATCCGGCGGATGTTGCAGCGAAAATGACCAACGTACACGGCATCGAACCGCACCAATGTCGGAAACAGCCGCCAGTCGGCCTCGGTCGGATGCGGCGTCCCCATCAGATAGCGCCGCGCGGCGAGCCGCTCGTCGAGCCAGTCGAGCGTCGCGAACAGATTGGTGCAGGCTTCCGCGTACGCCTCCTGGGTTCCCGCGAACCCCGTGCGGTAGACGCCGTTGTTGACGTCGCGATAGACGCGGGCATTGACCTCGTCGGTCTCCGCTTGCAACGAGCGGGGCAGCAGGTCGGGGCCGCTCGCGCCGACACCGTCGAAGGCCGAGTTGAGCATCCGGATGATTTCGGAGGACTCGTTGTTGACGGCGCAATCCTGCTTCTTGTCCCACAGCAGCGGCACCGTCACCCGCCCCGAATACTTGGGATCGGAATGCGCATAGACCTCGTACAAACGCTGTTTGCCGTGCAGCGTGTCACCGGTCGCGTGCCGGGTTTTCCGCGTGAAGCTCCAGCCCTCGCCGCCGGTGATCGGATCGACGACGTCGACGGTGATGTGCTTCGTCAGCCCTTTGATATGGCGCACCAGCAGCGTGCGATGCGCCCACGGGCAGGCCCAGGCGATGTAGAGATGATAGCGTCCGCTCTCGGCTGCAAATCCACCCTTGCCGGTCGGCCCCGGGCTGCCATCGGCCGTCACCCAATTGCGGATCGGAGACTCCGGCCTGACGAACTTACCCCCGGTCGCTTTGGTGTCTCGCGGCACATCGTGCCAGACGCCGTCGATCATATGGCCCATAGGTGCTCCGCTCGGACTGGATTCCGGAGCGGCAGCTAAGCAGACTTGGCCACCGGGGTAAACGGCGCCCTCGCCGTGACGGGGCGCTAAGCGTGCCCCCGCCCAAGGCTCCATTTTCGCCACAAGCCCCACCTCGCGCTATTGCGCCGCCGATCTGGCGAAGCCGGCGCCAAGCTCCGCAGCTTGCCTGATCGAGCCACCAGCGCGGGGGCGTGGGCCACCGCGACGGCAGCGCGCAGCGGCGAGCCTCGCCTTGACTTCCCAGACACGATGGCCTTGATCTGAAGGCCAACGAAACGAGATCAGCGCTGCGCCCTGGAGGGGTCGAGCCAAGGGTCCGGGCGACAACATCCACGGAGGAGACACACGCATGGCGATTGAAGTGGCCGTGGTCGGCACGGGCTGGGTTGGCGGAATCCGCACCCAGGCGGCAGCCGACAATCCGCAGGTATCGGCGTTGCACATTGCCGAGATCCGGCCCGATCGGCTCGCCGAGATGAAGGCGCTGGTCAAGCCCAAGTCCGCCACGCTCGACTACAAGGAGCTGCTGGCGAACCCCGCGATCAAGGCCGTGATGGTCTCGACCACGCCGGAGGGTACGCACTATCAGATCACCAAGGACAGCTTGCTCGCGGGCAAGCACGTGCTGGTCGAGAAGCCGATCGCCTCGACCGAGGACGAGGCCGAGGAGCTGATCGACCTCGCCGAAAAGAAGAAGCTGATCCTGACCGTCGGCTACTCGCAGCGCTTCAACCCGCGAGTCGCCTTCATCCGCAAGGTGATCCAGTCGGGCGAGATCGGCGAGCCGGTCACCTGCCTCTCCTCGCGCAACGTCACCGTGTCGCTCGGCAACAAGATCCGTGGCCGCACCAAGCTGTCGCTGGCCGCGATGGAAGCGACGCACGACCTCGACTTCCTGCTGTGGTGCCTGGCACCGAGGAAGCCTATCAGGGTCTACTCGCAGGTCTCGGGCAAGTATCTCGCCAAGACGCACGGTCCGGGTGCCCCGGACCATCAGTGGATCATGGTGACGCTCGACGACGGCACGACGGTCGTCGTCGGCGCCGGGGCGATCCTGCCGGTCGGCTATCCCAACTACTGCCAGACCTGGATGCAGATCGTCGGCACCGAGGGCACGCTCTCGGTCGACGACAGCCACCACGAGGTGACGCTCAACACCCGCAAGAACGGCATCCAGTATCCGATGTCGTCGATGCCGGGCGAGTACGTCATGGACCACACCTTCGCCGGTCCGATGGCGACGGAGACCAACTACTTCATCGACAACATCACCCGCGGCAAGCCGGTGATGGTGAAGCCGAAGGAGGCGCGCACGGTGATGGACATCTACATCGCGGCCGACATCTCCGCCGAGCGCAACGAGCCCGTCAGCCTGCCGCGGAATGCGCGGTTGTCGGATCTGAAGTGAACGATGGGGGCCGGCCATAAGTCAGAAGACAGTACCTCTACCTTGTGTCGGTCGTCCCCCTCCCCTTGCGGGGAGGGGACAGGGGTGGGGTGATCCTCAACGCGCGTTGTCATCCCTTTACCCCCACCCCCAACCCCTCCCCGCAAGCGGGCAGGGGGTCTGTCGAGAGCCCCTCACTTTACATAACAAGGTAAGCACACATGGCGGAAGCGGCCGGAGTGGAAACGAGCGGCAGGCGGGCAGGCTTCTTCTCCGCAGGCGTGGGCGCGGGGCTGCTGCTGGTGGCGACCGGCACGTTCTTCATCTGGCGCTCGCTGGTCGAGATTCCGGTCGGCAAGCTGCATCAGCCCGGTCCCGGCGCCATTCCGCTGTTTCTGGCCGGCGCGCTGTTGCTGCTGGGCATCGGCGTGATCATCGCGGAGGCGATGGCCACCGCCTCGACCAAGGACGGGCACTGGAGCGACATCGGCCACGCCGCGCTGCTGGTGGCGGGCTGCATGTTCACCGCGCTCGCCATGGAACGGCTCGGATACATCCTGACCATTCTCGCCGTGCTCGCCTTTTTTCTGCTCGTGGTCGAGAGGAAGCCGGTCATCCCCGCGGTGCTGGTCGCCTTCGGCATGTCGTTCGGCAGCTACTGGCTGCTGGCCAAGGTGATGAAGCAGACGTTGCCTACCGGCCTCCTGGGGTTTTGAGCCTATGACGGACGTCTTCTCCAATCTGCTGCTCGGCTTCCAGGTGGCGCTGTCGCCTTCGGTACTGATGTATGCCGCGATCGGCTGCATCATGGGCACCGTCGTCGGCGTGCTGCCGGGCCTCGGCCCGCTCGCCGGCATGAGCCTGTTGCTGCCGATCAGCTTCGGCCTCGAGCCGACGACCGCGATCGTGCTGCTCGCCGGCATCTACTACGGCGCGATGTACGGCGGCTCGACCACCTCGATCCTGATGCGTATCCCCGGCGAGGCGGCGAGCGTCATCACCTGCGTCGACGGCTACGAGATGACGAAGAAAGGCCGAGCTGGAGCGGCACTCGCCATCGCCGGCATCGGCTCGTTTGTTGCCGGCACGTTCGGCGTGATCGCTCTGATGCTGCTGGCGCCGACGCTCGCCGGCTACGCGATCCGGTTCGGACCTCCCGAATATACCGCGCTGATGTGCATCGGCCTGATGTGCCTGTCCTACATGTCGAGCGGACCGATGGTGAAAACACTCGCCATGGCCACGCTCGGTCTGTTGCTGGGCATGATCGGCATCGACACGATGAGCGGCTACACCCGCTTCACGTTCGGCATCGCCGAGTTCGGCGACGGCCTCGGGCTGGTGGCGATCTCGGTCGGCCTGTTCGGCATCTCCGAGGTGCTGATGACGATGGGCGACAGCCGCGAGAAGCCGCTCGCCCATCCGAAATTCCGCGAGCTGATGCCCTCGGGCTCAGAGCTCAGGCGCTCCGCGGGCCCGATCGCGCGCGGCTCCGTGCTGGGCTTCTTCGTCGGCATCGTGCCGGGCTCCGCCCACATCATCTCCTCGTTCGCCTCATATGCGCTCGAGCGCAAGCTGTCGAAGCACCCGGAAGAATTCGGCAAGGGCGCGATCGAGGGCGTCGCGGGACCCGAATCCGCCAACAACTCGGCCGCCACCGGTGCCTTCGTGACGATGCTCGCGCTCGGCGTGCCGCTCGGCGCGGTACAGGCCCTGATGCTGTCGACGCTGATGGTCCACGGCATCTCCCCTGGACCGATGCTGTTCGAGCAGCAGCCCAAGCTGGTCTGGGGCTTCATCGCCAGCATGTACGTCGGCAACGTCATCCTGCTGATCCTGAACCTGCCGATGGTCGGCCTGTTCGTGAACCTGCTGCGCGTGCCGTTCACGTACCTCTATCCGCTGATCCTGGTGTTCTGCGTGATCGGCGTCTACACGATCAACCAGAGCGTCACCGACATCTGGATCATGACTGCGGCCGGCGTCGTCGGCTACGTGCTGCGCAAGGCGGGCTTCGACATGGCGCCGGCCATGTTGGGCTTCATCCTGGCACCGATGCTGGAGACCGCGTTTCGCCAGACGCTGGAGATGTCCGGCGGCGACTACGCCTTCTTCTTCGCCCGCCCTGTGGCGCTGGCCCTGTTCATCGTCGCGTTCGCCTTGCTTTTGATGAGCATTGCGCCCTCGGTGCTGAACCCGCGCAAGCGGGCTGGCCTGGAGAAGATGTCGGATTGAAAGAGTTTCCTCCGTTGCACCGAGGCTTCCGGGGAGAGGGCGATGGCAATGCAAGTGGCCAGGGGCTAAAGTGGCGTCAAAACACGTAAGACCACGAAGCCACTCAGGGAAGGAGACACCCATGCGTACGCTGCGTATCGCGCTCGCACTGCTGCTCGCGCTGTCCGGCGCCCTCGTCTCGGGCACCGCCTCCGCCCAGGACGCATATCCTTCCAAGCAGATCACCCTCGTGGTGCCTTTCGCGCCGGGCGGCGGCCTCGATCTTACGGTGCGCGCGCTCGCGCCGGTGTTGCAAAAGATCGTCAATCAACCCGTCGTGGTCACCAACAAGACGGGAGCGGCCGGCGCCATCGCCACTCAATCGGTCTCGGTCGCGGCCGCCGACGGCTATACGGTGTTGGTCGGCTCGAACTTCCTGTCCTCGCTGCCCGCCGTCGATGGCCTGTTCGGCCGTGCACCCGCCTTCAACCGGCGCGATTTTCAGCCGCTGGCGCTCTTGACCGCCGATCCCGCGATCCTGTTCGTCAACGCCGAGCAGCCTTGGAAAACGTTCAAGGACCTCGCCGCCGACACCAAGGCCAGGGAGGGCACGCTGGTGTTCTCATCGAGCGGCATATACGGCGCGACGCACGTCCCGATCGAGATGGTGCTGAAGGCGGCGGGGCTGAAGATGCGGCATCTGCCGACCACCGGCGGCGGCCCGGCGCTGACAGCGGTGATGGGTGGCAACGCGCAGGTCGTGGCCTCGTTCGTCTCGGTCGGACTGCCGCACTTCAAGGCCGGCAAGATCCGGGCCCTGGCGCAATATGGGGACAAACGGCACCCGGAGTTTGCCGACGTGCCGACGCTGAAAGAACTCGGCTTCGACATCGAGTACTATCCCTGGGTTGGACTGTTCATGGCCAAGGCCGTGCCCGAGGCGGTCATGAAAACGCTGTCGGATGCCGTCGGCAAGGCGGCAAAGTCGGACGAGTACAAGCAGGCGATGACAAAGATCAACGCCGGAGTCGACTACCGGGATCGCGCCGGCTTCGCGGCCTTTTTCGAGAAGGATAGCGCGCTGATCGAGACGACTCTCAAGGCCATCGGTAAGGTGGAATGACGACTTTCGCCATCGGCCCGGCAGGGTCGGCGACATCGGACGCGTCCGCGTCCAGACACAGGAGAAAGACACCACAATGCGCACTTTCATCGCTGCTCTGACTTTGGCCGGCCTCGTCGCTGGATTTGTCGCGAGCCCGACCCAGGCACAGGACGCCTACCCCTCCAAACAGGTCAATCTGATCGTGCCGTTCTCACCCGGCGGCGGCAACGACCTGACCGCGCGCGCGATCGCGCCCGCCCTGCAGCGCGCCCTCGGCCAGCCGGTGGTGGTCGTCAACAAGGCCGGCGCTGCCGGCGCCATCGCCAGCCAATCCGTCGCCATCGCTCCGCCAGACGGCTACAACATCCTCGTCTCCAACACGCAGGCGATCCTGCTGCCGGCGACCGACAAGCTGTTCGACCGCAAGCCGGCCTTCTCCAAGGACGACTTCCAGTACGTCGCCATGCTGTCGGCCGACCCCCTTCTGCTCTGGGTCCAGCAGGATGCGCCGTGGAAGACATTCAAGGATCTTGCCGCCGACGCCAAGGCCAAGGACGGCGCGATCGTCTACTCGTCCGGCGGGCTGTACGGTGCGACGCACGTCCCGATCGAGATGTTCCTGAAGGCGGCCAGCATCAAGATGCGCCATCTGCCGACCGGTGGCGGCGGCCCGGCGTTGACAGCGGTCCTCGGTGGCAATGCGCAAGTGGTCGCCTCGTTCCCGGCGGTCGCAGCCCCCCACGCGAAGGCCGGCAAGATCCGCGCACTCGCCACCTACGGCACGGCCCGTCATCCGAGCTACCCCGATGTTCCGACGTTCAAGGAGATCGGCTACGATATCGTCTCCGAGGTGTGGATCGGATTCCTGATCCCGAAGGCGACGCCTGAAGCCACCGTGAAGGTGCTGCGGGAGGCGATCAAGAAGGCGGCGGCCGAGCCCGACTACAAGGAGGCCATGGCCAAGACTGGCAGCGGCACCCGCTACATGGATCAACCCCAGTTCACCGAATACGTCAAAAAAGACGCAGCTGTGCTCGAGGCGGTGGTTGCCGGCATGCAGCGCGTCGAAAAGTAGACCCGGCCGCGCCGCCGTGGCGACGGATCCATCAGGAGCCCGACATGAGACTTCTACCTGCGATCTTCACCGTGCTGGCGACCGGGCTTGCCAGCACCGCCATGGCCCAAACCCCATATCCGACCAAGCAGATCATCTTTCTGTCCGGCTTCCCGCCGGGCGGATCGGTGGATCTGACCGCGCGGGCATTGGCGCCGGCGATGCAGAAGGTGCTGGGACAGCCCATCGTGATCCAGAGCAAGCCGGGCGCGGCAGCGGCGATCGGCACGCAGGCCGTCGCCATTGCCCAGCCCGACGGATACACGCTGACGCTCGCCACGACGCAGATCGCGGTGTTGCCGGCCGTCGACAAGGTGTTCGCCCGCAAGACCGCGTTCAACCGGGAGGATTTCCAGCCGATCGCCCGAATTTCGGCCGACCCCTCCATCGTCTGGGCCAACGCCGCGACGGGATGGAAGACGTTTAAGGACATGGTCGACGCGGCCAAGGCCAAGGACGGTCAGATCGTCTACGCCTCCGGCGGTCTCTATGGGGCGACGCACCTGCCGATCGAGATGATGCTGAGGCCGCTCGGCCTGAAGATGCGTCACTTGCCGACGGCGGGTGGAGGTCCGGCCCTGACCGCGGTGCTCGGCAACAACGCCTCCTTGCTTGCCGCGCATCCCGGTGTCGCGGGTCCGCAGGCACGCGCGGGCAAGCTGGTACCAATCGTCAACTTGGGTGCTGAGCGCCATCCCGAATGGAAGGATGTGCCGACCCTGAAGGAACTCGGCTACAATGTCGAGTATTACCAGTGGATTGGCCTGTTCGGCCAGGCGAAGCTGCCCGAGCCCATCGTCAGGACGCTCCGCGCGGCGGTGGCCGAAGCGGTCAAGGATCCCGAGTTCATCGCCGCGATGGCGAAGTCCGGCGCAGGCATCGCCTACCAGGATCAGCCTGAGTTCGCCGCGTGGTGGGCGAAGGACAGCGACACGCTGGAGACCGCCGTCCAGACGATCGGCAAGATCGAGTAAGGGCCGAGCCTCTCGTCACCCACGCCGTGCATCGGGCACCGCCGCACTCAGCAACCGCGACTGGCGACTCCGGACGCATCGAACACGAGACCCGACAGCCGCTTGCCGCGCTTGCTCGCCAGATGCAAGGCGAGCGCTGCGATGTCGGCCTCGTTGTCGAGGCACGCAACGCCACCGACGTCGACGATGCCGGGAGGGGCGATGGCGTTGATGCGCAGCGCCTCGCCGGCCCACGCCTGCGCCTCGCCGCGGGTCAGTGCCGCGATCGCGGCGCGCGCGATGCCCGCCACCGCGCGCTCGGCCGACGTCATCACCTCGGGCATCAGGATCACGTTGAGCAGCAGGCCCTCTGTCATCGTCAGCCGCATGCGGTTGGCGGCGACGCGGGTCAGCAGCGTCATCGGCAGCAGCTTGGCCGAGACGAGGCCCTCGATCTCCTCCATGCTCTGGGCGCCGGCGAAATCGGCCGCCGAGAAACTCACGAGGTTGACCACCACCTCGAGGCCGCCGTAGGCCTGGGCTGCGGTCTGCGCGAATTTGACCGCGGTTTCGCCGGAGGTGAGCCGGTCGGAAAACATGCGAATCTCGCCACTGGCGCCGGTATCGACCTGCGCCAGAACCTCGCCGATCGCCACCACCTCGGGCCCATGGCCGTCGGCCTGCAGCACCATCCGGCAGCCGTGCTCGGCGAAGGCGCGGGCGACGTCGAGGCCCGCCCCGGCCGAAAGCCCGGTGACGAGCACGCGTGCGCCGGCAAGCTCGGGATAGACGGTCGCGCCGGGGTCTTTCTCGATCACGCTCATGTACATGGGGGTGCCTCCTGGGGGTACCCGGCGTCCGCCGTTGCGCCGTTGGGTCGATAACATGCCGATTCGATTAACGACATCTAAACGCGCCTCGATTCGGGAGGCCGCTTGGCCCTGGCGTGGCAACCTCGGGGCAACCGAGCGGGCGACGCCTGCAAGCTGCCACATTCGAGATCACCGGAACTCCGTCTCGGCATATATCCTCTTGAATTCAAACATGACTTTCCAGAATTGACGAAATTTCTGATTGCGCCCCCAGTCGCAGTGGCGTCCAAGGTTGCATATCGCCGGACGCGCGCCAAGCGCCAGCTGGAGGTCGCGATCCGAGCCGGCTGCGGCGGGCTTGCTGCTTCACAATCCCGGGGGTTTGCGGCATAGGTGGCCGGCTCCCAAGCCTTTCCTGCATGGAACGGCGGGAGGCCTGCGGTCATTCCTTCGTCCTGCTGACCGCCTAAAAGGCGGCAGGGACCGCACGCACAAACTCCACACTGCACCGACGGACGCTCCGGCCATGACCATCGTGACCCGCAAGACCACCTATTTCGAGGATCTGCAGGAGGGCATGGATGCGAGCATGATCCGCCGCGTCAGCGAACAGGACATCTTGAGCTTCGCCGAGATCACCGGCGACCGGAACCCCGTGCACGTCGATGCCGAGTATGCGGCCAAGACCATGTTCAAGGGCCGCATCTCGCACGGCATGCTGACGGCCTCCTACCTGTCGGCGGTGTTCGCGATGGAGCTGCCCGGACCCGGTTGCATCTACGTGTCGCAGACGCTCAACTTTCGCGCCCCCGTCCGCATCGACGACGAGGTGCTGACCACCGTGCGCGTGGCCGAGCTGTACCCCGTCAAGCGCCGCGCGCGGTTCGAGTGCTCATGCTCCGTCGGCGGCAAGCCCGTGCTCGAGGGCGAGGCCATGCTGATGGTCCCAGCCCGTCCCGCCACCTCCACCGGCTGAAGCCCCCACCCCTCCGTCTCGGTCAAATCCGCGCCGCACCCGCTTGCTCCCCTTGGAAGCGCGCCGCGTTCGGTCTATGCCAGCGCAAACGTCAACTGGCGCCGCGAGGCGCAGCTGTCAGGGTGCTCCTATGCTGGTCCAGCACGGTTTCGATCATGTTCCCTTGAACCTTCGAGGTGCGGTACTCGCCATCGGCAATTTCGACGGCGTCCATCGCGGCCACCAGGCGCTGCTGACAAAGGCGCTGGACGAGGCCAAGGCCGCGAAGACCAGAAGCGGCGTGATCATGTTCGAGCCGCATCCGCGCGACTACTTCCAGCCCGACCACCCGCAATTCCGGCTGACCGCGCTGACCGAGAAAATCCGGCTGATCCGCAAGCTCGGCCTCGACGTGGCGGTGGTGCTGCCGTTCAACGCCCCGCTCGCAAACCTCTCCTCGGAGCATTTCATCGAGCGCATTCTGGTGGCGGGACTCGGCGTCCGTCACGTCGTCGTCGGGTACGATTTCTTCTTCGGCAAGGATCGCAAAGGCACACCGGAAAGCCTTGCCCGGGCCGGAGAGGAGATGGGCTTCGGCGTCACCCTGATCGCGCCCGTGGCCGAGGCCGGCGAGGTGTTCTCGTCGAGCGCCATCCGCCTGATGCTAGCGCAAGGCGACGTGAGGCAGGCCGCGCACGCGCTCGGCCACTGGTGGCGCGTGCACGGCAAGGTGGTCGGCGGTGCCAAGCGCGGCACCGGCCTCGGCTTCCCCACCGCCAACATCCCGCTGGCCAAGGGCACCTCGCTCGGTCACGGCATCTATGCGGTGCGCATCTACCTTCCCGACGGCTCCCATCACCAGGGCGCCGCCTACCTCGGCACGCGGCCGACCTTCGACGACGGCAAGCCGGTCCTCGAGGTCTTCCTGTTCGACTTCGACGAGGATCTCTACGGCCGCGACATCGACGTCGAGTTCATCGACTTCATCCGCACCGACCGCCGCTTCGACGGAATCGAGGCGTTGAAGGAGCAGATGGCGAGGGATTGCGACAAGTCGCGAGCCATCCTGGCAGCCGTCGAGGCGGATAATCCGATGGCGAAGTACCCGCTCGGCACCTGACGTCGGTCGCTCCGGCCGACCAGGCCGGGTCATGCCTCTTGCGCCGCGGCCTCGCCCGTGAGTGCGCCGCCCGCCGCCGGCTCAACCGCGCGGCGATACAGGTGCCAGGTGGCGTGGCCGATGACGGGCATCACCAGGAACAGGCCAAGAAACACCGACAGGATCGAGACGCCGATCAGCACGGCGATGACGCAGCACCACGCGATCATCGCCACCGGATTGGCCACGACGACGCGGACACTCGTCGTCATCGCCGTGACGAAATCGACGTCCCGGTCGTAGAGCATCGGGAACGAGACCGCCGAGATCGAGAAGATCGTCAACGCGATCAGTGCCCCGGTGACATTGCCGAGCAGCAGAAACACGACCCCCGTCGGCGTCGTCAGCAGCTTCTCGACGAAATCGGGCCCGAAGCTCTGGAATCCCATGAAGCCGAAGAACAGGAAGGCGGCGATATCCAT
The DNA here is from genome assembly GCA_945889015.1 of Devosia equisanguinis. Lineage (GTDB taxonomy): Bacteria > Pseudomonadota > Alphaproteobacteria > Rhizobiales > Hyphomicrobiaceae > CAMDBL01. The sequence continues at coordinate 17,119 of CAMDBL010000029.1, forward strand.
CCAGATGACGAGCCCGAACCCCGTGACCAGCGCCATCCATCTGAGATCGCGCTTGGCGGCCTCCCGCACCGAGGTGACGACACCGCCGAGCGTGACCGCCTCGCCTTTCTCGAGCTTGGCGCTGACGGCATAGAAGGCGACGGCGGCGAACGGCGCCACCAGCGCGAAGCCCATCGCCAGCGGGTAGGCGAAATAGGGCATGCCGAAGTGCCAGAGCAGCGCGATCAGCAACCAACCCGCAACCGCATAGAGACCGCCGAAGAACAGTCCGATGCGCGGCGCGCGCCGGAAGTCCTGCATGCCAGCGCCGAGCGCGTCGATGAGGTCGTTGATCGACACTCTCCTGACGCCCGTGACGCGTGCCGCCGCCTGCATGCTCCCCTCCCTGGTCTTCTGCATCTGGACCCAGCTCCGACCGTTCGTCGTGCCGCGTGTCTCGTCGCGCCCATTGATCGAGCCAACCGGTGCGACGCGCTGTCGCCATTGATCCAGATCAAGGCCGATACGCCCACCGATCACGAATGCGCGCCTTTGCACTTGATCGATGTCAAAGACAGCCCGCGGATCGACTTGCTTTTGTGACAGTTCGATAACGCTCGGTCGCCATACTTGCTTCACGCAAGATCCGACGCAGACAACGAGGACTCCGTGGCGCACTCTCAGAAGGACATGTCGATGGCTGCCGATACGAGCAATGGCGCGGGAACAGAGACGTCGACTGCGCCGGAGTCCGTCGCGGACGTGGGCGCGGCCCCGCGCGCCGAGAAGCCGGTCAAAGCGCCGAAGCCGAAACCGGCCGAGATCGAGGGGCTCGGCGACGGCTCCATGACGCTCGCCCAGCGCCGCCGTGATCCCGACATCATCCGCCATGCCTTCGAGACCGGCGAGTATCCCTACAGCTCGCGCCTGCGGACCAAGGACTACGAGAGCCATATGGCCGAGCTGCAGGTGGAGCTGCTCAAGGCCCAGAAGTGGATCAAGGAATCGGGCGAGCGCATCATCCTGATGTTCGAGGGCCGCGACGCGGCCGGCAAGGGCGGCACCATCAAGCGCTTCATGGAGCATCTCAATCCGCGCGGCGCCCGCGTCGTCGCGCTCGAGAAGCCGACCGAGCGCGAGCGGACGCAGTGGTACTTCCAGCGCTACATCGAGCATCTGCCCGCCGCTGGCGAGATCAGGTTTTTCGACCGCTCATGGTACAACCGCGCCGGCGTCGAGCGCGTGATGAACTTCTGCTCGCCCAACGACTACCTCGAGTTCATGCGTCAGTGCCCCGAGCTCGAGCGCATGCTGGCGCGGTCCGGCATCCGCATGTTCAAGTACTGGTTCTCGGTGACCAAGGCCGAGCAGTACCGCCGCTTCAAGGCGCGCGAGACTGACCCGCTGAAGCAGTGGAAGCTGTCGCCGATCGACCTCGCCTCGCTCGACAAATGGGACGCCTACACCGAGGCCAAGGAGGCGATGTTCTTCTACACCGACACCGCCGACGCGCCATGGACCATCGTCAAGTCGGACGACAAGAAGCGGGCCCGCCTCAACACCATGCAGCACTTCCTGGCGAGCCTCGACTATCCCAACAAGGATCGCTCGGTGGTGCGGGGCCCCGATCCGCTGATCGTCGGCTCGACCGCGCACGTCATCGGTCGTGACGAGCACATCCTCGGCAAGTCGCTGCATCCCGAGAAGCGCCGCGCCGGCGCCTGAGCCGTCCGCCACGGGGCGCGGCGGCAGTGCTTCCTGCACCCGACGGCCATCGGTGTCGAGCTGTGACACTCAGACGTCGAGCCGATAGACCCGCCGCGCCGTCTCGCGGAACAGATCCGCCTTCTCGGCCGCCGATGCCCCGGCCGCGATCCGCTTGAACGCGTTCCAGATCACCGGATACCCGTACGAGCATTTGTCGACCGGGAAGTTGCTCTCGAACATCGCGCGCGTCGTACCGAACACGTCGATGCAGGTGTCGACGTAGGGCCGCCACGCCCTCGCGATCTCCTCTGACGACGGCGGGCGCGGCGCATCGTGCCAGCCGAAGCCGAACATGCGCATGCCACCGCCGCCGAGCTTGACCGAGACATTGGGGCAGGAAGCCAGGGCTGCGATGTCCGCCTTCCACGCGGCGAACACATCGTCACGCTTGCCCGCATACGGACCGATCGCCAGCACGCCGCCGATGTGGTCCAGCACGATCTCCGTCTCGGGAAACGCGCGGGCGAGGTCGATCAACTCCGTGATCTGCGTATGATAGAGCCAGGCCTCGTAGCTGAGGCCGAGCGGCGCGAGCCTCGCGAAGCCTTCGCGGAAGACAGGGCTCGCCATCACGCCGGGATCGGTGTGCAGCGGCGAGCCTTGCGCCTCGGGATCGGGATGCCACACCGTGCTGTAGCGGATACCACGAAAGCGGCCCCCGCCGGCGGCGATCTGCGCCTCCAGCACGCGCTCGACCGCGGCCCCGAGCATCAGATCGGCGCGTCCGACAATGCCCGCCGCGACACGCGCCGGCGAGCCCCGCCGATCGGCCTCGCGCGAAAGCTCCACGACGAACTCGGTCTCGCCCAGGCAGAACAGGTCCGGATCGCCCTCGATCCGGTACTTGGAGCGGCACTCCAGATAGACCGTCGCGCGGATGTCGTGACCGCTGGCGAGATCGGCCAACAGGTCGTCGAGCAGGTAGGTCAGGCCCGGCTTCAGGTAGAAATGATGATGCGGGTCGATGATCGGCAGCTCGGGCTCGATGATCGGCTCGTGTTGCAGCACCAGCCATTCCGGCCTGACCGGCAACGGCGGCAATTCCCTGTGCCCGCTCGCCATGGTTTCCTCCACCGATGCTGGTCACGTCGTGGTCGAGTATGGCGGAGCCCCCGGGCCGGGTCGAGTTGCGCGTGCGGGATGCCTGTCCACGGCCTACGGCCTACGCCCTACACCCTGCGCCCTGCAATGACGGCCGGCAGGCATGACGGATCATCTCGAACCCATCCTCAAACCGTGAGGCGCCTCGACGGCAGGACTGCATTGCGCCGAGGGCCGCGCATCAACGGTAGCCTGTTCCCGAGCTCAAATGCTAAGAGCCCCGCCTGACGATCGGTGCAGCACGCGAGGCGATGCTGCCGACGGGTGTCTCATGGGAGAAGCGACGATGGCCAAGAAGCCCGCCAAGGCGAAGAAGCTGACCAAGAAAGACGTCGAGGCCGCCGCCGAGCGGCTCAAGAATTGGGGCAAGTGGGGCAAGAACGACCAGATCGGCACGCTCAACTACACCACGCCCGAGGACATCGTGAAGGCCGCGTCCCTGATCCGCAAGGGCCAGGTGATCAGCCTCGCGATCAATTACGACAGCACCGGTCCGCAGGGCGGCAAGACCAAGTTTCCCCCGGTCGGCCGCTTCAACCCCGTCCACCTGATGACGCGCTCGGGCGCCGACGCCTACTCCGGCATCCTCGACAAGCGCGGCATCCGCTCGGCCGACGACATCGTGCTGTTCCCGCTGCAGTGCGGCACTCACTGGGATGGTCTCGGCCACATCTTCTACGGCGACCACATGTGGAACGGCTACGACTGTCGCGAGGTCAACTCGTTCGGTGCCAACCAGTGTGGCATCCAGCACACCAAGGAGAAGTTCGTCGGCCGCGGCGTGCTGCTCGACATCGCCCGTCACTGCAAGACCGACTGCCTCGAGGATGGCTTCGCCATCACCAACGATCTGCTCGACGAGGTCTGCAAGGCGCAGAAGGTGTCGGTCGGCCGCGGCGATCACCTGTTCGTCCGGACCGGCCAGCTCGAGAAGTGCGTCAAGGTCAAGAGCTGGGACGGCTATCCCGGCGGCGACGCACCGGGTCTCGCCTTCGAGACGCTCGACTGGCTGCAGGACAAGCAGGTCGCGGCGGTCGCCACCGACACCTGGGGCGTCGAGGTGCGTCCAAACGAGACCGAGGACGAGGGCAAGGTCAACCAGCCCTGGCACTGGATCTGCATCCCGATCATGGGCCTGACCATGGGCGAGATCTTCAAGCTCGACGTGCTGTCGGAGTCGTGCGCCAAAGACAAGCTGTGGGACTTCTTCTTCTGCGGTCCGGCCTTGCCGATCACCGGCGCGGTCGGCTCGCCGATCAACCCGATCGCGGTGCGCTGACCGCACGCCAAGAGGCGCCGATGACACGCATCGGCGCCTCTAGCGCCGCCTTCAAACGGCACGACGGGTTCAGTCGTTCTTGATCGTGCGGCTCGTCACGCGGGCCTTGACGCACTCCAGGCCGCCAATCATGGCGAAGCTGCGCACCGCGCCAGCGTACGAGTAGCTGACCAGCGCGTTGTGATGCTGGCAGGCGCCGGCGAAGCCGATGATCTCGCCCGACTTGGCCGCCGCAAGCAGTCGCTCCAACTCCTCGACCAGGCTTTCAACGGGCTCGGAGCGCTGCGGCGCGAAGCTGGCGCCGTTCAAGCTCACGACATTGTCCGACATCGCTGTATCTTCCCCCACGAGATGAAGACTCGGGAGGCTAGCACGTCGCACCAGAATGCGTAGACACGCTCGCGACTTAGCCGCGGGGCGTGTCGGATCGGCGACAGTCGGTGGCGCCGGGCTCGATCAAGCGCCACCGTGATCGAAAATCTGGCTACTTCCGCTCGATCGAGCCGCTGCTTCCGGCGCCGGCCGTGCCGGTGCGACTCCCGTCCGTTCCTGTCGAGGTCGGCGAGCTGTAGCTCGCGTGACCCATCGACACCTTGTTCGCGTTGCCGGACTGCCTGTCCTGGACGCGCAGGTTGTTCTGCACGTGCTTGATGCCGGAGATGCGCTCGACACAATCCTCCGCCGCGCGCTTCTCCTGACGCGAGTCGACCGTGCCATCGAGCGTGACCTCGCCGCGCGAGACCGTCACGTCGATCTCGGAGGCATCGATCATCGGATGCTCGGCGAGGTTGTCGCACACATCCTCTTTGATGCGCTCGTCCGACCGGCTGTAGTTCTTCGGTCCCTTGCCACGGTGCTGGTCGTTCTCGCGGCGGCTTTGCGCCTGATCGTCGCCGAACCACGAGGCGACCTCGTCGCTGGCGCGATCCCACATCCCGCGCTGCTGGCCGCCGTAGTGCTGACCCTGGTTGCCATAGTGCTGGTTGCCGGAGTTCTGGCCGTATCGATCCGCAGACGGGTTGCCTTGCTCCTCGCGCCCGGCCGCGAAGCCGAACACGCCACTGTGCTCCTGGCGCCCGTAGCCCCGTCCGCCTTCGCTCTGTCCGCGGTATCCACCACCAGAGCCGCCCTGCCACTCGCGACCAGTGCCGCCCTGCCACCCGCTGGCGCCGTAGCCGTACTGCTGGCCGCTGCCCATGCTGCCGCCTTGACCATAGCCGTACTCGCCGCCGCCCTGGCCGTAGCCGCGGCCCATCTCCGCGCGATGCTCCCGGTCGCCGCCGCTGCCGTACGCGTCGCGACCCTGTCCGTAGTCCTCGGAGCCGCGCCCGTAGCCGCCCTGGTTGCTGCCCTGGCGCCAATCGCGCCGCCGCATGTCGTCGTTGCGCCGCTGCCAGTCGTCGGTACGGCCGTAACGCTGGCGGCGATCCTCCTCGCCCCAGCTTTGCTCCTCGAAGCCATACTGCTCGCGCCTGCGATCCTGGGCCATGTGCGTCCTCCTTGTGAGTGATGGAAAACGCATGGCGAACGAGGCCGCGCAGGCTTCGGTTCCATCGGCTCCGCCTGCGGATCGACGCCTGCTCCGGGACGGTCCAAAGCGCCACACTGTGGCTTCCCGATTGCCGCACGACGCGCCTGCGCGCTAAGGTCCACCGCGGCTCGAACCGGGCACGCGACGCGCACACGACATACAATGCGCCGGCGGATCACCGCTGCCGCGAACGGGGGAAACCGACCGATGGCCCGCCTGCCCTATCTCGAGCAATCCGACCTTGCACCCGAGCACCAGGATCTGCTCAAGCGCAACATCACGCTCTACAAGCAGCTCGCCCACAGCCCCAAGATGCTGCGCGCGTTCCAGACCGTCGGCTACCACATCCGCTTCGGCAGCCCGATGGACACGCGCCTCAGGGAACTCGCGATCCTACAGGTCGGCTGGCTCGCGCGCTCCAAGTACGAGTGGTCGCATCACGTCAAGATCGCCTACGACTTCGGCGTCACCGATGCCGACATCGAAGGCCTGATCGCCGATACCGCCGGCAAGCCGTCGTCACTCGATCCGCTGGCGAAGGCCGTGATCAAGGCCGCGCGCGAGGTGACGCTCGACGGCAAGATGGCACAAGCGAGCTTCGACACGCTGTCGGCCGCGATGACCAAGGAGCAGATCGTCGACCTCACCGTCACGATGAGCTTTTACAATGCCGTCGTGCGCATCCTCGCCTCTCTGGAGATCGACGTCGAGCCCGAGTACCAGACGTACCTCGACAAGTACCCTCTGCCGCAGGGGTAGAGCCACACCCGCATCACGAAACTGTGGTCGCAGTTGATCGTGGGGTCGGCGTCCCTCGATTGGGGATTGGTCGCGGACGGGCTACATTGTCGATCATCACAAGCGCGTTCGCTCGTAGGATTCGATATGACGACCATCCTGCTCAATCGCCGCAGCCTTCTCGTCGCTGGAGGCTCCGCCTGTGCGGCCGGGGTGTCCGGCCTGATCGTGCCAGGCGTCGCGCCGGCGGTCGCGAAAGACCTGGCGCCGACCCCCTCGATGCGGGGCGGCTCCAACAACTACCGCGCCGGCGCGCCGGTCGTGGAACGCATCGGACGCGGCGGCTTCTGGATGACGGGGACCGTGCGGCGCGCGGGCGATGGTGCGCCGCTCGCGGGTCAGCGCATTCAGATCTGGGCGCACACCACCGAGGGCTATGAGAGCGACGCGCGCAGTCATGGCGCCACGCTCACGGACCAGAACGGGGTATTCCGCCTCGAGATGCCGCAGATCGTCCCTGCCTTCGGCCAGCCGCACGGTCATCTCGCCTATGACAGCGGTGCCTTCAAGACCGTCTTTCTGCGCCCCGTGATGCCGAGCGCGAAAGCCACCAGCCTCGAGGCGCATTTCGTGCTTCAGCCGGTGTGACGGAATTGGCCTCGAAGAATGCCAGCACCGCCCGGGTGGTCCTGATCTGGGCTGCCCTCGCTGTCGCCGTCGGGGTGCCGATCGCTTTGGCCGCGGCGAGCCCACTGCTCGCTTGGCGCGATCCCGTCTACATCACCGCCGGCTTTGCGGGGATCGTCGGTCTGGGGCTCATGCTCGCCCAGCCATTGTTGATCGGCGGCTATCTGCCCGGGCTGCCGGCTCCTCGCGCGCGGCGCCTGCATCGCGTCATCGGTGGTCTGCTGGTCGCGGCTGTGGTGATCCACGTCGGCGGCCTCTGGCTCACCAGTCCCCCCGATGTAATCGACGCCCTTCTGTTCGCCTCGCCGACGCCGTTCTCCGACTGGGGCGTGATCGCCATGTGGGCGATCTTCGCCGTCGCGCTGACCGCAGCCCTTCGCCGGCGGTTGCGCATCCGGACGCGGACATGGCGTATCGGCCATTCGCTGCTCGCGGTGGTGATCGTCGTGGGCACTGTGGTCCACGGCCTCCTGATCGAAGGAACCATGGAGACGATGTCGAAGGTGGCGCTTTGCGCACTGGTCGTCGCGGCGACCGCGAAAATCATGGTCGACCTGCGGATCTGGGCGAGGAGTTCGTCGTCACGCTGAGCTTTGCCGGCGCACGAGACTGATCATCCCACCGCCCCCTTCGCCGCTTCCTCCGCCTTCAACTCCTTCTTCGACAGCTTGCCGATGAGCGTCTTGGGCAGCGCATCGCGGAACTCGATGGACGCCGGCATCTCGATCCGGGAGATCTTGGGCTCGAGGTGCTTCAGGATGTCGTCGTTGGTCGCGCTGGTCCCGGCCTTGAGCTTGATGAAAGCCTTCGGCGCCTCGCCACGATAGGCATCCTTGATGCCGATCACCGTCACCTCCTCGACTGCGGGGTGACTCGAGATCGCCTCCTCGATGTTGCGCGGGTAGACGTTGTAGCCCGAGCAGATGATCAGATCCTTGATCCGGTCGACGATGTAGATGAAGCCCTCGCTGTCCATCGTCGCGACGTCCCCGGTGCGCAGATAGCCGTCAGGCGTGAACTGGGCGGCGGTCTCGGCCGGCTTTTTCCAATACCCTTTCATCACCTGCGGGCCGGTGATGCAGATCTCGCCCTTCTCGCCTTGCGGCACCTCGCGTGCGCTGTCGTCGGGATCGCGCAGCGAGACGATGGTGCCAGGGATCGGCTGGCCGATCGAGAGCTCCTTCACCGGCCCGTCGAGCGGATTGATGGTGACCGCGGGCGAGCTCTCCGACAAGCCGTAGGCCTCGACCACCTTGCAGCCTGTCAGCGCCTCGAAGCTGCGCTTGGTCTCGAGCAGGAGCGGCGCACCGCCCGACAGGCAGAACTTCAGCGACGACAGATCGAAGCTCTTGAGCTTGGGGTGATTCAGCATGGCGATGAACATGGTCGGCACGCCGGGCATCACCGTCGGCCGCGTCTTGGTGATCAGCGCCATCGCGTCGTCGAGCACGAAGCGCGGCATGATCACGATCTCGGCCCCGGCTGCGATGGCGAAGTTCATCACGCCGGTCATCGCGAACACATGGAAGAACGGCAGCGCGCCGAGGACGCGCTCGCGACCCTTTTCGAGTTGCGGCACCCAGGCCAGCGACTGCTGCACGTTGATGTAGACGTTGGCGTGCGTCAGCATCGCGCCCTTCGGCGTGCCGGTGGTGCCGCCGGTGTACTGCAACACCGCGATGTCCTCGAGCGGATCGACGGCGATCGGCGCCAGCTGGGGCGTGCCCGCGACGAGATCGACTTCCATCACCAGCCGATCGGCGGCCTTGGATGCCTTCGGGCTCGCCAGCCCCTTGCCCTTGAGCAGGCGGTAGAGCACCGACTTCGCCGTCGGCAGCAAGGCCGGGAACGAGCACACGACCGCCTGCTTCAACACGCCCGAAACGAGCAGAGCTTCGACCTTGTCGAACAAGATCTTGAGATCGAGCGTCACCATCAACTCGGTTTCGCTGTCGCGGACCTGGAATTCCAACTCCTCGTTCGCATACAGCGGGTTGTAGTTGACGACGGTTCCGCCGGCCTTGAGGATCGCGAAGTAGTAGACGATGAACGTCGGGCTGTTGGGCAGGAACAGGCCGACCTTGCTGCCGCGCCCGACGCCGAGCCGCTGCAGGCCAGCGGCGACCGTATCCACACTCCGGCCGATCTCGGCATAGGTCATGACCTTGCCGAGAAAGTTTGTCGCGGGGCGGCCTCCGTAGGCAGTGCGGGCATCGTCGACGAGGCGATACAGCGGCTGCGGCTCGAAGCGCTGGTGCCAGTCGACCCCCTTGGGATACGCACTGAGCCACACGTGCACCGCTGCGTCCGCCGTTGCCGGCACAGGCTTCGCCTCTGTCATGTCCGACAGCCCTCCCTTGCGGTCACATTCCCTGCCCTAGGCCTGTTCAGGCTTCATTGCTTGTCGGGCCCGCCTTCGAGCCGGCACCTTCGGTGCATTCGCCGGCGCCGGTGCTCTCCGCAACCTCCGGTATCGAGCTGGCCGTCCGCAAGCCCATTGAACACGCTTTCCCGCAGCCTGACCAGTGCCGCGCGCTTATGCCTCCGCATCCCCCTTTCCGGCAACGTTGGCAGCATGTTAAGCTATTGATGCTATTGCACCCGCTGGCCTCGGATATGACCGGAAGGTGACTTGGGAATCACAGGCGTTTACGCTCACTTGACGCCAGCGCTTGTTCTCCCGACGCACCTAGACTAGGTAAAGTTGCAACTATTGGGCCCGAAGGACCGCTGTCAGGGCGGGGTGGGAGATCGATATGGACGACGTCGCGACCAAGATCGTGGATATCTTGAAGAAGCATATGAAGGAGCCGCGGGACGACATCTCGCTGACGACCGCTCTGACGGATCTCAAGATCGAATCGCTCGATCTGGCGATGATCGTGTTCGACATCGAGGACACCTTCGGCATCGAGATCCCCTACAATGCCAACGAGGACGTCGAGGACTTCAAGACGGTCGGCTCGGTGGTCGAGCGCGTCAAGACGTTGATGGCGGGCGGCGCGACGCCGGCTGCGGCGAAAGCCTGAAGCTGACGGCCCGAAGCTTCCGGGCCGGCTCCGGCCGGCCCCTTGGCACACAGAAACCTGGCGCTCGGTTCGCGGCTGACTGCCGGGAGCTGTGGCCATGGATTGTTCACAGTAGCACAGGATCGTCAGACATATGGCCAAAGGCAACGGCACCCGCCGCGTCGTCGTAACGGGTATGGGTGTCGTCACCCCGATCGGGCTCGACGTGAACTCGTTCTGGGGCTCGATGAAGGAAGGCCGCTGCGGCGTGTCCAAGATCGAGAACTGGCCGCTCGACGATCTCTACATCCACATCGCCGGCGAGATCAAAGGCTTCGACGCGACGAAGCAGGTCAAGAGCCGCAAGATCCAGTACGGCGACCGCTACTCGTGGTTCGCCGGCGTCGCCGCCGAGGAAGCCTGGACCCAGTCCGGCCTGCCGACGCCCTATCCTGATTCCTACAAGGCGGCCTGCATCATCGGCTCGGGCGCCGGCGGCTTCAACACGCTCGAGACCGCCTATTCGGACCTGTTCATCCTGAAAAAGAAGGCGACGAACCCGCTGACGCTGCTGCGCATCATCGGCTCGTCGGCTTCCGCCCACGTCGGCATCGAGTACGGCATAAAGGGGCCGACGTTCGCCACCTGCTCGGCTTGCTCGACCGCCACCCACGCGATCGGCTTGACGCTCGACTACATCCGCAACGGCGTCGTCGACGTCGGAGTGGCCGGCGCTTCCGAGGCGGTGCTGACCTACGGCTCGTTCCGTGTGTGGCAGGCGATGCGCGTGCTTTCGCCCCAGGGCTGCTATCCGTTCGCCAAGAAGCGCAATGGCACCGTGCTCGGCGAGGGCGCCGGCATCCTCGTCCTCGAGGAACTGGAGCACGCCAAGGCGCGCGGCGCCAAGATCCTGGCCGAGATCGTCGGGTTCGGCATGTCCTCCGACAGCAAGGATATGGTCAATCCCGACATCGAAGGCCCCAAGAGCGCGATGCGGCTGGCGCTGGACGACGCCGGCCTCAAGCCTGAGGACATCGACTATCTCAACGCGCACGGCACGGCCACCGCTCTCAACGACATCAACGAGACCAACGCGATCAAAGACGTGTTCGGCGAGCACGCCAAGAAGCTCGCCATCTCCTCGACCAAGGCGATGACGGGACATCTGCTCGGTGCCTGCGGCGCGGTCGAGGCGGTCGCCAGCATCAAGGCGATCGAGGACGGCTGGATCCCGCCGACAATCGGCCTGGACGAGCCCGACCCCAAGTGCGATCTCGACTACGTGCCCAACGTCGGCCGCAAGGCGCCGCTGAAATACGTGATGTCGAATTCGTTCGCCTTCGGCGGCCTCAATGCCGTGCTGGTGTTCGGCCCACCGCCCGCCTGATTCCGCGCGCCCGATCGAAATCGCGAGCGGGCCGGATCATAGATCCGGCCGTTTGCTTAGAGCCTTTCCGTTTCAAGTGGAACCATAGCCTGCGTTTCGGAAGTAGTTGGTGCACTCGGTTCCGGTGAAGGTGCTGAGCAGATCGCCGATGCGATTGCTGACGGCCTCGATCGTTCGCGCTTCGGCTCGGCGCAGCAGCGTCT